>QFNA01000040.1 GCA_003248395.1 Citromicrobium sp.
CTTCCCCGTCTATCCGGGCCGATAAGGAGTACAGACATGGACGACCGCGATCCCCAGGATCCCCGCAACCGCCACCAGGACCACGAGCTGATTCCCGACGCGCAAGCCGAATTCAAGGCGATGATGAAGGACGGGCTCGACCATCCCTCGACCAAACCCGTCCTGACCGGCGCGGCGGTCGGCGCTGCGGCAGGATTCATTCTACCAGTGGTCGGCCCGATCGTCGGCGGCATCGCGGGTGCGGGTTTCATGCTCTACAAGCGCCTGCGCCCCTGAATGCGCTGCCCCTTCTGCGCGCATGACGACAGCCAGGTAAAAGACAGTCGTCCGTCGGAGGATTCGACCTCGATCCGGCGCCGGCGGCAATGTTCGGGCTGCGGCGCGCGTTTCACGACATTCGAGCGCGTGCAGCTGCGCGAGGTGACCGTGGTCAAGAGCGGCGACCGGCGCCAGCCCTTCGACCGCGGCAAGCTCGAACAGTCGATCGCCCTCGCCTGCCGCAAGCGCGAGGTGCCGCAGGATCGCATCGACCAACTCGTCAGCAGCATCCAGCGCCAGGTCGAAACCGCTGGCGAGGCGGAAATCCCCTCGCAACGGATCGGCGAAATGGTGATGGACGGCCTGCGCCAGATCGACAGCGTCGCCTACATCCGCTTCGCCAGCGTCTACCGCGATTTCAGCGAGGCGCGCGATTTCGAGGAATTTGCCAGCACCGTACAGGAAGCGGCGAATGAGCGCGGCTGACACGCGCGCGCCGGTCATCGTTCTCGTCCGTCCGCAACTCGGCGAGAACATCGGCAAGGCGGCGCGGGCCATGCTCAATTTCGGGCTCACCGAAATGCGGCTGGTCGAACCGCGCGACGGCTGGCCGAATCCTTCGGCGGGTCCCGCGGCGGCCGGTGCCGATGTGGTCCTCGAACGGGCGCAAGTGTTCGACAGCGTCGCCGAGGCAGTGACCGACTGCGCGCATGTCTACGCCACCACGGTGCGCAAGCGGGGCGTCACCAAGCCGGTCCATACGCCGGAGGAAGCCACGCTTGAAATCGCCGCGGCCAGGGGGCGCAGCGCAATCCTGTTCGGCCCCGAACGCTCGGGCCTCGAAACCGAAGACGTTGCGCTCGCCCGCGCTATCGTGACGGTTCCGATCAACCCCGAATTCGGTTCACTCAACCTCGCTCAGGCGGTGATTCTGTGCGCATATGAATGGTCGAAGGCTCTCCTGAGCAGCGCCGAAGGGCAAGAACAGCTCGTGCAGCCGACCCTTGAAGAAACCCTGCCACCCGCGCCGCAGGACGAGCTCGAAGGGCTGATCGCGCACCTCGAATCCATGCTCGAGCCCAAGGGCTATTTCCTTCCCGAACCCCGCGCCGACGCCACACGGCGCACATTACGCGGCGTGCTGACCAAGCCGGGCTGGAACCACCTCGAGGTTCGCACGCTACGCGGCGTCCTATCGAGCCTCGAGCGAATGCCTAGGCCCTGATCCGGTCCCACTCGATCAGTTCATACTCGATCGAGGTTTCGACCAAAACATCCCAGATTTGCGCAATTTTCTCATGCGGCAGGTTGCGCGTCTCTGCGTCCGACCGGGCGTTTGCGATAACCTCCGCCTTGCGCGCTTCGTCGCGCACGACATCACGATCCTGCTTGATCCGCGCTGCCGCGCGCATGTAGCCGAAGCGGCGGTCGAGCAGTTCCATCAGTTCGCGATCGGTCGTGTCCACGCCGATCCGCACCTCGCGCATGTCCGTGCAGTCTTCAGGCAGTTTGAAATCGTCCTTCATGGCCGCGCCGAATGGCGGTTCGGATGGGGCTTGTCGAGCGGAAACCAAAGCCTCTCTCGACTTGTCCGCAAACCCTCGGCAAGGGAGACGCATGGCGAGCAATCCGAACACCTACCGCAACATGCCTGACGAGCGCGGCCACTTTGGCGACTATGGCGGGCGCTATGTCGCCGAGACACTGATGCCGCTGGTCCTCGACCTAGAGCGCGAATACCGCGCGGCGCAGGCCGATCCCGAATTCCAGCGCCAGTTCGACGACCTGCTTGAACACTACGTCGGCCGCCCTTCCCCGCTGTACTTCGCGGAGCGACTGACCGAGGCGCTTGGCGGCGCGCAGGTCTGGTTCAAGCGCGACGAACTCAACCACACCGGCGCGCACAAGATCAACAATTGCATCGGGCAGATCCTGCTCGCCATCCGCATGGGCAAGACGCGCATCATCGCGGAAACCGGCGCGGGCCAGCACGGCGTCGCCACTGCCACCGTCTGCGCGCGCTTCGGCTTGCCCTGCGTCATCTATATGGGCGCAGAGGATGTGCGGCGCCAATCGCCCAACGTCTTCCGCATGAAGCTGCTCGGCGCCGAAGTCGTCCCCGTCACCAGCGGACGCGGCACACTGAAGGATGCAATGAACGAGGGGCTGCGCGACTGGGTCGCGAACGTCCACGACACCTTCTACATCATCGGCACCGCCGCAGGACCGCACCCCTATCCCGAGCTCGTCCGCGACTTCCAGAGCGTGATCGGCAAGGAAGCCCGCCAGCAAATGCAGGACCGCATCGGCCGCCTGCCCGATTTGTTGGTGGCAGCCATCGGCGGCGGCTCCAACGCACTCGGCCTGTTCCACCCCTTCCTCGACGATCTGGACGTGAAGATGCTCGGTGTCGAGGCGGCAGGCCACGGCCTCGATGGCGACGAACACGCAGCCAGCCTGCTCGGCGGCTTCCCCGGCGTGCTCCACGGCAACAAGACCTATCTGCTGCAGGACGATGACGGACAGATCACCGAAGGCCACTCGATCAGCGCAGGCCTCGACTATCCCGGCATCGGCCCCGAACACGCCTGGCTGAAAGACACGGGCCGCGTCGAATACACCGCCGTGACCGACGAAGAGGCGCTCGACGCCTTCCAGCTGCTCTGCCGCACCGAGGGCATTATCCCGGCGCTCGAACCCAGCCACGCCATCGCCGCCGTGGCGAAGCGCGCAAAGGAGATGCCGAAAGACAGCGTAATCCTCGCAAACCTGTGCGGACGCGGCGACAAGGACATCTTCACCGTAGCCGAGCGGTTGGGAGTGGAGATTTGAGAAAGCAATGCTGCGAAATAATGCGGATTAATGTCGAGAGAACTTGTCCCGACCACCCTGATCGCTCAGACTGCCCTGACTGCTTGGTCGAGTACGTCGCAGAGTATGAACGATATGGCATTTTGGTCCATGACGGCAGTTCTTCAATGATCTCTATCAATTTCTGCCCTTGGTGCGGAGCAGTTTTGGAAGAAGGGAATGACTGATTGCGTTGTCACTAGCGCCAAAAAGCCCTCTCCCCTTCAGGGGAGAGGGTTGGGAGAGGGGAATGGAACGTGAACTCCCCCACCCCCCAGCCCCCTCCCCTGAAGGGGAGTGGGAGCAGGCGTCATCCCACCTCGCTCAGACATGCTCAGAATATGCGCAAGGAAATGCCCGAGCCGGAAATGCGCCTTTGGCTGGAGCTGCGCGCCTCGCGCTTCCGCGGGATCAAATTTCGCCGACAGAAAGTGATCGGCAAATACATCGCCGATTTCGCCGCGAACGAACCGAAGCTGGTGATAGAAGTTGATGGCGATACCCATGCCGGGCGGGAAAGCTACGACGCGTTACGAACCCGGTATCTACAAGAACAGGGATATACGGTTATCAGGTTCTCGAATGCGGAGGTGATGGGGAATCTGGACGGGGTTTTGGAAAGGCTTGGTCACATCGTCGACGAGATGCCTTCCCGTCCCTCAACCGCCTCCCATGAAGGTGAGGGGGCCAAGTATAGCGCACCTTCGCTCTGTCCCCTTCAGGGGAGAGATACGCAGCCTTGTGAGCAAAGCGAACTAGGCGAAGTTGAGAGGGGCAGACGACCATGATCCGCCTCTCCGCTGTCCTACAGCACCGCATTTGTGCCACATTGAAGCCATGACGCTCCAAAATTCCTTCTCCAACCACCGGTTCGATCCCTTGCTTGGGGCCCGTCCCTATTTCGCCTCCTGGACCGTGTAACACGTGTAACATTTCCCACTATTCAGCCATTTTCCGACCACCGAAGACAGCCCGCTCCATGCCCACACCGACTCGCCTCTCCAACGCTTTCTCCAGGCCCCACCCGGCCCTCGTCTGCTTCGTCACCGCAGGCGATGGCGACACGGCGGCCAATCTCGACGCGCTGGTCGAGGGCGGCGCGGATGTGATCGAGTTGGGCATGCCCTTCACCGATCCGATGGCCGATGGGCCCGCGATCCAGCAGGCGAATATTCGTTCGCTTGGAGCGGGAACCACCACGCACGACGTATTTGCTCTCGCATTCGAGTTTCGTGAGCGACACAAAGACGTTCCACTCGTCTTGATGGGCTATGCAAACCCCATGCTCCGCCGCGGTGCGGAGTGGTTTGGTAGCCAATGTGCTGCTGCGGGCGTCGATGGCGTCATCTGCGTCGATATTCCGCCCGAGGAAGATGAAGCGCTGGGACCAGATTTGCGCTCATTTGGCATCGCGCCCATCCGCCTCGCCACGCCGACCACCGATGCCAAGCGGCTGCCGCAGGTGCTCGAAGGGTCGGACGGGTTTCTCTACTATGTCTCCGTCGCGGGCGTCACGGGCAAGCAGCAGGCGGTGCAGACCAGCATCGAGGATGCAGTGGCGCGGCTCAAGGCGGCGAGTGACCTGCCCGTCGCGGTCGGCTTCGGGGTTCGCACGCCCGGACAGGCGCGCGACATCGCCCGGGTGGCGGACGGCGTGGTCGTCGGCTCGGCGTTGGTCGAACTGGTCGGCGAACATGGCACGCAGGCACCTGCGCATCTTCGCACGCTCACCGCGAGCCTGGCGGAGGCGGTGCACAATGCCCGCTGACCGCGCCGTAGATACATCGTCTGTGGCTCGCAATGCCGCGCATATTGCACTAGGGGCGGTCGCATGAACTGGTTCACACGCGTCCGCAACAACCTCCCCTGGGTGCCCAAGCGGAGCACCGACGAAAATCTCTGGGTCAAATGCCCCGGCTGCCAGCAGATGGTGTTCGCGCAGGAATACGAGGACAATTGCCACGTCTGCCCGCGCTGCGACCATCACGGGCGCATCGGCGCGGACGAGCGACTGCGTCAGTTGCTCGACGAAGGCTTCGAGGTCTTGCCGATCCCCGACGTGCGCGAGGATCCGCTCAAATTCCGCGACTCGGCCAGATATACCGACCGGTTGAAGAAAGCTCGCGCCAGGAGCCCGCACAAGGACGCCTTCCTGGTCGGCTCGGGCGCGATCGAGGCTCGTCCGGCGGTGGTCGGCGTGCAGGATTTCGGCTTCATGGGTGGATCGATGGGCATGGCGGTGGGCAAGGCCTTTTGCCAGGGCGCCGAGCGCGCGCTCGAGCGCCGTGCGCCCTATATCGTCGTGACCGCCGCGGGCGGCGCACGCATGCAGGAGGGCATTCTCAGCCTGATGCAAATGCCCAAGGCGACGGTCATGACCCGCCGCTTGAAAGAGGCGGGGCTGCCCTATATCGTCGTGCTGACCGATCCGACCACGGGCGGGGTCACGGCCAGCTACGCCATGCTCGGCGATGTCCAGATTGCCGAACCGGGCGCCCTCATCGGCTTTGCCGGCCAGCGCGTGATCCAGGACACCATCCGCGAGCAACTGCCCGACGGGTTCCAGCGCGCCGAGTACCTGCACAAGCACGGCATGGTCGATATGGTGGTCCACCGCCACGAACTGAAGGACATGCTGGCGACGCTGCTCGACTACCTCGCTCCAGCGAAGGCGGCGTAGCTCCGCTTTTACCGCCGCGGCGGATTTCGGTTTCCTACCGTGCCAGATGCGTGCTTGGGTTACGGAACCAGGGACCTATCGGGAACCGTCAGGCGTTTTGGAAGCCAATCCGCAATAACAACGGGTTGGCTTGCGGTTTTCGAGTGAACTTTGAGTGAACTTTCGACCGGGAGCAGGAGCGGCGCTTGAGGGATTTTGCCACGTCCGATCATCCGCAGGTGAAGGCCCAGCTCGACCGGCTGGCCCACCTGAGCGTGCCCGATGGCAGGCTCGGGCTGGATACGATTCGCGCAGTGCTCCATCGTCTCGGCAACCCGCATCATCGGCTGCCCCCGGTTTTCCACGTCGCGGGCACGAATGGCAAAGGATCAACCTGCGCCTTTCTGCGCGCGATGCTGGAGGCGCAAGGCTACAAGGTGCACGTCACCACCAGCCCGCATCTGGTGCGCTATAATGAACGCATCCGCGTGGCGGGCGCGCTGATTTCCGACGAGCGGCTGGCCGAATTGCTGGCCGAGGTGCTGGAGGTGGGAGCGGATCTCAATCCCAGCTTCTTCGAGGTCACCATTGCCGCCGCCTTCACCGAATTCGCGCGCGTTCCCGCCGATGCCTGCGTCGTCGAGGTCGGACTCGGCGGACGGTTCGACGCCACCAATGTGCTGGAGCCGGACGTGCTCGCCGCCTGCGGGATTGCAGCGCTCGGGATCGATCACGAACGCTTCCTCCTCGCACCCGAAGAGGGCACGCCCGAAGTGCCGCTCGCCCGGATTGCATTCGAAAAGGCGGGGATTGCAAAACCGGGGCGTCCGCTGGTGACGTTCGACTATCCCGGTGCGGCGTCAGAGCAGATCAGCGCGGCAGCGGAGCGCAGTGGCGCGACGCTGGCTGTGCGCGGGCGCGATTGGTCGGCGGAGGTCACTCCCACCGGCCTGCTCTATGCGGACCGCCTTGGAGAGCTTTCCCTACCCCTCCCCAACCTCCCCGGCCCGCACCAGCCGGAAAACGCCGCGCTGGCTGTCGCAATCCTGCGGCACCAGGACCTCGTTAAGGTCTCGCCCGAGGCCATCGCGCGTGGCATGACCGAAGCCGTCTGGCCCGCGCGGCTCCAGCGGCTTTCTCCCGGGCCCCTGGCGGGGAACCGCGAAATCTGGCTCGACGGGGGGCATAATCCCTCGGCCGGTGCGATACTCGGCAGGCAATTCGCGGGCAAGCGGCTGCACCTGGTCATCGGCATGCTGGAGGCGAAGGACCCCGCCGCACTGGTCGAACCGCTATCGCAGAGCATTGCCAGCATCACCGTCGTCCCGGTGCCGGGTCACGACTGGCATCCCGCCGCACGATTTGGTCCCGATGCGCAGGCCACGGATGATGTCCCATCGGCCCTCGCCGCGCTGCCCAATGACGGGCTGCCCGTGCTGGTTGCGGGTTCGCTCTATCTCGCTGGCGAGGTCCTGCGCCTCAACGGGCAGGCGCCCCGATGATCACTCGGCGGGGACGGTTTCCCCGACTTCGGGAGCAACGATACCAGCATCGCCCTTCGCCCGGCTCTGCCGCCACCATTCGAGACAGACGAGTGCCGCCGCACCGAAGCCGATAAAAGTCGTCAGGACGAAGACATCGTAATAGCCCTGCTCCTCGATCATTTCGCCAAGCGCGCCGCGACCCAGCGTGCCGACCAGCAGCGTCAGCGACGACAGCAGCGCATACTGGACCGCGCTGAATTTCTTCGACACGATAGAGGACAGCCAGGCGACATAGGCCGCACCGGCAATGCCGATCGCCAGGTTCTCGAAAGCGATGGTGATCGTCAGCTTGGCAAGGTCGGCATCGCCGATCACCGGCACCTGCTCGATCAGATAGGTAAAGCCGACCGCATCGCTGAACGCCTGCATGTTGGCTCCGCCCACCGCCATGTCGGCATAGAGCAGATTGGTGAGCGCCGCGAGCAGGCCGCCAATCAGCAGGGTCGGCATACGACCGATGACGGTGAGCATGAGCCCGCCCAGCGCAAGCCCTGCAACGATCGCCCCGACTCCGAAAAACTTCGAGGCGAATGCGACGTCGTCATTGGTGTACTCGAGTTCGCCGAGATAGAAAGGATAGGCAAACGTGCCCCAGATCGCATCGCAGATGCGATAGGTGAGCACGACCGCCAGGATCAGCACCAGCGACCAGCCCATGCGTCCGACGAACTCGACCAGCGGGAGTACGAGCGCCCGGTACAGATGGTCGAGCGCAAAGGCATTGCCGGTGGCGGGCGGCGCGTCTTCTGTCAGGAGGTGGCGGCCTTCCCGCTTCTGCGCCGCGAGCCACCCGGCGATGAGCGCGGGCAGGACGATCGTCGCGACAATGATCCACGGCCCCCAATTGAGCGTGAAGTCGGTGGGATTGGGCCGGTCTTCGGGCGCATAGGTCATCGACATGATCATGAAGGTCAGCACGACGCCGATGGCCCCCGCCCACAACAGCCCGACAAAGGCCAGCGCCCGGTTGCGGACTCGCGGCTCCAGCTCGCCTGCAAGGCGCAGCGCGCGGACCTGTTCATCCCCTTCGGCGTCGCGCAGACCGCCGTCGCCGTCGGCATTGGGCGCGAGCAGGCCGATCGCCCCCGTCGCGAGCAGGATCCCACCCATCATCATATAGGTTTCGGGCCATCCGATCCGCGCCGCGATCACCAGGCCGAGAGCGCCGCCGACGAGCGACGAAAGCCGGTATCCCATCTGGTAAACGGTCGACAGGATATCGATCGTCGCTACTTCATCGGCAACGTCGATGCGCCAGGCGTTGATGGCAATGTCCTGCGTCGCACTTGCAAAGGCACCGATCCCGGCGAGCAGCGAGAACATGCCGAGCTGGCTGCGCGGCTCGAGCAGGCTCATGGTCACGAGGATTGCGCCCAGGAGCAATTGCATCGGCACGATCCACTGCTTGCGCTTGCCCAGCTTGCGCAGCAACGGAATGTCGACCTTGTCGATCAGTGGCGACCACAGGAACTGGAAGGCATAGGCCAGACCGATGAGCGAGAATATGCCCATGGTTTCCAGATCGACCTCGGCTTCGGTCAACCAGGCGAACAGCGTGCCCAGAAACAGCGCGAAGGGAAGACCACTGGCAAAGCCGAACAGCAGCATGAAGCCCGTCTTGCGATTGGACAGCGCCAGACCCAGCACCTTCCATGCGGATTTCTTCTTCACTGCTTCCGCTTCGGCCATTACCTAGCGTCCTTCCGTTATGGTCCGTTTTTTGCGACACTAGCCGCGGGATAGGGCCATAGGAAAGCGCCGATGAACGCTGTCGACACAGAAAACTTCGCTTTGCGGCCGACACCGGGAATGCTTGCGCTGGCGCGCGACATTGCCGAAAATCGCCAGCGCGACGGCATGGGCCAGACGACCGTCCCTGCCCATGTCTATACCGATCCCGAATACTGGCGGCGAGAGAAGGCGGCGATCTTCGACCGGATGCCGCAGATACTCTGTCCTTCGGCCTTGCTGCCCGATCCCGGCATGGCGGTTCCGCACGACGGCACCGGTCGTCCGTTGCTGATCACGCGCGATGCGAATGGGACCGCGCATGTTTTCCTGAATGTCTGCCGCCATCGCGGGACGCGGCTGGTCGAAGGCGACGAAATCCGCTGCACGAAGAAGCTGGTCTGCCCTTACCATGCCTGGACCTATTCGGTGGACGGGCGTCTGCTCGCTTTGCCGCGCCCCGACACCTTTCCGCACCTCGACAAGGATGAGATGGGCCTGATCGAGCTGCCTTCGATCGAGGCCGGTGGGGTCATCTGGTTCTGCCCACGGGAGGACGCCGCGGATTTCACCTTCGCCAGCAAATTGGGCGAGGATTTCTCTGCTCTCGGCATGGGCATCAATGTGTTGTTCCGCCGCAAGACGCACACAGTCGCAGCAAACTGGAAGCTGATCATGGATGCTTTCCTGGAAAGCTATCACGTCACGCGGCTTCATGCGCAGACGATCGGGCCATTCTTCAAGGACGGCATCACCAGTGGCGACATGATCGGCCCGCACGCCCGCAGTGCCGTTGGCAGGCTGGAGGAGATGGATGGTATCGATCTGAACGACATGACGCAGCTGCGGCGTGTCGTGACCTTTGCCTATCAGCTGCTGCCGGGCGCGCTTGTCATTCCCAGCCCCGATTACATCAATCTGATGGTGCTCATGCCACAGTCGCATGATCGCACGTTGGTCGAAGACTTCATGCTCATCCCCGAACTTCCGGCAACCGACAAGGCGCGCGACCATTGGGAACGCAGCTGGGCCCTGCTCGATGGTGGCGTCTTTGCCAGCGAGGATTTCCGGGCTGCCGAACTGGGGCAGCAGGGGCTGGAAAGCGGAGGCGTGCCAGAACTGACTCTGGGCACGCTCGAAAGCGGCGTGCGGCGCTATCACGAAACAGTCGAGGAGGCCTTGCGGTCCGCGAATTGACCCTGCAGACGCGGCTTTCGCTTCTCCCGCGAAGTGTGTAGAGGCCGCGCCATGCCAGACAATCGACTTCCGGAAGACGGCGACCGCATCGCCAAACTGTTGGCGCGTGCCGGCATTGCCAGCAGGCGCGAAGTCGAACGCATGATTGCCGACGGGCGTGTGGCGATCGAAGGCAAGGTGCTCGATACGCCGGCGGTCAAGCTGAAGGACCTCCGCGGTGTAACCGTCGACGGCAAGCCGGTCGAACAGGCGGAAGAAACCCGCCTGTTCGCGTTCCACAAGCCCGCTGGTTTACTCACGGCCGAACGCGATCCGAAGGGACGCCCGACCATCTACGCCGCCCTGCGGAATGCGCTTCCCAAATCGGCCGGGCGCGTGATGCCGGTCGGTCGCCTGGACTTCAACACCGAAGGGCTATTGTTGCTGACCAATGACGGCGAGTTGAAACGCGCCATGGAACTACCCCGATCGGGCGTGCCGCGCACCTACCGCGCGCGCGCATTCGGAGACATTTCGCAGGCCCAGCTCGACGAACTGATCGAGGGGATCGAGGTCGACGGCATCCGCTATGGCCGGATCGAAGCCGATCTCGAAAGAGGTTCGGGCAAGAACCGGTGGATTCAATTGACACTGACAGAAGGAAAAAATCGTGAGGTGCGCAGAGTGCTCGAGCACCTCGGCCTTCAGGTGAACCGGCTGATGCGGATCGCCTACGGACCGTTCGAACTGGCAGACCTGCCACGCGGCCAGGCAGTCGAGATCAGGCGGGGCGATGTCGAAAGCTTCAGGCGACAACTGGATCGCACCCGCAAATGAGAATCATTGCGGGCGACTGGCGCGGACGCAAGCTCGTTGCACCGAAAGGCGAATCGACACGCCCTACGGCTGACAGGACACGCGAAACGCTATTCAGCATGCTGTCGAGCCGGATAGGAAGCTTCGAAGATCTGTCGGTTCTGGACCTGTTTGCAGGATCGGGTGCGCTCGGGCTGGAAGCGCTCTCGCGCGGCGCAGGACATTGCCTGTTCGTCGAACAGGAAAGCAGCGCCGTGTCAGCGATCCGCAGCAACATCGAAGCGTTGGATGCGCGGCAGCGCTCGACTGTCCAGCAAGGCTCGGTCATGAGCCTCGGTCCTGCCAAGGCACCGCACGATCTTATCCTGCTCGACCCGCCTTACAAGACGGGTGCCGGCGCGGTGGCGCTCGATCGCATGCTGCGGCTCGGCTGGATCGGACCGGCTAGCTGGATCGCGCTCGAGACGGGTTTTCAGGAAGACATCTCGATCAAGAGTTTGGCGATCGAAGCAGAAAGACGCGTCGGCAAGGCGAAGCTCACGTTGCTTCGCCTTGCCGCGCAGGCATGATGAGTCTTTGGCCGACTACATCGGCTCGTCGGCAGCGCTCTCATCGACGACCTCAGCGTCTGCCGTAGGCTGAGCCGTTGGCTGCGTTGCTGGCGCTGGTGCACCTGCAGCCTGAGCTTCAACCTGCGACCAAGCCATCTCCTGCTGTTCGGCGGGCAGATTGGTAATCGTCACCTTGTTTTCGTCGGACAGGCGCCAGAACAGGCTTTGCCGATCGGCGGACAGCGCCCAGTAATAGCCCTGCACATCGGCGGGCCAGGCGGCATATTGCGCCTGCTGGTCCGGCGTCCACAGATCATGTTCGGCCTGTTGTTCGGCCGTCAAAGTACCAGTGGCCGGCGTGGGTGTGGTCGCTTCGGCGGGCGGCGCATCCTGCGCCATCACCGACGCGGCTCCACATGTCAAAGCAGCGACAGGAACGAGGATCGTAGGAATTCGCATGGGATTCTCCTTGTTTTCCCTTACGCTGATTGTTCTTGCGAACATTACCGAAGTGAAACTTCAATACCTTGTCAGCGTGTTACAAAGAGATTGGCGATCAATCACTTGCACAACAAGAGCGGTACCCAATTCCGGTCTTTGCCGCAGCACGGCTGGGCGGGGAATGTGGCGAAATCGGGGCAGATTGATTTACCGGCTTAAGTTTTTATCCCAGTTGAAGAAAAAAGGGCAGGACCGCGAAACGGCCCTGCCCTTCCAAGCGTCACCACCAGGTGCGCTGGCGGATCGGACGAATGGTTGACCTTAATCCTCGTCAGGCTTTTCTGCCGGAAGCGGTTCGTCGATTTCGCTCGCGGGGCGTCCTGGCCAATATTGCAATGGACGGTTACCGTAATTGAGTCCGGCTTCCCGCGGATTGACGCAGCCGTCTGTCATATCGCCCTTGCAAGGAGGATATTCGCCATCGGCATTGCTGCGCGTGGGCGCATTCTGCGCTACCTCACCGCGAACAAAGCGCGGCGAAGTGCCCGAAGTCGTCCTTGCGACGGTGGTTGTCTCCGCCTCCACAGGAGTCGTGCCGGCAGGTGCTGTCACAGGAGCGCCGTTCATCTGGCTGGCTATCGCAGTCCATGCCTGAGCACGCTGTTCGGGCGTCATTTCGTAAATCCGGACGCGCTGATCATCGGTGAGTACCCACCAGCCTTCGCCTTGGGCAGGGTCGAGCGTCCAATAGTATTCTTGGATACCTGCGGGCCATGTCTCGTATGCTGTCTGCCGGTCGGTCGGCCAGGCATCATACATAACCTGTTGATCGTCGGTCAGGACGTAGGTGTTGCCTTCCGCATCGACAGCGACGGTGTCCTGCGCAATGACGGGAGTTGCGGTGAATGCCAGCGCTGCGGCACTGGCCAGCATAATACGTTTCACGATTGCTCTCCTTAAAGGGTTGCATTGGCTAGAATACGCAGGGTGTCAGCGGTTTGTTCCGTTGCAACCTTTTGTGCGGGACTTGTGCAAGAGCGCCTTGTTCCCTAGCTGTTCCGACATCATGCGAGACCTTCCCAGCACTGCCGAAAATCCCGGAAATGCGGGGGTTCCTCCCTACGCCGCCATGCTCAACGAACCGCAAAGGGAGGCGGTGTTGGCTACCGAGGGACCGGTGCTGATGCTGGCTGGAGCAGGCACAGGCAAGACCGCGGCGCTCACCGCGCGTTTGGCACATCTCATCGCAACGCGACGAGCCTGGCCCAGCGAGATCCTATGCGTGACTTTCACCAATAAAGCGCGTGGCTCGGCACTTTTCACTCGATCGGCGCACGCATGTTGCGTCGTCACGCCGAATTGGTCGGGCTGCAGAGCAATTATACGATCATCGACACCGACGATCAGCTGCGCCTGCTCAAACAGCTGATCCGCGAACAGGACCTTGACGAAAAGCGCTGGCCTCCACGTCAACTGGCCGGGCTCATCGACAGGTGGAAGAACCGCGGGCTTAATCCGGGAGACCTCGATGCCGTGGAAAACGAGGCCTATGCCAACGGTAAGGGGTCGCATTTCTACGCGCTGTATCAAGATCGGCTGAAGGCGCTGAACGCCTGCGATTTCGGCGATCTGTTGCTGCACATGCTCAACATCTTTCGCCAGCACCATGACGTTCTCGAGCAGTTTCAGAAGCGGTTCAAATACATCCTCGTTGACGAATATCAGGACACCAACCAGGTCCAGTATCTCTGGCTCCGCCTGCTCGCCCAGGATCGCAAGAATATCTGCGTGGTAGGAGACGACGACCAGTCGATCTACTCCTGGCGTGGCGCGGAGGTTGCGAACATTCTACGCTTCGAAAGAGACTTTCCCGGAGCGAAGGTGATCAAACTAGAGCAGAACTATCGCTCCACTCCGCAAATTCTCGCTGCCGCATCCGGACTGATCGGGGAAAACAGCGAACGTCTTGGCAAGACGCTGTGGACCGAGTTGCCAGCCGGCGAGAAGCTGCGCGTCATAGGCGTGTGGGATGCGCCCGAAGAAGCCCGTCGCGTGGGTGAAGACATCGAGCGCCTGGAGGCGGAGGGTGCGCCGCTCGACGAGGTCGCTATTCTGGTGCGCGCGCAGTATCAGACTCGCGAATTCGAAGATCGGTTCATCCAGATCGGTTTGAACTATCGTATCGTCGGCGGCTTCCGTTTTTACGAGCGCGCCGAAATCCGTGATGCGCTTGCCTATCTGAGAGTCATCGCGCAACCTTCCGACGATCTCGCATTCGAGCGGATATATAATCAGCCCAAACGGGGGCTCGGTGCGAAGACGCTAGAAGCGATGAGCAGGCATGCGCGCAAGACACGGATGCCGCTCGCCGCCGCATCGCTCGATCTGGCTGACACCGACGAGTTGCCGGCTCGTGCGCGCAACACGCTCGTCGGCCTGCTCGGCCAGTTCGTCCATTGGCGGGAACAAGCGGACCGGGTCACGCCATCGGAGCTGCTGCGGATGGTGATTGCCGAGAGCGGTTATGAAGAGATGCTGCAAAAGGATCGCAACGCAGAGAGCGCTGGCCGACTGGAGAATCTCACCGAACTGGCCCGGGCAATGGAAGAATACGAGACGCTTGGGGATTTCCTCGAACACGTCAGCCTGGTCATGGACAATGATCGTGCCGACGATGGAGAGAAGCTCACCATCATGACGATGCACGCGGCCAAGGGGCTGGAGTTCGATCACGTTTTTCTGCCCGGCTGGGAGGAAGGCGTGTTTCCGAGCCAGCGGGCGATCGACGAGGGCGGCCTTGCCAGCCTAGAGGAAGAACGCCGGCTTGCCTATGTCGCCATCACCCGTGCCAAGCGTCGTTGCACGATACTCCATGCAGCGAACCGCCGCATTTACGGCCAATGGACAAGCTCCATTCCCAGTCGCTTTGTCGATGAACTGCCAGACGAATTCGTCAAGCGCGAAACCACCATGTCGGGTGGCGCGTCACTTTGGCAGGCTAACTGGAGCGAGCATGATGACCCGTTCGCTCACGTATCGAGCGAGCGCCCGGACCGTTCCGGCGCACGCGGCCCGGGATGGCAGCGAGCCCTGGCAAGTGGCTATGATACGAGCCAAAAACGCTTGGCCGAACCCGACAGGAGCGCAGCAAGTTTTGCCGCCAAGCCGCGCAGCGACATCGCAATCGGCGCACGGGTGTTCCACGACAAATTCGGTTATGGAACCGTCACCGGACAGGAAGGAAACAAGCTGGAAATTGCGTTCGAGAAAGCTGGGACGAAGCGCGTGCTCGACAGTTTCGTCAAACGCGAAGAAGGCTAGGTGGAAATCAGCTTGCGGATACGGACAAGAAGGAAGGCTGCGGGCCATTCCACTCGCCGACCTGACTAATTTCGTCATCGTCCGAACGTCTGCGCG
Organism: Citromicrobium sp.; assembly: GCA_003248395.1. Taxonomy (GTDB): domain Bacteria; phylum Pseudomonadota; class Alphaproteobacteria; order Sphingomonadales; family Sphingomonadaceae; genus Qipengyuania. The sequence goes on from QFNA01000040.1 coordinate 15,441, forward strand.
GCTTCCGCGACGGTTTCGCATCAGACTGCTCGCGCGACTTGCGCGGTGATTTGCGAGCAGGCTCACCTTCTTCACTATCGGTGCGGCGGGGTGACGAAACCTCTCCGTCGCGTTCGACCAGATCGACGCGTACGTCCTTTTTGCCGAAGACCGGGATTTCCGATCCCGTCAGGTTTTCGACATTGGCAATCGCTTCGGCATCGTCATCGGTAACGAAGGTGAACGCGCGACCCTTCGCCCCTGCCCTTCCTGTCCGACCGATCCGGTGCACATAATCATCCGGGTGCCACGGCGTGTCGAAATTGAAGACGTGGCTTACGCCCTTGATGTCGAGACCGCGCGCAGCCACGTCGGACGCGACCAGGATGTTTATCTCGCCCTGTTTGAACCGGTCGAGTTCGCGCAGGCGGCTCGTCTGGTCCATATCGCCATGAATTTCGCCGCTGCGGAAGTTATGCCGCTGAAGGCTCTTGTTGAGTTCGCGCACCGTCGTCTTGCGATTGGCAAAGATAATCGCGGTTTCGACATGGTCGTGATTCAACAGCCAGCGCAGCGTTTCGCGCTTCTTTCGCGGCTGCACAGGGATCTTGAACGCCGTGATGTCCTTGTTCGTGGTGGCCGCACGGCTCACTTCGATGCGCTTTGGCGCCTTGAGGAATTTCTTCGCCAGTTTCTCAATCGGCGGCGGCATCGTGGCCGAGAACAGCATCGTTTGCCTTGATTCGGGCAGTTTGCTGCAGATGAATTCGATATCGGGTATGAACCCCATATCGAGCATGCGATCCGCCTCGTCGATCACGAGGAGTTCGCATCCGTTCAGGAGGATCTTGCCCCGCTCAAACAGGTCCATCAAGCGGCCAGGCGTGGCGATAAGAACGTCGACGCCATCGTTTAGTGCCTTGACCTGGTCACCCATCTGCACCCCGCCGATCAGCAACGCGAGCTTGAGATCGTGGTTCTTGCCATACTTTTCGAAATTCTCGGCAACTTGAGCAGCAAGTTCGCGCGTCGGCGCGAGGATCAGGCTGCGCGGCATGAGCGCGCGTCGACGTCCGCTCGCCATGATGTCGATCATGGGCAGAACGAAGCTGGCAGTCTTCCCCGTACCGGTTTGCGCAATTCCGATGATATCCTTCATCATCAGAACAGCGGGAATCGCCTGCTTCTGGATCGGCGTCGGCTCTGTGTAACCAGCCGCCTCCACTGCCTTGAGCAGGTCTTCGGAAAGGCCGAGATCGGCGAAACTCATGCGGCTTTCAATTGCCCCTGCGATTGCGGAAAAGCGAAAAAGGCCGCGCAACTCGCAGCCTTACGAAGTGCGCCCTTTGCGAAATGGGGCGACGAAGTCAAGGAAAAGCGCGATTAGTCGTCGCGTTCGGCCACAAGCCGGCGCAGACGCTTCACTTGGCATTTCGCTCCGGTACGGCTCATTAAGCGGTCGCGTTCCACGCAAAGTTTACCATCATCGGACCGTTCCATGTAGAAGCCCTGATAGAAATCGCGCGGACTACAGCCTTTTTCGAGCCGTGCGGTGAGCAGCTGACGATCGCGCAGATAAACCAGCAACCGGTCGCCGCGGTCCGCGACTCCGGCGATGCGATTCGCATCCACGCAGTCACCAAACCGCTTTTCCACCAGTTTCAATCTCTGCTGGGGCGCGAAGCCCTGCGCCGTCAACGTCTGACGTATCGGTGCACGTGCCGGCGAAACGCGCAGAATAATTCTCCGTTCAATCCGGACCTGATTGGCGACCGGTGGCTCGACAGATTTGAAAATCGGTTCCCAACCGGGCGCCTCTGCCGACAGGGGCAGACTGGAAATGCCGCGTTCTGACGGACGGGACTGGCGACAAACCTTCTCAAACGGCTCACGAACAACGGACGTGCTCGTATCCGCGCCCACTACCGCCATCGGCAAGACCAGCGCCAATGGCGCGAGAAAGGCAGTCATACTTGCCATTGTCGTTCGAATTCGGCTCCCTGTCTGCGTTCGCACCGGCCGGTTGCAGCTCGTTGCCATAACCTTGCGGACCGCCATTTGAATATCGGCTTAATTCCCGCAAGGCGATTGGCAACAGTGGCGCAAGGCGGCCAAGCTGTGGCAATAAGGCAGACATGTCATCGCCGAATGAAGATTTCGTACGCGAGGTGCGGCAGTTCGGGTTTAGCGAGGATGCGGACCATATGCTCCCGTGGCTGACCGACTGGCGCGGGCGGTTTCGCGGGCGCGCTATCGGTCTGGCTTCGCCCGAATCGACTGCCGACGTCGCCGCGCTCGTGTGCCTTTGCGCGCGCTATGGCGTGCCGATCGTGCCGCAAGGCGGGAATAGCAGCATGTCGGGCGGCGCAACGCCCGATGCGAGCGGAACCGCGATCATCCTCTCGCTGCGGCGGATGAACGCCATCCGGTCGATCGACTCGGATACGCGCGAAGCCGTATGCGAGGCGGGCGTCGTCTTGCAGACTCTGCATGAGGCAGCACGAGCTAGTGGCCTGCGATTTCCGCTGACGCTGGGCGGCAAGGGTTCTGCCACCATCGGCGGGCTGGAGGCGGTCATGGCCGACGGCTCGATCATCGGGACGCTCGATCCGCTGACGAAGGACAATCGTGGTTTCGACCTGAAGCAACTGCTGATCGGTTCGGAGGGGACGCTGGGAATCGTGACGGCCGCGACGTTGCGTCTCGTCCCGGCCATTGCGGACCGGCAAGTGGCCTGGATCGGCCTCGCCTCGATTGCGCAGGCGCGCGAACTGCTGCTCCATTGCGAAGCCGCGATGGGCCAACAGCTCGAAGGCTTCGAGGTGCTGCCGCTGCATAGCCTCGATGCAGTGCTTGGTTATCTTCCCGCTGCGCGGTCGCCGCTGACCGGGGCGCACGCCTGGCATGCACTCGTGGAAGTGGTGTCGGACGGGGAGGCCAAGCCTGACCTAGAGAGCGTCCTCGCTTCCGCAATGGACAAAGGCCTGCTCGAGGATGCTGCAATCGCGTCGAGCGAAGCGCAGGCCGAAGCGTTCTGGACCCTGCGCGAAAGCATTTCGCCTTCTGAGCGGGCGATCGGCCCGGCAATGCAGCATGACATTTCTGTCCCGGTCGCGAAAATGGCTGCGTTCGTCGAGACAGTCACCCCCGAAGTCGAGCAGCGTTTCCCCGGCACGAAGGCCATCGCCTTCGGCCATCTGGGCGATGGCAATGTGCATTTCCACGTGCTGGCGCCCGCAGGATCGGTCCGCGGCGAATGGGAAGAGATACAGGGCAAGACGATCAGCGCTTTCGTCCACGACAGGGTCACCGACTGGGGCGGTTCGATCAGCGCGGAGCACGGCATCGGTCAGCTGAAAACGGACGAGCTGGCGCGACTGGCAAATCCCGCCGAACTCGCGGTGATGCGCGCGGTCAAGACGGCCCTCGATCCGCTCGGACTGCTCAATCCGGGCAAGCTCCTGCCGCTTGCGAAAAACAGCCCGACCGCCTAAGGCGCGCAGCTTCTGATACCGGCGGTATCCTGGATGCCCGCCATTCCCGCAAACAGTGACTTAATTTCCGGAGAGATTTCATGGCGAGCGCGCCCCAGCAGCCCCAACTGCCCCTGTTCTTCAACGACCTGATGCCGCTGAACAGCCAGGATCACGCGAAATATCGCACGCGCTCGATTGACAGCGCGACCTGGCTTTCGGACGCGCATGCCATTCCGCTGACCGTCGATGAGTTCGTGCAAGCGCAGCGGAGTTTCCCGATCGTATTCTCCTCGGGCGACAACCCCCTGCCGCTGGCGCTGATGGGTCTGAACGAGGGCGTGAACACCTTTGTCGACGACAAGGGCAAGGTCACCGAGCCCGTGTACCTCCCCGCCTATGTGCGCCGCTATCCTTTCATGCTTGCACGCCTGCAGCAGGATTCGACGGAATTGTCGCTCATGTTCGACCCGACGTCCGATGCGGTCGGCGAATTCGACGAAGGCGAACTACTGTTCGATGACGCAGGCCAGCCGAGCGAAGCCACAAAGCGCATCCTCGAGTTCTGCGAGCATTTCGAGCAGGCCGCGCAGCGCACGCAGTCTTTCCTTGAAGAGCTCAAGAGCAACGACCTGTTGATGGATGGCGAAGTGGCAATCCAGCAGGAAGGACGCGAGCAGCCTTTCGTCTATCGTGGTTTCAAGATGGTCGATCAGGAAAAGCTGCGCGACGTCAGCACCGAAAAACTGGCCGAATGGCACAAGAACGGATTGCTGGTGCTGATCAATGCGCACATCTTCTCGCTCGACCTGATGCGCAACATCTTCGCGCGCCAGGCGCAGCAAGGCAAAGGGCCGCAGCCCGCAGCTAACTGAGACCGCTGGCGACGAACCGTGGCCGGAATGCGCCAAGCGCTACCGGCAGCGATTGCGACGCTTGAAATGGCGGAGCGAACGCCCCATCTTTACAGGACCGGCAGTAATCCCCTCATGACCTGCCGGCTGATGCACGAAAGTGCATCTCCTCCCTGAACCTTGGCCACCTCGTGCGTTTGCACGAGGTGGTTTTTTTTGAACCGCTTGAGCTTACTCGGCCGCCTGAGAAATCGCGCTGCCGCCAATCTGCGCAGTCTCGTCGGCCAAAGTCCTCATCAGACCGGAAAGCAGACGTGCCACCGCAGGCAGGCGCGGACTGGTCGCATCGAAACGCCGGTCGAGATAGGTCGACCGGCACACTTCCAACTGGATGGCATGGATGCCCGCGCGTGGCGCGCCGTGCCGATCGAGCACGTAGCCCCCCGAATAGGGACGATTGTGCGCGATCGGTCTATCTTGCTGGCCGAAATAGCGTAGCGCCGCCGCTATCAGGCGGCCATCGCAGCTCGCACCGAACCGGTCGCCCAAAACGAAATCGGCCCTCACTTCGTCCGAATGACGCTTGCGCAGCGGTGGCATTGAATGCAGGTCGATGAGCAGTGCAGCGCCCCAGATATCGCGAATTTGCATCAATGCTCGGGACAAGGCCGCATGGTAGGGCGCATGAATGGCGGATATCCGGCGGTCCAACTCTGCCCGGGCGAGCGGCCGTTTCCACAGTTCGCCCTGCCCCGGTAGGCGGCGCGGTATCAGGCCGAGACCATTGCGCGCGCGGCGATTGGCTAACGAATTTCGCGGACGTGTCAGCTTGAGCCCCGCAACCATGCCCCAGTCGACGTCATCGGGCGCGCGGTTGAGGTCGACCAGCGCGCGCGGAGCCGTCGCGATGATCGTCGACACGCCTGTCAGCGCGCGGATTTCACGTGCGAGCAGATCGACATGGCGATCCTCGAGCCGAAGCAGCGCATCGCAGTTGCGCAAGTTGTCGACCAATTCTTCGGAATATGCCTTGCCCCCGTGGGGGGCGGCAATCAGGATGGGAAAGGCCGAATTGCCCGACTGGTCGATCTCGAAAGGAAACTCGCGCGGCGCGGGCTGCAGGTTAGGATCGATCGCATCATCGGCCATATGCATTAACCTTAACGCCCGGATCTCTTTTGCGGAAGCGAATTGCGCCATGCAGGGACAAACTGAATCTCGCTGCTGATTTGTTAAGCCAATCGCGCTATCGCGTTACCATGAACGACGGAGACCAGAGACGTATCCTGCTTGCCGAAGACGACGAGGCCATGCGCACCTATCTCGAGCGTGCACTTGTCAATGCGGGCTATGCGGTGGATTCGGTCGATCGTGGGACCAATGCCGTGCCCCTGCTCGAAGACGATCATTACGACCTGCTGCTGTCGGATATCGTGATGCCGCAAATGGACGGAATCGAACTGGCGCAGCGCTGCAACGAGATCAGTCCACACACGAAAGTGATGTTCATTACAGGCTTCGCAGCGGTTACCCTGAAGGCCAGTCGCGAACAACCGCATGCCAAGGTGCTGTCCAAGCCGTTTCACCTGCGCGACCTCGTGATGGAGGTCGAGCGCGTGCTCGAAGAAAGAATCAGCGCGCGCGTTTGAATTTACCCCAAGTTTGCCCCTTGCACGCCCCGGCCAGCCTCGCTAAAGGGCGCGCCTGCCGCACTTGCGGCGCAATCGATAGCGTGGGCGTATAGCTCAGTGGTAGAGCACTGTGTTGACATCGCAGGGGTCCCAAGTTCGAACCTTGGTACGCCCACCATCGAACCCCTTCTCTGAAGTAGACTCAGCCTGAAATCGGCGTGATCGCGGCGGCGCCATTGCCAGCTGAGAGGACCGCTAGCGACCGGCCCTCCGGGCTGTGGCCAATCATCGTTCGGGATGCCCAAAAGAAAAAGGCCCACCATACGGCAGGCCTTTTCGAAAACTCTCCCAAGTGGCGCGAGTGACGGGACTCGAACCCGCGACCCTCGGCGTGACAGGCCGATACTCTAACCAACTGAGCTACACCCGCTTGAAGCGATGCACCGCTTGGGAGCCGCGCATCTAGTGGAGGGTCCGATTCCTGTCAATGCAGTTTCAGGCCCTTTTTTGAGAGCCAATCCTATGTTCTGAAAGAGGGTGTTGAAGCCGCAGAACAAACGCAAAGCGGTCCGCGTACGGCGCCTTCAGCACCCCTCGTATTTCCAGTGGCGCTTCTTGCCTTCAGCAATCCATTCCACCGCTTGTTCGATCCGGCTGACGCGCGTTGCCTCACGCTTCGCCCCGGTGATCCATTCGATGTAGTCGCGGCGATAGGACGGAGCGAAGGCATCGAAATTGGCGCGGGCTTCGGCAACCGCATCAAGCCGGATCCACTGCAGCCCGCATGCGCACCACGAGTTCACTGTCAGCGGGCAGATCGTCGAGCCCGGTGATCTTCCCGCACTGGCCCATCCCGTCACCTTCACTTCGGTCTTCACCATGGACGGTGAATGCGCAATGCGCCTTGAACGCGGCCATGCCCGCGACGTTTTTCCCATTGAGCATGAAGTGCGGCATGCGCCATTTTATCCCCTCTTGCCCGTCAGGGATCGCCTCCGCGGCGAGATGCCTCAAATGCTCGAGAATGGGGCGCGCAAAAGGCTGCGCGCTGGCGATGTAGTCGTCGATCCGGCTGTCGCGTTTCATACTCCAGCCTTCCCGGATCAATCGACCAGGATCAACGCGGGCGTTTCAAGCAGCTTTCTAAGCGCCTGGACAAAACTGGCGGCATCCCAGCCATCGACCACACGGTGATCGCAGCTGATCGAGATGTTCATCAGCTTGCGCTTCTCGATCCGCTCCACACCATCGCCGCCCTTCACATACATCGGACGTTCTATGATCCGGTTCGGGCCGATGATCGCGACTTCGGGACGGTTGATAACCGGCGTCGTCGCTACGCCGCCAAGCGGGCCGAGCGAGGTGACAGTCAGCGTGCCGCCCTCCATCTCTTCCTTCTTGGCTGTGCCGTTGCGCGCGGCATCGGCGAGGCGCGCAATCTCGTTCGCCAGCTGCCACAGGTTCTTCGCCTGCGCGTCCTTGATCACTGGGACCATCAGTCCCGCATCGGTTTGCGCCGCCATGCCCATGTTGACGGAGCCGTGACGCGTCACCACGCCCGCCTCGTCATCGTACCGCGCGTTGATCATCGGGAAATCGGGCAGCGTCTTGCAGATCGCCGTGATGAGCAGCGGCAAGATCGTCAGCTTGGGCTTGTCACCCCGGCTGTCGTTGAGCTGTGCCCGCAACACCTCCAGATCGGTGACGTCGCATTCCTCTACATAGGAGAAATGCGGGATGTTGCGCTTCGATGCAGCCATATTCTCGGCGATGCGACGGCGCATGCCGATGACCTTCCTTTCCTCGTCCTGACGGGTCTTGGCAGCGGCACCATAGCCGGAATTATAGGAGAGGAACTGGTCGAGATCGCCGTGGCGAACCCGGCCTTCTTCAGAAGGCTTCACCTGGCCGAGATCGACGCCGAGATCCCTCGCGCGCTTGCGCACGGCAGGCGTGGCGAGCACCTTTGCCGACGCCTTTGGCTCTGGCGCCGGGGTTGGAGCCGGAAGCGGCTCGGGTTCGGGATCGGCAGCGAGCGCGTCGTCGGCGTCGGAAGCATCGGGGTTTTCCACCTCGATGCGCTCCTCCACGGTCTCGGCCTTCGGCGCGGGTGCCGGCGCAGCCTCCGACGCGGCGGCCTGGTTCTCTTCCATGACGTCGTCGGGCACCTCGCCCTCGACCTCAATCACGACCAGCATCGATCCGATCGAGACCATGTCGCCTTCTTCGCCGGCGATCTCGATGATCTTGCCGTCGACCGGGCTTTCCATCGGCACGGTTGCCTTGTCGGTCATCATGTCGACGAATTCCTCGTCTTCCCTGACCGTGTCGCCGACTTTCTTGTGCCACTGGACGATTTCCGCCTCGGCAATGCCTTCGCCGATATCGGGCATGTTGAATGTGAACTTCGCCATGTCGGTTACTCGCTGAGAATTTTGTCGAGGGCCTCGCCGATGCGGATCGGGCCAGGGAAATAGGCCCATTCGAGGCTGTGGGGATAGGGTGTGTCGAAGCCGGTCACGCGCTCGATCGGCGCTTCGAGATGGTAGAAGCAGCGTTCGGTCACGAGCGCCGAGAGTTCGGCACCAAAGCCGGCCGTGCGGGTCGCTTCGTGGACGATCAGGCAGCGACCGGTCTTCCTGACCGATTCCTCAATCGTCTCGATGTCGAGCGGGACGATGGTGCGCAGGTCGACGATGTCGGCCTCCACGCCCTTTTCACGGCAGACTGCCTCCACCACATGGACCATTGTGCCATAGGCGAGGATGGTGAGAGCATCGCCCTCGGTCGCATAGCGCGCTTTGCCGAGAGGGATCGTGTAATGACCTTCGGGCACCACACTCTGGTCAAACCGTTTCCATGGCTCAACCGGCTTGTCGTAATAGCCTGAGAAAGGGCCGTTGTAGATGCGCTTGGGCTCGAAGAAGATGACCGGGTCATTATCCTCGATGGCACTGATCAGCAGGCCCTTGGCATCATAGGGTGTCGCCGGAATAACTGTTTTCAGGCCCGAGACATGGGCGAAGATCGCTTCGGGGCTCTGACTATGCGTCTGGCCACCGAATATGCCGCCCCCAAAGGGGCTGCGCACTGTGATTGGCGCAGTGTATTCCGCTGCCGAGCGATATCGCAACCGCGCAGCTTCCGAAATCAGCTGGTCGAGGCCGGGATAAATGTAATCGGCGAACTGGATTTCGGGCACGGGACGCAAGCCATATGCCCCCATCCCCACTGCCGCAGCGATGATGCCGCATTCGGAAATTGGCGTGTCGAACACGCGCGACTTGCCGTATTTCTCCTGGAGTCCCGCCGTACAGCGGAAAACGCCGCCAAAATAGCCGACGTCCTCGCCCATGACGACGATGTTGTCGTCGCGGCCCATTGTCACGTCGAGCGCCTCGTTGATCGCCTCGATCATGTTGAGACGGCGTTCAGCCGGAGCTTCGGCTTCGGGCGCAGGTTTGGTCCGTGTCTCGCTCATGCGCCCTTCCCTCCGTTGGGCAGGCCTTCGGGGAACTTGGTTTCCCGCTCGTGGATCGCCTGTTCGGCCTGTTCCTTGAGATGCCAGGGCAGCTCTTCGAACACATCCTCGAACATGGTGCGGAACGGATGGTGCAGGCCATGGCCGAGGATACCGTTCTGCTCGGCTTCCTTGGTTGTTTTCTTGACGAATTCCGCGGCCTCGAGATCCATCTTTTCTTGCCGCTCCTCGTCCCACTCGCCGATTTCGATGAGATGGTTCTTGAGGCGCATCACCGGATCGCCCAGCGGCCATTCGTCGCGTTCCTGCGCGCTCCGATAGCCCGATGGATCGTCGGAGGTGGAATGACCTTCCGCGCGATAGGAGAAGAACTCGATCAGGGTCGGACCGGCATTGGCACGCGCGCGACTGGCAGCCCACTGTTCTGCCGCATAACAAGCGAGCGGATCGTTGCCGTCGACGCGCAGCGAGGCGATGCCATAACCCACGCCGCGCGCGGCGAAGGTCGCACGCTCCGCCCCGGCGAAACCGCTAAAGCTGGATATCGCCCACTGGTTGTTGACCACGTTGAGAATGACCGGCGCGTTATAAACGGTTGCAAACAGGCAGGCAGCGTGAAAATCGCCTTCCGCCGTGCTGCCTTCACCCACCCAGGTCGCGGCGATCCGGCTGTCGCCCTTGATCGCCGACGCCATTGCCCAGCCGACCGCCTGCGGGGTCTGCGTGGCAAGGTTGCCGGAAATGGTGAAGAAGCTGTGTTCCTTGCTGGAATACATGATCGGCAACTGCCGGCCCTTCAGCTTGTCGCCCCGGTTCGAGTAGATCTGGTTGATCATCTCGATCATCGGATAACCGCGCTGGATCAGGATGCCTTGCTGGCGATAACTGGGGAAGATCATGTCGTCCGCCGCCAGCGCCATACTGGCGGAGACGCTGGTCGCTTCCTCGCCCGTACACTTCATGTAGAAGCTGGTTTTGCCCTGCCGTTGACCGCGAAACATGCGCTCGTCGAACGCGCGCGTCATCGCCATGTGGCCCAACATGCTGCGCAGCGTTTCGGGATCGAGCTTGGGATCCCACGGCCCATGCGCCTTGTTGTCCTCACCCAGCACGCGGATCAGCCCATGGGCAAAATCGAGCATGTCCTTGGGATCGCTCGTTTCGTCTGGGCGTGGCTGCGCCCCTGCTTCCGGCACTTCGATATGCGAAAAATCGACCGCATCGCCGGGGCGAAACTTCGGTTCGGGTACATGAAGCGAAAGCCTGGGTCGATTATCGCCCGCCTTCGCTGCAGCTTGAGGCCCATCGGCCATAGAATCGTCTCCCAGACGTAATCTTGCGCTTATGCATTATTTTATTTCAACCCCGGTTTGCGGTCAAGCGGTGGTCGCTTCATACGGCGACGGGTGCCGCTATCGGCTGGTGGGGCCTATAGTCGCTGACTTCGAAATCCTCAATTTGATAGTCGAAAATCGAAGCTGGCCGCCGTGTTATAGCAAGCCGCGGATCCCCCGTGGGTTCCCGTGACAACTGCTCGCGAATGAGATCTGCGTGGTTCAGATAGAGATGGGTGTCTCCGCCCATCCACACGAATTCACCCGGTTGCAAATCCGCCTGTTCGGCGAGCATGCGTTGCAACAATGCTCCGGACCAGAGGTTGAAAGGCAAGCCCAGCGCGACGTCGCAACTGCGCTGGTAAAGCAGGCCGTTGAGGCGCCCGTCGGCGACATGGAACTGGTAGGTCTTATGGCAAGGCGGCAGTGCCATCCGGTCGAGTTCGGCCACATTCCAGCCCTCGATAATGTGACGCCTGCTGCCAGGATTGTCGCGCAGCGAGGCGACCAGTCGCGCGACCTGGTTAACTCCCTCACTGGCGCGAAAGCTTCCGTCGGACTGCGGGATATAGGTTGGCCAGTCGACCCACTGCTTGCCATAGACCGGCCCCAGATCCCCCCATCGTTCAGCGAACGCCACATCGTCGGCGATCCGCTGCACGAAGTCGTCGAGCGCGATTGCTTCCCCCGTTTCGGCAACATAGCGGGCGTGGGGCCACTCGTTCCAGATTTTCACGCCCTGAAGGACGAGCGGGCGAATGTTGGTTTCCCCGGTCAGAAACCACAGGAGTTCTCGCGTGGCCGTCTTCCAGTAAACCCGCTTGGTCGTGATCAGCGGCATGGCCCCGTCGGCAAGGTCGAACCGCAACATCGCCCCGAAAACCGAACGCGTTCCAACGCCGGTCCGATCGCTGCGTTCGTCGCCGTCGCGCCAGATACGATTCATCAGATCGAGATATTGCTGTTCGTAATGAACGCGCGTTTCCGCCATTCGGTAATCCCCGGTCAGTCATGCTGCAGTGCCCTGCCTCACTCATCGCCCTTGCTACAGCCTCGGCCCATTGACTGTCCACAGGGGGCATTCACTCCGGCGCCGAATGCGCTAGAGCGCGGTCGACGGAGAGCAAAGTGCAGCAACCCCTGATAGATCCGCGCGACGAACTGATTTGCCTGCGCAGTGGCGCGAATGACGGCGCGGTCCTTCCGCCGATCCATCAGGCGAGCATCTTCCGCCAGAGCTCCATGGCGGCCCTGTTCGACGGGCTGGGGCGCGAGCATGAGGTGCCCGTCTATTCGCGCGGGACCAACCCGACCGTTCAGGCGCTGGAGACGACCATTGCCGAACTCGAGCGGGCCGAGGCGTGCCGCTGCTTCGCCAGCGGCATGGGCGCAATTGCCGCCACGCTTACCGGGTTGCTGAAAGCCGGCGATCATGTGCTGTTCGCGGGAACGATCTATGGCCCCACACTCGAATTTGCACACCGGCTGGAGGAATTCGGCATTGCCTGGAGCCGCACCGACGCAACCGACAGCAAAGGTGTAGCAGCCGATCTCAGGCCCGAAACGCGCATACTCTACATGGAGAGCCCGGGATCGATGCTGTTCGGACTGCTGCCTGTTGCCGAACTGGTCAGCTTGGCAAAGACGCGCAGCATTTTGACGGTCCTCGACAATTCCGTGTCGACGCCGCTGTTGCAGAAGCCCTTGTTAGGCGGAGTCGATCTGGTCGTACACAGCTGCTCGAAATATATTGGCGGCCATAGCGACCTGGTCGGCGGCGCGGTCGCCGGACGCGCGGATCTCGTCGGCGAGATTTTCCGCAAGGGCTTTATGCTGATGGGCGCGGTCATGGCGCCGCTCACCGCGTGGCTGTGCTTGCGCGGGCTGATGACATTGCCGGTGAGGATCGAGAGACACTCGCAGAATGCGCTCGCCCTCGCCGCGTATCTCGATCAGCACGGGCGCGTACGTCGCGTGTTTCACCCAGCGCTATCGAACGATGCGAATTTTTCGGCGCTGCGGGGGCATTCGGGGCTGTTTGCCTTCGAACTCGACGGCGACTTCAACGATGCGATCCGTGTCGCAGACCGCCTAGAGCTTTTCGGCAGGGCAGTGAGTTGGGGCGGACCGGAAAGCCTTGTCATGAGCGGGCACAAATCCGATCCCGCTCCCGATGGCGGCCATCCAATCCCGGCATCGCTGTTGCGCTTGTCTGTGGGACTGGAGGGTGTAGAAGCACTTGTCGACGATCTCGAAAGAGCGTTCGGTTGAGCAGGTCGCAGCCTAAAACCGAGCCGATGGCGATCTGGCTGGCTCTGCTGCCGATCGTCGTCCTCCTCGCGCTGGTTGGCATAGCGAGCGCAACGGTCGGCGCGGACGGAAACGCGCTGCTGCTTGCCATGCTGGTCGCAGCCTTCGTCGCGGGACTGGTCGCATACCGGCGCGGAGCCGGTTGGGAAGCGATTCAGGCGGAAGCCGGACTTCTGGTCGGGGAAGCCTTCCCCGTCATCCTGATACTGCTTTCGATCGGCGGCCTTATCGGCAGCTGGATGTTTTCAGGGACGATCCCGCTGATGGTTGCGCTGGGGATTGACCTGATCAATCCTGGCTTCATGGCTCTCACCGCCTTCGTCGCGACCGCAGCCATGTCGGTGGTTTCCGGAACGTCGTGGGGGTCGACCGGCACGATCGGGGTGGCGCTGATCGGCGCGGCTGAAGCGATGGGACTTCCGCTCGCGCCCGTGGCAGGAGCGGTCGTGTCGGGTGCCTATTTCGGCGACAAGCTCTCGCCGCTGTCGGACATGACCAATATCGCCGCCATCGGTGCTGGGGCGGAGCTTTATGCGCATGTCCGTCACATGCTCTGGACCAGCATTCCGCCCGCCCTGATCGCCTTGGCTGTCTTTGCCACCGCTGGATTATGGTCATCGGGCGGACAGGGAGACTTGGACGGCGCGCTTCGATTGCGCGATGCCCTGGCGAGCAATTTCGAACTCGGACTGCTGCCTGCACTGCCCCTCATCATCGCGATCATCGGCATCGCAATGCGCTTTCCCGCCGCGCTCGTTATTGTCGCCAGTGCGGTACTGGCGCTTGTCATCGGCGTTGCCGTTCAAGGGTTTGAGCCGATCCACGCCATCGCAAGTTTTGTCGGCGGATTCGATTCGTCGACGCTCCTGCCCCAATCTGCAGCTTTTGGCGAGCGGATCGCCAATCTGCTCGATCGCGGGGGCGTGGCGTCGATGGCCCCAACGCTGGTGATGATCTTCGCTGCTTTCCTGCTTGCCGCCGCGATGCGCGTTTCGGGTGCGCTCGATCGATTGCTCGAGGCCATGCTCGCGAAGGTCGATGGTGCGTTCGGCCTGGTGGCCGCGACGATGGCGGCAGGCGCGACAATGGTCGGCCTCACAAGCCACGGCGGCGTCACCTCGCTGGTCGTCGGCGGCCTGTTTCGCCCGGCGTATAGCCAGCATGGACTGGCGCCTGAGAACCTGAGCCGTGCGATCGAGGATTCGGTGACAGTGGTGGAGCCGCTGCTGCCGTGGACCGTCTCCGGCCTGTTCATGGCAACGACCTTGGGCGTCGCGACGCTCGACCTGGCGCCTTGGGCGGTATTCTGCTGGCTGTCGCCATTGGCATCGCTCGCACTCGCGGCGCTGTATTCGCGAACCGGGAGGGGCCTGAAGCCAATCGGCCCTGCGCATGCTGATTAATTTCAGCACGAGCGGCATTGACGCTTGAAAGCACAACGCCCCGCCGCTAAAGGCCGCGCCTGCTTCGCACCCGTGCGCCATTGAGCCGCGGGCCGTTCCGGTCGGGGAGTAGCTCAGCCTGGTAGAGCACTGTCTTCGGGAGGCAGGGGCCGGAGGTTCGAATCCTCTCTCCCCGACCAATTCTTCTTTAACTTGGCGACCCGTCGCCCTGCGATTGCGCGCTCATTTCGTCGCAAAAATCCACTCGACCCGACGCGGTTTTGCGTATCCAACAATGCGTTCATCCGACGTTGTGGACCCGGAAGCGCTCTATCGGATTGGATGGAACGACGACTTTCAACATGAGGCAATCAAAATGAACAGAATCGCTCTCTCATTCGCTTCCGCGAGCTTGGCTATCACAGGCCTCGCCGTGTCTGCCCCTGCCGCTGCCGATCCACCGAGTTGGGCTCCTGCGCACGGCAAGCGCGCGAAGGATCGCGCAATCTACAACAGCCGTGGTCACTACGCCGAACCGCGTCGTATCACGCGCAACAGCAGGATGTGGCGTGGTCGGGACGGGCGTTACTACTGCCGCCGCGACAACGGCACTACTGGACTGGTGATCGGGGCGGGTGTCGGCGCGCTGGCTGGTCATGAAATAGCGGGCAATGGCGACCGCACGCTCGGTGCCATTCTCGGCGGGGCAGTGGGTGCCGTTGTCGGCCGGGAGATTGATCGGGGCAGCTTGCGCTGTCGGTGATCCGGTCGTTCCGGAGGTGTCACCTGTGATTATGCACTCGGCGCGTCGCGATCCTTTCTTAGGGCCGCGGCGCGCCTTTTCATTGGCGGCCATGTCGCTAGTGTGCCCGACATGTCGGAATTGAACAGACCCTCTGTCCTCGTGACGGGCGGGGCAAGGCGCCTCGGGGCGTGGTGATTCATTATCGCCGCTCTGCCGAAGCCGCCGAACGGCTTGCAAGGGAGTTGCCCAGCGCGGAGACGATCGCCTGCGACCTCGCCGACGGCGATGCGGCGGTGGCGATGGCCGAGCATCTGGCCGCACGGCTGGACGACTGGCGTTGCCTGATCAATTCGGCATCGCTGTTCGAACGAGACGATGCAACTGCGCTGGACCCGGCGACCAACCTGCGGGCTCTGCAGGTCAATGCCGTCGCGCCTGCTAGGTTGGCCCAGGCCTATCTGGCAACAGCTCGGGCAAAAGGCGGACGCCATGTCATTCAGGTCACGGACCAAAAGCTCGTCAATCCGAACCCGGATTTCTTCAGCTATTCGATGAGCAAGCACGCGCTCGCCGCTACCATCCCCATGCTTGCGATGGGCGCAGCGGGCAAGGATGATCGGGTCTACGGCCTCGCCCCCGGCGCGATCCTGCCGAGCCATGACCAGAGCGAAGCCGAAACCGAGATTTCACACCGGCTCAATTTGCTGCGCCGGAAGACCGCGCCACAGGAAGTCGCCGAGGCCGCGCTGTTCCTCGCAGGCGGTCATCTTGAAAGCGGACAGACGCTGTTCGTCGATAGCGGTCAGCACCTGCTGCGCCAGGAACGCGATGTCATCTACCTCGCCAGGGAAGCCATCACGGCATGAAGCGGCACGCGCTTTCAACGCGCCTGTGGCACTGGATCAACTTCGCCTGCGTGGTGGTGCTCTTCATGTCGGGGCTGACCATCTCGAACGCGCACCCGCGATTATACTGGGGCGATTGGGGCTTTGCGCCTGAACACGCATGGATGACCGTGCCCCGCTTCCCCGACTGGATGACCATCCCGGGATATTACAGCTTGGCCGTGGCGCGTGACTGGCACATCCTGATGGCTTGGCCTTTTGCGCTGATGCTGCTGTTCATGTGGATTGCCATGTTGGTCAACCGCCATTTCAAACGCGATCTCGCCACCAGCCGTGCCGAATGGAAACCCGATGCGATTAGCGAGGATATCAGGGCGCACCTCAGGCTCGATTTCGATCACCGCAGCGGCAAGTACAATTTCCTGCAGAAACTGGCCTATGGCATCGTTCTGGGCATTTTCCTGCCGATGATGGTGTTCACCGGGATTGCGATCAGTCCGGGGATGGAGCCGACGTTCGGCTGGCAGGTCGAATTGCTTGGCGGGCGGCAGTCGGCGCGCAGCCTCCATTTCATCTTCGCTTTCGCCACGCTCGGTTTTTTCATCGTCCATGTCGTGCTCGTCATTCTGGCCGGGCCGATCGGCCAGATCCGCGACATGATTACGGGAGGGCGTCGCGATGAAACGTAGGGGTTTCCTTGCCGTGCTTGGCGCTGCCTTCGTGGCAGGATGCAACAAGGTTGCCGAAAGCGATGCCGGATCGAAACTGCTGGGTGCTGCAGAAAAATGGCATGAGGGCGCACACAGGTTCCTCACCAATCGCGAGGCGCTGGCGCCGGAGTATCCGAAAAGTGCCATCTCACCCTATTTTCGCGGCAACGGCTCGACCGATCCGCGGAATGGCGACTACCCCGCGCAGGCAGCCGAAGGTTTCGCGAACTGGACGCTCGAGGTCCGCGGACTGGTCGAGAACCCGCTGAGCCTCAGCCTCGACAATATTCGCAGGCTTCCCCAGCGCACCCAGATCACCCGCCACGATTGCGTGGAGGGGTGGAGCGCGATCGGTGAATGGACGGGGCCGCAACTTTCCGTCATCCTTGAAGCGGCGAAGCTGAGGCCCGAAGCGAGGTTCATCGTCTTCCACTGTGCCGACAGGCTTAATGGGGCGGACTATTACGAGAGCGTCGACCTGATCGATGCCCACCACCCGCAGACAATCATCGCCCATTTGCTGAATGGAGAGCCCCTCCCCATCCGCAACGGTGCGCCCCTGCGGATGCGGATCGAGCGGCAGCTTGGCTACAAGCATGCCAAATACCTTACCGCGATCGAGGCGGTCGCCAGCCTAGACGATATCGGCGAAGGCGGTGGCGGCTATTGGGAAGACCGCGGTTACCAGTGGTATGCCGGCATTTGACAGCTACTCCGGATAGGCCTCGTAAGACCGCTTCCAGCCGAGCTCCATCATCTCCTCCAGTACATTCAGATCGATGTCCGCCAGCTTGTTGACATAGAGGCAGGCGCGCCCGCGCGAATGCTTGCCGAGGCGGGCCAGCAAGGGCGCGAAGGCGGTTTCCTCATCCTCGTCCCCGCAGCCGATGACATAGATCGAATGCTTGGCCTTGCGCGGGCTGAACCCCAGCCGCGGTGCATCGCCTTCGTGGCCGCTGGCGTAGCGATAATGATAGGCGCCATAGCCGATGATCGACGGCCCCCACATCTTGGGCTTGAGGCCGGTGACTTTGCGGAACATCGAGTCGAGCACCTTTGCTTCTTCACGCTTGCGTTCGTGGTCGACAGCATCGATGAAATCTGCCGGATCGACTTCGGTTATCTGCGTTTTCTGCTCGGCCACGGCTGGCGGCCCTCCCCTCTTTGTTTGACTCCGCGCCGCCGCGTGGCAATCTCACTGCAACGGCACGCAACGATTAAGGAGAATGCCGCGAATGTGGCTGCTCGACAAGTTCCTTAGACAGGCAATCAAGACCGGTCAGCTCATGGTGACCGACCATGACGGCAAATCCTATCAATACGGCGCACCGGCAAAGGGTGAGCCACCCATCCATATCCGCCTGACAAACAAGAAAGCCGCCAACCACATCGCCCGCTATCCCCAGGTGGGCGCTGGCGAGGCGTTCATGTGGGGTTGGCTGGAGGTCGAAGAGCCGCACGATATTCGCGACCTCATCCTGTTCGTTACGAAGAACGCCAAGGGCGACGGCGAACGCAGCCTGAAACCCAAAGGGCCGCTGCGGCAGGCGGCGCAGAAATTGCTGGCGAAGGCGGATAGCGTCAACCTGCGCGGCAAGGCGCGCAAGAACGCCGAACACACCTACAACCTGACGCGCGAACTTTACGAGCGATTCCTCGACGAAGACCGCCAATATACGATGGCCTATTACCGCGAGGACCCTGAAACCACCTCGCTGGAAAAGGCGCAGCTCGACAAGAAGGCGCACCTTGCCGCCAAACTGTATATCCAGCCACCGCAGAATGGCAGGCGTCAGCGCATTCTCGACATAGGCTGCGGCTGGGGCGGCTTCGCGCTCTATCTCGCGCGACATTACGATGTGGAGGTTACCGGGGTCGCACTCGCGCCCGACCAGATCGCCTTCTGTCGCGAACGCGCCGAAGCCGAAGGCCTGGCCGACCGCGTCCGTTTCGAACTGATGGACTATCGCGATGTCGGTGCAGCGCAGGGCGCGCCGTTCGACCGGATCAGCAGCGTCGGCCTGCTCGAACACGTCGGCACGCCTCACTATCCGCAATTCTACGAGCATACCGCGCGGCTGCTCGCGCCGCAGGGCGTGATGATCAGCCATTGTTGCGGCCGGGCCGGCCCGCCGGGATTTACCGACAAGTGGACGCGCAAGTATATTTTTCCCGGCGGCTACATCCCCGCGCTGAGCGAACTGGTGACGCAGAGCGAAAAGTTCGGCTGGCAAGTGATGGATGTGGAGGCGATGCGGTTCCATTACAGCCACACGCTGGAAGAATGGTACAATCGCACCGTGCAGCATCGCCGGGAAATCACCGCGCTATATGACGAACAGTTCTATCGCATGTGGCTGTTCTATCTCGCGGGTGCAGAGCAAAGCTTCCGCTATGGCAACATGGTCAACTGGCAGGTTCAGTATGTGAAAGATCGCACCGCCATCCCGATGACGCGCGAATGGATTATGGAAGAGAGCGCAAGATTGCGCGCTGTCGATGCGGACAAGGTGCCGGAATGGCGCTTTGCGCAGCGCGAGGCGGCGGAGTAGCGACGCAGCGATCTTTCGAGCCATGTCGGTCGGTACCTGGGCTGCAAGGCTCGATTCTGTTGCCCGAGTTCCCCGCCCCTGCTAGCCGCGCCGCGAAATCTACGAAGGTATGCCCATGTCCGATATCAAGCGCGTTGTTCTGGCCTATTCCGGTGGCCTCGATACTTCGGTCATCGCGAAGTGGCTCGAGGTGGAGCGCGGGCTGGAGGTGGTCACCTTCACCGCCGATCTGGGTCAGGGCGAGGAGATCGAGCCGGCACGCGAAAAGGCCCGCGCGATGGGCATTCCGGACAAGCACATCTTCATCGAGGATTTGCGCGAGGAATTCGTGCGCGATTTCATCTTCCCGATGATGCGCGCCAATGCCCGGTACGAAGGCGATTATCTGCTCGGCACCAGCATTGCGCGTCCGCTGATCTCCAAGCGGCTGGTCGAGATCGCGCACGAAACCGGCGCCGATGCCATCGCGCACGGTGCGACCGGCAAGGGCAACGACCAGGTGCGTTTCGAACTGTCGGCCTATGCGCTCGATCCCGACATCAAGGTCATCGCTCCATGGCGCGAATGGGACCTGACATCGCGCACCGCACTCATCGCCTGGGCCGAAGCACACCAGATCGCCGTGCCCAAGGACAAGCGCGGCGAAAGCCCGTTCTCCACCGACGCCAACCTGTTGCATACCTCCAGCGAGGGCAAGGTGCTGGAGGATCCGTGGCAGGAGACGCCCGACTACGTCTATTCGCGTACCGATCATCCGGAGAACGCGCCCGACACGCCCGAATATATCGAGATCGGTTTCGAGAAGGGTGACGGCGTCTCGCTGGACGGCGAGGCGATGAGCCCTGCCGCGCTGCTCGCTGCCTTGAACGACCTCGGCCGCACGCATGGCATCGGTCGCCTCGATCTGGTCGAGAACCGCTTCGTCGGCATGAAGAGCCGCGGCATGTACGAGACGCCGGGCGGCGAAATCTACGCGCGCGCCCACCGCGGGATCGAACAGATCACGCTCGATCGCGGCGCTGCCCATCTCAAGGACGAGCTGATGCCGCGCTATGCCGAGCTGGTGTATAACGGCCTCTGGTTCAGCCCCGAACGCGAGATGCTGCAGGCCGCCATCGACGTCAGCCAGGAGAAGGTGTCGGGCACCGTTCGGCTCAAGCTTTACAAGGGCAACGCCATGGTGGTCGGCCGCAAGTCCGACGATTCGCTCTACTCCGAAGCGCATGTCACCTTCGAGGACGATGCGGGCGCATACAATCAGAAGGATGCCGAAGGGTTCATCAAACTGAACGCGCTGCGGCTGCGATTGCTGGCCAAACGCGACCGCTAATGCGTCTGCGCGATGACGCGCGTGACGGTTTTGCGACAGGGCGTTGAGTTTTCCACTCTCCTCCACAGCGAATTCGGGGGAAAGTGGATAAGTCGGCCCTTGCCAGCTTGAAGAATCGCCTCCGCAAGCGCAGCTTCAAGTCATCGGAACGGCACGGAAACGGACCGAACTTTAAAGTCTAACGGCTTGAAAGTTTGGAACAATTCCAAACCGTGATGACGTGGCGGAACCTGTCCGCGCGGATCACGAGACCCTCGTGCAGAAGACTTCGGTCGGACGCAAGGCGGGTCGATGACGGAGCCGCGAAGGTGTTCCATCACGAGCCTGGCCTACCCGGCCCGACGCCGAGGGAGCATGAAACTAGAGGTCTTCGGACCCGACGTGCCATGTGACCGATCGAGGCAGACGGCCATTAACGGAAAGCCATGGCTGCGGAGCCGCCCGTTGAAGGTCGGCCTGCAACGGAAGCGAGGGCCTTAGGGTCTGGCGCACCCGAGCGGGTCTGCTGGAGGGAGGATCCGGATGCCGGTGCGAGCGCCGGTGACAGAACCGGAAGCGGCGCCTTCGGGCGAAGCGGAAGGGAAAACATCGGATGCCAAGTCTGCGTCCCTCGAACCCAGGTTCAAGGAACACGGCCACGCATCGGTGAGAGTGGGGTCGGCAGCGATGCCGGCCCCATTTGCCGTTTGGACCCAGTCTCGATCGGCTGCGCGGGTGTCGCCCGGAGGCCGTGCAAACCACAGTGTGAAAGAGCACAGCGGAGTTGGGAATCACCCGCTGGTAGTTCGCCTGTCTGCCACCCCCAAGATCGTGTAGGAAAGCCCCACACATCGTGCGTCCACGACGAAACGTGGCCAAATCGGGGCAGTCGCCCTGCGCGTTAAGGACTCTGCGGGAACCTTCACTTATAGACGCCGAAACCGAACGGGAGGTCCAGGACATGGCCAAACGCGCGTTTCGCAGCTTGATTTTCATTGCCGCCACCATGGCCCTGCCCGGCACCGCCGGTTTCTCGCAGGAGCGCCAGCCGGTGCCCGTGGCGCTGCCCGAACAGGTGGCTTTCGACAGCCAGTTCGAGCAATTCGCCGACCTGCCCCCTGCCCCGCAGCCGGGTGCCGGCGTGGTCGACATCGACAGTTTCGAACCCCCGGTCGAGATCGAACCGGCGGTCAAGCCGATCGGCGCGGGCGTTGCGTCCTATTACGGGCGCAAGTTCCATGGCCGCCGCACCGCCAATGGCGAGCGGTTCGACATGCACGGCCTGACCGCGGCGCACCGCACGCTGCCCTTCGGCAGCAAGGTGCGCGTGACCAACCCGCGCAACGGCAAGTCGGTCGTGGTCCGCATCAACGACCGCGGCCCGTTCCACGGCGGCCGCGTGATCGACGTGAGCCGCGCGGCGGCGACCGAGCTGGGCCTGATCGCGCGCGGCCACGGGAACGTCGAGCTGGCGCTGCTCGACTGAGCGCCATCCCACATAGTTAGGGGGGAAGCCGTTCCGGCGGCGGCGTTGCTAGGGAACGAAAATCCTTGGTCCCGTGACGGAGTCTCGCGCAGGTTCGGCGGGTTCGGCTGGCGCGCCATCTTGCGGCGGTTCGCCTTCATCGTGTGCTGACACTTCGCCCGCGTCGCCCTCGTCCTCTTCCTTCGGCTCGGCGTCCGCTTCCGGTGAAGCGATTTCGCTTGCGGGGCGCCAGGTGCCGGCCGCGTCCTTGTCCCACAATACGAAACCGGCGCCGATGCGCCACCAGTTGCGATCGCCCGCGACGAGCGCCTTGAGCTGACATTGCTCGGCGTCGAAGCCCTGGCCCATGGCATCGAAGTCGGGCGCGTCGGCGGGGCGCGCATCGGCCATCCGCCCGATCAGGTAGAGCTCCTCGGGGTAGTGTGGGCACAGGGCACACTCGCGCGGATCGGGATTGACGCAGCAGCGGACGGCTTCGTCCTCGCCATCGTCGAGCGCATCGTCGTCCAGCAGATCGGGCGCGGAATCGGCCGGTGTGGCGTCGCGCATTGTGCCGACCATACCCGCCTGCGCCGGAGAGGTGTTACACGTGTTACACGGTCCAGAGGGCGAGATCGCGGCGGGTGTTTCGGCCCCAGATTCGGGCGCGGTTGCGGGCAGGTCCTCGCCCCGGCCCAGCGCGTCGAGCGCATCGTCGAAGCATGCGGCCAGCGCGGCAGCCTGCGGCTGCGCGGCCTTTTTGTCGAGCCGGGCGAGATGGGCGAGCAGCAGGCGCGGATCCTTGCGGATGCGGGTGTGGACGACTTCGCCGCGATACATCACGTCCTCCTCCACCCCGTCGATCGCGCGGCAGGTCAGCTCCTCCTCGGCATGGGGGATCGCCAGCACCACCGCCGCATCCCACAGCCGCGCGAAGTCCGCGCATTTGCGCCGCGCGCGATAGGCCGACATGTGGCTGACCCCCACCCGCCGCGCCGCATCGCGCACCGAGCCGACGATGGAAAGCGCCTCGAGGAACTCGCGCTGGAGTTCGGGGGTAAAGCGGTCCTGCGGGGCGCGTGTATCGTCTGCCCCGGGCTCCGACCCGGGGTCCGTGGAGAGGGAGGCGGCCAACGCGGGGAGATCGGGCGCGGGGAGATCGGGCACGGGCTGATCCGCCGGGCCACCCTCCCCCCGCCGCTGCAACGCCGCAACAATCCGCGCGCGCGGTTCGGTGGCTTGATCGGGTGTGGGGGTGGCGAGCTCCGCCGGTGCAGGCGCTACCGGAGCCGAAGGAAGCGAGACAGGACGACCCTGACGGGCAGGAATGAAAGACATGGGTTCACCTGGGTGCAGAATGGCAGGCAACCGGGTCCTTTATACATCTCGGGGCGTGTAGGAAAATGGTGGATGGCGGGCGTTGTTGGGCCGAGAGATAGGTGTGCTGTCGCCGGAATTCTCATGTGCTATACTGTTCGGCTTTGTCGAATTCAGGAGGACACGATGAGCCGAAGCCGCAGGAAAACCCCTGTAATGCCGATTACCACAGCCGAGAGCGACAAGGCGTATAAAACGCGCGAACACCGGCGCGAGCGTGCGCATGTGCGCGAAGCACTGGCCCAGGGCAACGAGTCGAAGCATCCGAAAGCATTCGGCAATCCGTGGTCAGGCGACAAGGACGGGAAGCAGTACGCGCCCCACCTCAAGGATGCGTGGCGCAAGTAGCGTCGGCAGCCACGCGACGCCGATGATCGGAGAACGCTTCGCCATCCTTGCGTTCGGTTCGGTAGCCGTTGACCTTCCACGGCTTGCACAGCTTGCACCCCGCGCGCGAGTTGCGCGGACGGTGACGTTTGTGGTGCATGGGAACCTCCATCATGTCGCACCACTTCGCTTCGGTGCGCAAAAGATCAGCCAGATGTGACCGGAGGCGAAGAGGGTCGGCTAGAGGATGTAGGGCAGCAGGGCAAGATTGGAAATGAGTGTGCTATCCTCGGAATTCATTCTCCTCTGCCAGCAATCGAACGAACGAACGCGTTCTCTCCCGCGCACGATGGATTTTCATTCTTTAGAACGGGAAAATATTCGAGCAATAGCGGATATGTCGAACCAAGTCGCAGAACTGGTCCCTTGGGAAGTTGCACGCCTTTTCCATTCGCGGTAACTGTCGTTCCTTCAGGGAAAAAGGCCACATATTCGCGGCTATCTCCTATCAAATATAGGCAGTCATTCCGCATGACAATCCGTCCTGTGCGTTCGCCGCCGGTTATGATGTGATCTGCTGAATAAGTTTGCAGGGCAGTGCCGGGAATACTACTGCTCGACGAAGATGGAGTAGTGCAACCGCTGGCAAAGAGCGCCAGTGTCGCTAAGAAACCAATTTTTGTGCTTTCTAGCATTGCGACGACCTCCGAATTCCGGGGACAGTATACCTAAATTCCGGGGACAGTATAACTAATTCCAGCGATGACCTCCCTCTACGCACACCATCTTCGTGTCTTCATGTGAGCTAAACAAGCACCACCCCGGATCAAGTCCGGAATTCCGGGGACAGTATACCTAATTCCAGCGACGATCTCCCTTTAGGGGAATTCCGGGGACAGTATACCTAGTTCATCCCCTGCTCGGCCCGCCTTAACAAGCCCGACCCCGGATCAAGTCCGGGGTGATGGGTGGGGTTACTTCACCGCGTCCTTCGCCTTGGCCAGCATCGGCTTGAGGTACGCCCCCGTATAACTCCCCTTCACCGCAGCAACTTGCTCCGGTGTCCCCTCCGCCACAATCTCCCCGCCGCGCACACCTCCGCCGGGGCCGAGATCGAGGATGTGGTCGGCGGTCTTGATGACGTCGAGATTGTGCTCGATCACCACCACCGAATTGCCTTGGTCGACCAGCCGGTGGAGCACTTCGAGGAGCTTGCGCACGTCCTCGAAATGCAGGCCGGTGGTGGGCTCGTCGAGGATGTAGAGCGTCTGGCCGGTGCTGCGCTTGCTGAGTTCCTTGGCCAGCTTCACCCGCTGCGCCTCGCCGCCCGAGAGCGTGGTCGCCTGCTGGCCGACCTTGACGTAGCCCAGCCCCACCTCGTTCAGCATATGCATTTTGTCGCGGATGGGGGGGACGGCCTTGAAGAAGCCTTCCGCATCCTCGATCGTCATGTCGAGCACGTCGGCGATGGAGAGGCCCTTGAACTTCACCTCGAGCGTTTCGCGGTTATAGCGCTTGCCGCCGCATTCCTCGCAGGTGACGTAGACGTCGGGCAGGAAGTGCATCTCGATCTTGATCAGGCCGTCGCCCTGGCACGCCTCGCAGCGGCCGCCCTTGACGTTGAAGCTGAAGCGGCCGGGCTTGTAACCGCGCGCCTGGCTTTCGGGCAGGCCGGCGAACCAGTCGCGGATCTGGGTGAAGGCGCCGGTGTAGGTCGCCGGGTTGGAGCGCGGGGTGCGGCCGATGGGCGACTGGTCGATCTCGATCACCTTGTCGCAATATTCG
>QFNA01000041.1 GCA_003248395.1 Citromicrobium sp.
CTGCTCAAGACCAATATGGGTGCGGGCCATGGGGGCAAGTCGGGCCGCTTCGCGTCGATCTATGAGGTGGCCGAAGAATATGCCTTTATCCTGTGGCAGATGGGGCTTGCCGGAACGCCGGAACCTGCCGAGCGACCATGAAAGGCGAGACCTCTGCCATCGAGTGCCTGTTTCACGATTATGTCGGGACAGCGGACGACATCGACGAGCTGGGCCATGTCAACAATACGGTATGGGTCCGATGGATTCAGGACCTCGCCACGCGCCACTGGGAACTGGCCGCAAACCCGCAGGACCGCGCGCTTTTCTATTGGGTCGTGACGCGCCATGAGATCGATTATCGTGGCAATATCGCGCTGGGCGAAACCGTGACCGGCGAAACCTGGATCGAAGGCGAACCGAAGGGCGCGACCTCGCTGAGACGGGTGGATTTCCGCAATGCTTCGGGACGCGTGATCGTCTCTGCGGCGACCACCTGGGCCATGCTGGACCGCGCGACCAACCGGCTCGTCCGCGTCCGTCCATCGGTCCTCGCGTCGTTCCGCAAATCCGCGTCTTGACCGCTTCGCTTACGCCGCCGCGACGTCCACATTCGACTTCGGTTTAAGGTCTTCCACGGGTTCGATCTCGACCATGAACGTATTTTTACCTGCATTCTTCGCCTGGTACAGAAGCCCGTCCACTCGCGCATAAAGCGGCCCGAGATCCGGGCTGGTCCCGATCGATTCGAATTGGATCACGCCCATGCTCGCGGTCACCGGCCGCCCCAGCCCCGCCACCTGATGCATCACCTGACGGCTGATCGCCTGCCGCCGACGCTCCGCGCGTTCCAGCGCATTGGGCCCGCGCAGCATGAGCAGGAATTCCTCGCCGCCCATACGGATCGCGGCGACATTGGTGTCGGGCGCCAGCGCCTGCGCCACGGCCTTGAGTACCTCGTCGCCTGCGGCGTGCCCCATCTCGTCGTTGATGGCCTTGAAATCGTCGAGATCGATCAGCGCCAGCGTCGTGAAGCCCTCCGCCACCCGCGCCTCGAACTGCTCTGTCAGGGCGCGGCGGTTGAACAGGCCGGTCAGAGCGTCGCGGCGTGTCAGCTCTTCCATGACCTTGCGATCGCGGATCGCGTCGTCGCGTTCGCGGCGCAGGTTCATGATGCGCGTGACCACGCCGATGCCAGTCACCAGAATTTCGAATCCCATCGCCATGTAAGGCGCAGAAACACCCAGCGTGCGACCGTTCTGCCAGCCGAGGCCGCTCGCGACCATGTCCATTCCGCTCGCGATGGCTGGCAACCAGCCGATCACGATAAACCAGACCATGCGGCTTCGCCGCGCCGCCGCTTGCGCCATCGCCGCGAGCACCACGATCATAAGCGGAACGAAGGCATAAACGTATAAACTCTGGTCGAGCAGCTGCGTGCCGGGCAGGTGCAGCGCCATGCTCCCTGCAAGCACAAACACCAGACACGACGCAGCCAAGAGCGCACGGCGCATGATTGCCGATAAGGCCTCGCGCTCGAGGAAACTCGCCGCGAAAAGTCCGGCCGATCCGCCGATCAGCGCATATCCCAACTCGGTCAGCGAAACGAGTGTGGCGACGCCGGGGGCAAAGGCTGACACGGCGATCCCGTTTATCGCCCCGAGAGCGAGCAGCATTCCTGCCGTCATACCGATATGCGCCAGCATGAACCGGTGCCTGAGAATGACATACAGCCCCGCAACGAATACAAAGGGCACCAAGGCCGCTCCGAACAGGGCAACGAGAAAAAGCGACCCTTCGGCTGCAAATCCGGACCGGTCGGCATCCGAGACCAGCCGCGCTTCCGCCCCGATGCTCGGCAAATCCGCCCCCGCGAAACGCACGACGATATGGCGTGTCCCAGCGGGCAGGTCGGGCAATCTCACATAAGCATAAGGGCCGAAAAGCGCGGGCTCGAACGCGTCGATGGAATAGGGGACCGCGTACAAAATCCGGTCATCGGGCGAGACCGCGTAGACCTCGGCGTTGTCGAACTGACCGTGGCGGATTGTCAAAAGCGAATGCGCGCCTTCGCGGTCATTGTCGCCCATGCGAAATGCGATCCATGACACGGCGCCATCGTCGAGCGCGCCACCCTCCGTGCAATCCCATCGCAGCTCGCCCGCAAGCGCTCTTGCCATCGTGACATCGGCAGCAGAGGCGGCATGGCACGCGGCGTGCAAGCCCGGCTGCGCGACCTTCGCACGCGCCTGGCCGGGCAGGACGATGGCAAGCACCAGTAACGACAGAATTAGCGCGCACACCCGAAACATGCGCGCCCTATGCACCGGCAGTCGTTAATTACTGTTTACCCTGACGGCGATTTCAACACTTTACGGGCGAGTGTGAGATGCTGTGCGACCAGCCTTATCCGACGATTTCCGCGGTGGGACGATAGCCATAGCCAAGTTCGCTCGCCACCGCTTCGTAAGTGACCTCGCCCGCATGGACATTCAGACCTTCGGCGAGGTGCGGATCGGCCCGCATCGCTTCCTTCCAGCCCATCCTGGCGATGCGAAGCGCATGCGGCAGTGTCACGTTGTTGAGCGCGTAGGTGCTCGTGCGCGCAACCGCGCCGGGCATGTTGGCGACACAATAATGGACGATGTCGTCGATCACATAGGTCGGCTCGGCATGGGTCGTCGGGCGGCTCGTCTCGAAACAGCCCCCCTGGTCGATGGCGACGTCCACCAGGACGGCGCCCTTGTTCATGTCCTTGAGCATTTCTCGTGTCACGAGTTTCGGCGCGGCGGCACCCGGTATCAACACCGCACCGATGACGAGATCGGCATTGCAGACCGCGTCGTAGAGATTGGCCTTGTTTGAAAAGCGCGTGCTGGCGCGCGCTTCGAAATGTGTGCCGACTTTCTCGAGTACCTCCGGATCACGATCGAGGATCGTCACATCGGCGCCCAAGCCCGCGGCCATTTGCGCAGCATTGAAGCCGACCACGCCGCCGCCGATCACGACGACCTTGCCCGGCATCACACCCGGCACGCCGCCGAGCAGGCGCGGACCGGTCACGGTTTCATAGGCAATCGCGGTCACGCCGCTCTCGACCAGTTCGCGCGTCTGGTCGGGGTCGGGCGCCAGGTGAAGATAGGTATAGAGGATCTGGCCCTCGCGCAGCTTGGCGCGTTCGACGGCCTGCGGCTCCTTCACCTTCACCACCATTGCGCATTCGGCGAAAATCGGATCGGGCCCGTCGACGATTTTCGCGCCGGCGGTCACATATTGCTGATCGGTCGCGTCGATGCCGCAGCCTGCCTCGGTCTCGATCCAGACCTCATGCCCCTGGGCGACGAGTTCGTGCGCGCTTTCGGGCGTCAGGCCGACACGATATTCGTGGTTCTTGATTTCCTTCGGACAACCGATGCGCATCGTCAGACTCCTTGATTGCTGGCCCGTTACAACTGCAACCACCTAGCCGCAAGTTTCGCTTACAGAATTACGGCATGCCAGTCGCTAATCCGCCTGCGTCAACCAGTCGGCTTCTATCCGGTTCGCATTGCCATTGTCATTGATACTTACGCGGATGCCTGCCTCGCGCAGTGTTTCGGCAAGCGTATCGAGCGCTTCACCATCGCCGGACAGGCGGACAGGCAGCCCGCGACGGGTGGCTGCCCATGCAATGGTGGCCACCGCCCGCTGAGCGGCCTCGCCAATCTCGCCGCCTTCGACGGGTACGGCAGGCAAGGGAAGCAGCGGCGGACGCAGCTCAACGCTCCAGCCTTCTGCATCGGCGCCAATCTGCCGTTCGAGCGTGTACCATCCTGAAAGCGTGATGCCGGGCATATTGCGCGCCTGAACGACCGCGCGGCGATTGGTGCGATCGACGGTCACCTGCTCGCGTTCGACACCGCAGACGATCGCCAGCCGGTCGACGAGCGCATTGATTCTCGCCGCATCGGAAGCCGCTTCGGACGCCGCACGGGCCTGCGCCAATTGCGCTTGCTCCGCTGCACCGGGATCGGTCCCGACGAGATATTGCTCGATCGATACGGAAACCGGTCTTTCGAGCTGTTCCTCCAGAGCGCGGGCAATCTTGTCATTGGCTGCGACATCGAACTGCGGCGTGAACACCGACCCTGTGATCCGCAAGGGATCGGCATCCCAGTCGAACTCGGGCTCGCTGACCCTGGCGCGCTCGGGAAATTCTTCGGCAATCGCAGTTTTGACGATTGTCTGCGCATTGGCTTCGAAAGCGAACTGTCGCAGCGAAAGGCCGAGCGGGACCGCAAGAGCGATGAAAACGAGAATAATGCCGAAGCTCTGGAACCACCCCTGCCGCACGGACAGGTCGGTGCGAAAGCCGTAGAATCGCGCCATGATAGCTGCGGTGAGTGCAATGGTCAGGAAGTTCGTGACATAGAGCATCAGCGCTCCGCCAAAGACCGTCCAGTTCAAGGTCGCCAGACCAAAGCCGACGGCAGCCAGTGGCGGCATCAGGGCCGTTGCGATCGCCACGCCGACGATGGTCCCGTCGCGCCCGCGGATCATCGCATAGGACCCGGCGAGCGAAGAGAAAAAGGCGATCAGAAGATCGAACAGATTCGGCTGGGTGCGCGATGCGATTTCGGGAGTGATCGTCTGCACCGGCGAGAGCAGAACGATGAGCGCGCAGAAGGCGATCGCCACACCGCTTCCCACGAAAAGCGCCGAAACGCTGAGCCGCAGCCACTTTATCTTGCCCGATGCCAACGCAAACCCGGCACCCAGGATCGGGCTCATCAACGGAGAGAGCAGCATGGCCCCGATCACGACTGCCGGCGAGGCGAGCAGCATGCCGAGAATTGCGATGCCGGCCGACATCATGGTCATGAAGATGTAGCGCGGCGTCGTCGTGCTTTCGCCAGCAATCTTGGCAATGGTCCCCTTGTAATCGACATCCTCGATGACGTGGTCGAGCCACCACCGACGGATCGGGACAATCGCGCGCCCGACGCCGCTATGCACCCACTTTGGCGGTTTGCGTCCGCTTTCCTCCTCGCGCGCCAGGGCTTCGTCGATCGACTCGGTGGATGGCCAGTGAAGCGGCGAATTATCGGCTGCGCTATCGGGCGCGGTCATGAGCGGCAGGTTCCTGGAAACTATGTGAGACTGATCATCTAATGGTTCAGCCAACGCATGTCGCGGCGTTTATGGCCCGAAAGATCGCGATTCCACTTCGCCTCGCAGCCGACGGCCGCGGCCATGCTAGATGGGGTTACCGTCCTGATCCCTGAAAATCTCACGCCTCCCGACGTGGTTTGCAGGACCGACCAACCCTTCTTCTTCCATCCGTTCGATCCATTTGGCCGCCGTGTTGTATCCGACGCCCATCTGGCGCTGCAGCCATGAGCCGGACGCCTTCTGGTTCTCGATCACGATCTGGCACGCCTGGCGATATTTGCGTTCGTCCGGATTGTCGCTGGCGGTGAATTCGTCCTCGAAATTGAAGCCACCGTCTTCGGGCTCTTCGGTCACGGCATCGACATATTCGGGTTTGCCCTGCTCGCGCCAGTGGTCGGCCACTCGCTCGACTTCCTCGTCAGCGACGAAGGGACCATGAACACGAACCATGGCGCCGGTGTTGGGCTTGTAGAGCATGTCGCCCTTGCCCAGCAGCTGTTCGGCGCCCTGTTCGCCCAGGATCGTGCGACTGTCGATCCGGCTCGTCACCTTGAAACTGATCCGTGTCGGCAGGTTCGCCTTGATGACGCCCGTAATGACATCGACCGACGGGCGCTGTGTCGCCATGATCAAATGAATGCCTGCAGCACGGCTTTTCTGCGAGAGACGCTGGATGAGCACCTCGATCTCCTTGCCGACGGTCACCATGAGGTCGGCAAGTTCATCGACGATCAGGACGATCAGGGGCAGCGGGGCGTAATCGAGCTGCTCTTCCTCGTAAATCTCCTCGCCGGTTTCTGGATCGAAGCCCGTCTGCACCCGCCGGCCGAGCGGTGTGCCCTTGGCAGCCGCAGCCTTCACCTTCTCGTTGAAACCGGCCAGATTGCGGGAATTGACGCTGCTCATCATGCGATAGCGTCGCTCCATCTCTTCGACCGCCCATTTGAGCGCGCGCACCGATTTGGCCGGTTCGGTGACGACCTGGCTCAAAAGGTGCGGAATGTCGTCATAGGTCTTGAGTTCAAGCACCTTGGGATCAATCAGGATCAGGCGGCACTCGTCGGGCGTGAAACGATACAGCAGCGACAGCAAAATTGCATTGAGGCCAACCGACTTACCGCTGCCAGTCGTACCCGCGACGAGCAAATGCGGCATGGCAGCGAGGTCGGCGATGATCGGCTCGCCGGCAATGTCCTTCCCAAGGATCATCGGCAGTGTGCCCTTGTGATCGGCGAATGCCGCCGATGTCGCCAGTTCCTTGTAACTGACCATCTGCCGGTCGGCATTGGGCAGTTCGATGCCGATCACGGTCTTCCCAGGGATGGGGCTAACGCGCGCTGAAATCGCCGACATGTTGCGGGCGATGTCTTCGGCCAGGCCCACAACGCGGCTCGCCTTGATGCCCGGCGCAGGCTCGAGCTCGTACATGGTCACCACCGGCCCCGCTCGCACCGCGGTGATTTCACCTTTCACATTGAAGTCGTCGAGGACGTTTTCGAGCAGGCGCGCATTGCGCTCGAGCGCGATCTTGTCGAGCTTCTGCACCGCATGTTCTGGCGCGTCGTCGAGAAGATCGAGGCTCGGCAACTGGTAATTGGCGAACATGTCGCGCTGTTTCGATTTTTCCGGTCGCGACTGGGCTGGCGCCGGGGCCGGATCGGCAATTTCCGGCGCCTTACGCGGTGCGCGAGGTGCTGCGGCAGTCTCATCTTCGACGTCCTGCGGATCAGTCTCGTCGCCTTTGCGGCTTTTGCGTTTGGGAAGGATCGGCAGATCGATATCGGCAAGCTGAGGCTTGCGTTTCAGCACCTCTGGAAGCGTGAAGAATTGCGCCCAGTCGATCGCGAACACGCGCGCCACGAGAGTAAGTCCACCAGCCAGAGCGACGAGGCCCAGCAATCCGACCACCCAGCCCGAAAAACTGCCGCCGAACCGGTTGGCTATGGCTTCGATACCGCCTGCGCCGAGCAGGCCGGCCAACCCTCCCGCACCCGCAGGGAATGGGCCGGGACTGTCGTCGAACACCAGAGCAATCACCGTACCGAGCAGCACCATTGCCAGCAGCAACAAGGCGAACGGCCCCCACCACCGACCGGGCGTTTCGGTCTCATCTTCGTTCTCGACCCCGGTCCAAAGCCGCCGTGCCGAAATCCACATCAGTGGTAGCAGCAGCAGCGCCGGCAAGCCGAACAACAGATAGGCCCGCTCCGAAACCCAGGCTCCACTCGCGCCCATCCAGTTCGCGATTGTTTCGGATGCCGCGGCGGTCGAGCCGCTCGGGTCGGTCTGCGTGTAGCTAACGAGCGAAAGCGCGAGGAAAACGAGCAGCACAAGCAGCAGGCCCGCACCCGCCATGTGCGTGGCACGGCGAAGCGAGCGGCGGAATGCCGCCCGCCAATCGGGTGTTGCGCTGGCGCGCGATGCCATTGTCGTTCCCCTGGAAAAGCGAGAAACCATATTATGAGTCTCGCGGGACTCCTCCGTCAAGCGCTTCGGTGGCTGATCATCCCCTCGGCCTGCCAGATGCTGGCGCAACAGCCACACCTAAAAAGTTAACGCGT
The DNA here is from genome assembly GCA_003248395.1 of Citromicrobium sp. Lineage (GTDB taxonomy): Bacteria > Pseudomonadota > Alphaproteobacteria > Sphingomonadales > Sphingomonadaceae > Qipengyuania. The sequence goes on from QFNA01000041.1 coordinate 7,692, forward strand.
TTTACCCGCCGTTAACCTTTTCCGTTCATTGGCAATGTGGTTAACGAAGCGAAACACCTCTTGACGAGAGGTTACCGCTGGAAACGGGTAAGGGGGAAAGCCCATGCGTGTACTGCTGATCGAAGACGAGCCGACAACGGCGAAAGCCATCGAGCTCATGCTGACGACCGAAGGCTTCAATGTCTATTCGACCGATCTGGGCGAAGAGGGTTTGGACCTCGGCAAGCTTTACGATTACGACATCATCCTGCTCGATCTGAACCTGCCCGACATGCACGGTTACGACGTGCTCAAGAAATTGCGCGTCGCCAAGGTGCAGACGCCGGTGCTGATCCTTTCCGGCATTGCCGAAATGGACAGCAAGATCCGCAGCTTCGGCTTCGGTGCCGACGATTACGTGACCAAGCCGTTCCACCGCGAAGAGCTGGTCGCACGTATCCACGCCGTGGTTCGCCGGTCGAAGGGGCATAGCCAGTCGGTCATCAAGACCGGCAAGCTCTCGGTCAATCTCGATGCAAAGACGGTCGAGGTCGATGGCGCGCGCGTCCATCTGACGGGCAAGGAATATGTGATGCTGGAACTGCTCAGCTTGCGCAAGGGCACGACGCTGACCAAGGAAATGTTCCTCAACCACCTGTATGGCGGAATGGACGAACCCGAACTCAAGATCATCGATGTCTTCATCTGCAAGCTGCGCAAGAAACTCAGCCATGCCTGCGGCGGCGAGAACTATATCGAGACCGTCTGGGGCCGCGGCTATGTGTTGCGCGATCTCGACGAGGAAGCGGAAGCCGCCTGACCGCGATCTGCCAGAAGAAAGCATGCAAGACGCTCGGTGGCCTTGGCTTCCGGGCGTTTTGCTTTTAGCGGGCGCTCCATGTCAGCGTTCAAGGAAGGCGACCCGGAGGGCCCGGTCACTGCCGAGGGCCTGTTCGGCTTCGATCGTCCACTGCATTTCGAAATCGGTTTCGGCGCCGGCGAGCATCTGGCGCATCGCGCCGACCTGCTGCCCGATCACGGTTTCATCGGTGCGGAGCCGTTCCTCAATGGTGTGGCACAGGCACTGACACATGTGCGCGATGGCGGGCTGGCCAATGTCCGCATCCACCACGGCGATGCGCTCGATGCGCTGGCTCGCGTACCCGATGGCGCGCTGACGATGCTGTACCTGCTCCATCCCGATCCCTGGCCCAAGAACAAGCACGCCAAGCGCCGGATGATGAATGACGGCCCGGTCCGCATGATCGCAGACAAGCTGAAACCTGGCGGCGAATTCCGGTTCGGCACCGACCATCCGATCTACCTGCGCCACGCGCTCATGGTCATGCGGCGCTTTGCCGACGATTTCGATTGGGTCGTGGATGACCGCCATAGTTGGGAAAGCCGACCATCGGGTTGGTGCGAGACGCGCTATGAGCACAAGGCGCGCACCACTTACGGGCATGAAGTCTGGTACTTTCGATTCAGGCGACGCTAGACTACGCTGATGTTGTAAAAACAACGACTTAGCGCAAAACACTTACGCCAGAATTGCCTCCAATTCGCCCCTTTTTCCGCTTGCGTGATTACCCGGTGATTGCCAGAAAAGGCCACGAGGTATCGCATGGCAACAGGAAAAATCAGCAAGCGCACGGTCGATTCGCTCCCGGTTGGACCAAAGGAAAACTATCTTTGGGACACCGATCTCAAGGGCTTTGGCGTCAAGATTACAACTGCTGGATCAATCAGTTACATAATCCAGTTCCGAATGGGCGGACGAGAAGCGAAGACCCGTCGTTTCACGATCGGATCACATGGATCGCCTTGGACACCGACTACTGCACGCTTGGAAGCTGAGCGATTGTTGGTGATTGTTGCGCAGGGCATTGATCCGGTTGATGCGGAAAAGCAGCGCCGCCGGGAAGCTGTCGACCTCGCCTTCTCGAATTACGCTGACCTCTTCACTCGCTCCTGCAAACGCGAGGGATGGCGTCGCCTCGTGGAGCGATCCATTCGCCTCTACCTCAAGCCCACATTCGGAATGAAGGCGCTGCCAGCGATTACGAAGATCGACGTCGTTTCGGTTCTCGATCAGATGCCGCCCAAGCAGGTGGCAAACCGGCGAAATGTCTTTGCCGTTATGCGCCGCCTGTTTCGCTGGGCCGTCAGTCGCGGAGATATCGATCGCAATCCGATGGAGGGCATGGAAACGCCGCCTCCGGTCAAGCCACGAGAGCGCTGGCTCAAGGATGGCGAACTCCGCCATATCTGGAATGCGGCGCCGGAATGTCATCGCTGCTTTGGTCCAATTGTCAGGCTTCTGATCGTAACCGGACAGCGCCGTGAAGAAGTCTCCGGGATGCACTGGCAGGAGCTCAGTCGCAGCGAAAGATTATGGACCCTGCCCGGATCTCGAACCAAGAACGGAGAACCTAACTCCATTCCCCTCAACGATCTTGCAATCGCCGAGCTCGACCGGGAGGCTCGCGGCGAGAGGTGGCCGCGTAAGGGCCGTGTTTTCGCGACAGCTAGCGGGGCGGGCTTTACGGGATACGCCAAAGGGAAGGTGAAGCTCGACAGCCTGATCGAGGAACGTTGCGAAGAGCCGCTCGAAGCCTGGCGCCTTCATGATCTACGACGAACCCTCGCAACGAACTTCCAGCGGCTTGGCGTTCGGTTTGAAGTCACCGAAGCCGTTCTCAACCATGTGGGCGGATCTCGCGCCGGAGTCGCCGGCATCTACCAGCGCCACGACTGGAAGGACGAAAAGCGCCAGGCGCTCGATGCCTGGAATGACCACCTCGCGACGGTTCTGTCCGAGAGTGGGGAGACGACCTAAAATATTGGCGAGGGCTAGGGCGTCTGCTGGTTCAAACGTCCGACAAGAGCGGGTACCAGATCCTCAATGTGTTGATGATATGCGCGTACCGCTCGGTTTGAGCCATCGAACCCTTGCTGCGCTTTTCGCTCAATTTGCTCAAGGGCATGCGGCGCGCCAGGCCAAATCACCGGCTCGAGTTCACGTAGCGGATGGAGTCTGTCGCTAATGCGTTCGACCAAATGTACGCGAAACCGATTGCCTGAGCTTGCCGCGATGTCTCTGAAGGCGCGCGCCAATCGGTCGGCATAAGCACCTCGCGTGTCGTTTGATCCTTCGTTGATTGTCAGTGATTTGTGATCGTTGTCGGGAGCCTGCTCCAAAAGCAGGGCGTTGACTTGCAGAATGTCGCGCAAGGCCTGTTCGGTAAGCAGCGGTACGCGAAATCCTTCGCCGGGCGTGAGGTCGACCAGCCCTTCACCGACAAGCTGGTTCAGGCTGTCTCTTACCGGCGTCATGCTCACTCCGAAATCGTCAGCGAGTCGCATCGCCTCAAGCTTCGTACCGGCCCGGAAGCGCCCTTCCAGCAATGCATCTTTCAACCGCCTGTACGTAGGCTCGAGGACGTGAGCGGGACTCATCGTCCGCCGCGGCGCGTCTTGGCGAACTCACGAACCGCTTCTTTCTGGTCGGGGCGCAGACTATCGGTTGCCTGAGGGAATTCGGGCACCTTGTCGCTCAGCAAAACCGACGGGCATTGCCCTTCGAAATTACCCAGGTTCGGACGGTGCTGCACATATCCGGCGAGCTCGGCGAGTTCGGGAGAGAACTCTTTTGCTGCTGCTGGTGGATAGGCCAGCCAGAGATTCTCGTAGGGTTTGAGCCAGCCGAGACTGTAGCCGATTACGACACCGCGGCGGACATCCTCGGTCTGGTTTGGTCCCGCTCCATGGACGGTGGAGCCGAGAAAGCAGATCGCATCGCCGGGCTTGCAAACAGCTACTATGGGATCGTCGAGACTTTCGAGATTGTCGACAGGCTTCCTGTGCGTCCCGGGGTAGATGCGTGTCGCGCCATTGAGGCGAGTAAATTCGGTCAGCGGCCAGATGACGTTGAGAAGATATTCGTGATCGCCCTTGCGGCCTGCCCACATATCCTGATCGCAATGCGGAAACTGTTCTATCTCGCCGGGATGGATCGCGATCGCCTGGGCGACATTGAGCTGTATCCGGTCGCAGGCGCTGCCGAGAATTGCGCGGGCGAGCGATAGGACTAGCGGCTGCAGGACTAGATCGCCTGCGACCTGCGACCGGCGAAGCAGGCTTCCAAACCGTTTGGTCCGATGGCCATAGAAGTCTCCCTTGCCGAGGGGCGCCTGCGCAAATGCACCTTCCAGGTCGGCATCGAGTGCGGCGATCTGTTGCTCGGCGACAAGCTGCGGAATGATGCAATAGCCATCCTCTTGCAGCTGATCGAGCCAATGCGCCTCCCTCGGCCCAGTCATGCTGCCAGCTCCATGCCGCCATAGGCTTCCGGCTTAGGATTGCGGCAGTAGATCCCTGCGTTGGCGAGTTGCGCGCGTGTATCTTGGTCGATGTCGATCCGAAGAGCGACAAGCTGCTGCCCATCGATAGAAACGCACGGTCCAAGCTGCTGGCAGCGCCAGCCGAACTGGGCGATCTGACGGAACCAGGGCACTGGGGCGACCGCCGAATAACCAGAGATCCCTTCCGATATTGCAAAATCGGCGAGTGCGGAGACGAGCTGGTTGCGGACACTCCGGCGATCAGCGCGCGGCAACGTGGGATCGATACAGAATCGGGTAATCTCGCGAAATGCCTCATCCTGCGGAACAGGTCCGGTGCACAGCTGCGGAAAGAGATCGCGTAAGATATGAGGTCCATCAGAACGCAGGAGCCGGGCCGATGCGCGATGCTCGCACTTTTCGCCGGTGAGGACGAGATAGGCGGCCGAGGGCGTATCGAACTGGTCGATTTCAAAGGTCCCGTCGAGCACCGGAACGTCCCACCCACGAAGATCCACGAACACGCGCTTGCGCGCCTCGAACATGGCGCGAAGTGCCGGATCGACCAAGTTTGCACCATTTATACCGCTGCTTTGCTGCATGAAGATTACCTGTGAACTTGATGACTGCTCGCATCTCATCAAATCCGGATAGGCAGCGACATACCAAGAACTGGGGAGGGCCACATCTGGCGCTCTACAGGGGAGAGTTTACTGGCCATCCCACCTTTGCGATGAGCGTCAGCGTTTGAAAATCATCAAGATACGACAGGTAGACAAGCGCTCCGGAGATACTGAACCAGGGCGCGCCCAGCTGCGCCTGATAGCCAAGCGCGTGCGCCGTCCACTGGGTGCCCGCCCAAACGCCTGCGAGCGTGAGGGCGAAGACGACGAGTATCTGACCCCACAATATCCGGGTTGCGGACAAGGCTGGCTCCTTTCGTGAAGGACAGCACGGCGGCTTTGCATTACATATTCAAGTCGGAAGCTGCGTGATCGCAGGTTGGCGTAGCAAAAGCGGCGTACGGCTAGATTGCTTCCCGACTATAGTCCGGGTTGCCGGACCAGGTCAGGCGGTACATCGCCCCTTGCGCGACCGATTGCACGACGTTGGGCCACAGGGCCGCGATGCAAGTCCCATCCGCATGGCGCACAGAGGGATAGATAATGCCGTTATGACCGGCGGCGCGTGCCTCCGCCGCTAGAGCATTGCCGACAGGATAGCCTTTCGTCTTGTCCGGATCGAGGGCCGGGTGTCCGGGCTGCTCGCGCAGATCGATAAAGACGCCCGCCATGCTGGCGATCATCTCGCCATATTCGACAACGGCATCGAAATCGCCGGCATCGGCGAGCGCCTGTGTCAGGTGATGGCCGACCTCGGCAATACAGGTCTCGACATCGAGCGCGGCATACCATGCGCCGCGGTTCGCGGGGTTGAAGCGATTGGGCTCGCGCGGTTTGGCGTAAGCAAAGCTCGCATTAATGAACCTGGCATGCGGCACGCCATGAACCAGCTCGTCGGCTGTCAGCCCGCCAAACCCGCGCTCTTCGGCGATCAGGCGCGAACTCGTCGCCCCCTCGATTTCAGCGAGCAGCGCAAGCTCGGCATCACTGTCGGCAAGTGGAGCCATGACCGCTTCGCGCAAGCGCGCGCTGGAAACGAGCCGGACAGTCCGCTCGAACGCTTCGCGGATCTGCGGCGGCTCGCCTGCCTCCTCAGAGCCCGCCACGAAGCGCGTCGATATATTGTCTGGTCTCCAGCATGCGCGGAATGCCGCCTTCGATCATCGCCCCGATGGGCGAGCGGCGATCAAACAACGGGGCCCTGTTTTCGAGCTTTGGCCAGCGATCGGCCATGTCGTTGGCGAACAGCAGATGCAGTCCCTTGAACAGACCGATCAGCGCCGACGCGCGGGTCAGCTGGTCCTGACCGAGCGAGCCTTCCCAGGTTCCGGCTTTCATCCGGTCCCAGGTGCTTTCGGACACGCCGAGCAGCGCAGCGCCCTCAGCGTTGCTCGCACCCCAGGCCCCAATGAGGCGCAGCACGGCCTTTACCGCAGCGCTGGTGAGGCGGCTGCGATCACCGTCGCTTGCAAAGGTCTGAAGCCCCGGGGGAGCTTCGGCATGCTGAATCGCTGCACTTACCATATCGCATCTCCTGATGCGTTTATAAGCATCATATGGTGCGTTTGTCAAGATTTCCGTTATGATGCCGGTGCTCCTCAAACCGCCGGACCGCGCGAACGCGCAAAGTTCCAGTCGACACCGCCTCGCACATGGACCTTGCCAGCGACTTCTTTTCCAAGATGCCGCTCGAGGTCTTGCCTCCAGGGCACGAGCTGGAAACCCACTCCGTCATCGATCATGGCGAAGCGACCCGACGCCAGCGAAATGCGCTCGCGGTAGATGCCGGAAATGTGATCACCTTCCGTCACCGGATTTGCCAGACGACCATGACGCGCAGCCAGCGCTTTACCTGCCGCGTCCAGTTCCTGCTTGCGGAGCGTTCCGAGCAGGTTGCGCACCAAGGTCACGCTCCTACCATGTCGCTTCGCAAGACTTTGATCGACGAGCCATTCACGGCGCTCGTCAAGAGCCTTCCGGACTTCATTGCCGAAGCCGCCTCCCAGCGACGCGGCTCGTGCCGACAGCAGCTGCCGGTCGAGCCAGGTCGCCCCGCGCGCGTCAATCTGCCGCTCGAGCGGCAGGTCCGAACGCACCAGCAGGCTGCTGCGCCGTCGCCCGTTGCGGTCGGTCCATTCGCCTGTCTCGACGATGGCGCCGGGTGCTGCATCGCTTGTCTGGTCCAGATCGGGAAAACGCAGATAATGCGCACGCCCGTCCACTCCTTCGACGATCGCATAAGCCTCGCCTGTCAGCTCATCATGAAGACCGCGCTCGACCAACCTTCCGATGACCCGGCGGTTCTCGTCTTCTCCATGCAGCGCGAAGGATGCAAGGGCGCCTTGTGCGCCGCGTCCACGCATCGCCTTGTGCAAGGTCTTGATGATGTCGCCGCGCTCGCCCAGCGCGCGCAATGTCGGTTCGAGGTCTGCGGTCAAGGTCCAGCGCGCCGACCCGACTCGCTCGGCCAATCCCATGCGTTCGAGCATTTGTGCGCGGCCAATAAGGAATGCGCGGTTGCTGCGGCGTGTCGCATCGTCCTCGGGGGACAAATCGACCACGCCAAGATCGTCGCGCTGATTTTGCAAGCGGCGGTCGAGCGAGGTCCAGCGCTCGGCATCGACCTCGCGGCGGAGCGCTTGCTGAATATTGCGCTCGCTGCGCGGGCCGAGCTCGACGGTGACGCGCTCCTGGGCGCGGGCCCGCATACCTTCGCTGATATAAGAGCGATCGATCACCAGGTCCCTGCCGTCCGAGGCAACGCCGCGGACCAGGACATGGACATGCGGGTTGTCGGTATTCCAGTGATCGACCGCCACCCAGTCGGGCTTGGTGTCGAGATCGCTCGCCATATCCTCAAGGAGTTCGCGCGTGAAAGCGCGCAGGTCAGCCATCTCGCTTGCGTCTTCCGGCGACACGATGAAGCGGAAGTGATGCCGGTCGTCTTCGCAGCGCGCGGCGAAGGCATCGCCATCGACCTCATCCGATAAGGCATCGAACATCTGGGCATCCGATCCGTCACGGGTGACGCCGTCGCGTTCGAGATAGGCGATGTGGCGGGCGAGCGGTGCCGAGCGGAACCGGCTGCCGCCATGGCGAACGACGCGCGCCTTGATGATGACCCGCCGCTGGAAAGCATGGGGGCGGCCTCGGAACGCAGCACGTTTGCCGCGTCCCAGATGCCCGGTTCCGCCGCCTGCCCGGCCTCGCCCGAGCGGCGTATAGCCTGACCGGCGCGAGGCCTGCAGCACGCGCCCGACCAGCGTACCGGCCTTGCGATAGGCGCGCGCATCGCTGTCTCTTGACCGACCCGGCCTGATATCGAATTCGTCGTCAGCCACAGACAGGAAAACCGGTAGACGGCGCTTTCAGCATTGAAAAGCCTAAGGATTCCGATCCAAGCGCCTGCAGGCGTACAGCAGAGACGGCGCATATTCTCCCGCAAAACCAACCACCTGCAGCCCGGCCGACGGCGCTGCTTTTATCTCGCCATCCCTCCCTTCCATTGATGCCTAGGTCTCCGCTCCTACGCCCGCTTTCGCTTGGGAACGCATGCCTGCGCGAAGGTGCGAGGACCGCTCTCATTTAGAAGGAGCCGTCGAGACGGGCGCGAAAAGATCATGCGCGGGCTGTTCCGGGCGCGCAAAAGGGTTCGCTACGGGGCCGGGCGCAGCCACCTCGTCCAACTCTTGTCGCGCCGCGCCGGAAGGCTGCAAGACGCCGGGCGGAACATCCCCGGCTTGAAGAGGCGCCGCCGCAAAAATGCCCTCGGACTGCAACAGCGGCGCAATCCGGGCGACATAGCGGCGTGTTTCGAGTGGCAGCGAACGCCGTCCGGCAAGCCAGTCTTCGTAGCGTCCCGGACCCGCATTGTATGCAGCGAGGAAGCCTTGCGCGCCGTAGCGATCGTACATTTCGCGCAGGTAAGACGTGCCGGCCAGAATGTTGTCGCGCGGGTCGAACGGGTCTTGCCCGAGGGAGAACCGGGCGCGCTGCCGCGACCAGGTTCCGGGCATGAGCTGCATGAGACCCATCGCTCCTGCTCTGGAAACCGCCCGCACCCGGCCCGCACTTTCGGCGCGGATCACCGCGTAGATCCAGTGCTCGGGAATGCCGAATTGCCGCGATGCTTCGCTGACATGCCCCGCAATCTCGACGCGCGGGGAAGGTCGAACAAACTGCTCCGATTGCGCAAAAGCCTGCCCGGGACTCGCCGCCAGCATGGCGGCCATGAGTCCCGGCAGAAGATACGGGCGGGGCACGGAATCAGTCCTTTGCCGGGCGGCGCGCGCTGCGCGACCATATCAGGACATGGCTCTGGTCGTCAGAACTGAACAGATTGGCGCGCAGGGGCCCCGCCAACGCAGGATCGTCGATGAGGAGCGTAACAAAGCTGCCCGCCTTGTCACCAACATGCTTCCAGCCTGCGCCCACTTCGTAGGTTTCCTCGCCCTCGCCTGCCATAATGCGATAATCCGGGGTGTTCTCGGTGTCGCCGGGGTCGGCGGCCACGAGGGTCAGCGGTCTATCGATAGTCAGGGTTTTCAGCCGCCCCTCGAAGCCGTCGGGCGTAGCTGTAAAAGTGCCGATACAGGTCATTGTGCGTCTCCTTCAGTGACGTTGGGGATGGGAAAGTCGGCGAGCGAGGCAAGCAGGACATAGTCTCCGTCGCCCGCTTCATCGGTCCAGACGGGCCGCGCCCGCCCGATGACATCGGCGCGTGCGACAGGCCCGAAATAACGCCCGTCAAAGCTGCCGGGGGCGCACCTGTTCATCACGAACAGTTCATCCGCAGCGATAGTCCGGCAGCCTTCCCAGACGGGCAGTCCGCGTCCAAGGCTGTCGAGCTGGCGCGCCGACCCCGCAGGCTTGCCATTGATTGTAATCAGAAGGTCGTGCCGGCAGACCGTATCCCCGCCAAGCGCCGCAACCTCCTTGATGAGCGGAACGCCCGCAGGAAGATAACCACGCGAGGCGAGGTATCGCTGCAGCCTGAAAGCAGGTTCGATCGCGACGCGGTCGCCTCTTTGAAGACCGGTCTTTCCGCCGATAGAATACAGGCCAACCGGCACGCTGGCAGTCGCGTTCCAGACCAAAAGTCGCGCGAGCGGGAATGCAGTGCTGGTCAGTGTCGCTGCCGCAACCATGCCTGCCAGAAAGACGGTGCGCCGCTTCATGATTGCAGCTTTCGCCGCCGCATCCAGTCGCGATGGCGCGCAGGGGAATAGGAACGTGCCTGCAGGCCCGCTGCCAGCCTGTTGTGGACATGACGCCAGTGGTCCGGAGCCACATCGCAGGGATCGATGCCGTGCTCCTCGATCGCATCGATCAGCGCAAAGGCCTGGCGGACTCTGGGCCAGCCTTTCACCGACAACAGGATTTGCGCGCCGGGATCGACCTGCGGCAATGTGGTCAACGGGTCGCCGATGCCGACGGCGCGGGCGATTGCGAACGCCGAGCGGATAGTCCCGTAATCGTTCGAAGCCCACCGAACCAAGGCAAAAACCTGTCCCGGAGCATAGCTTTCGATACGCGTCCGGCGATCAATAATGCGCTCTTCAACGGGCTTGCCGAACCGAAGCCAGTCTTCCTGCACGCCGCCGCGCCACACCAGTGTGACATGCGTGAGTGGCGGATCACCGGCACCTGCGTCGACCCTTTCCGTGGGCGAAAGCGAAGCGCTCGCTGCGCTTTTGCACAGGCGTGGCTGTGTTAGCAGGAATCTGGAAGATTCCTTGTTAGCATTGTTAAGGGCTCCGCGAGCGCTGCGTTTCCGGCGAGTCGAGCAGGCTTTTGGTTCCTGATAGTCCGGGCATCGGGTTCCCGATCGTCCGAACGTTATGGTTCCTGATAGTCCGAACATCACACGCCCTTTTCCACAGGGGGCAGACCGATGCGGGGGCGCGCAGCTGTAAAGGGATCGACAGGCGTCGCGACGAACAGGAGACGCTCGCGGCCGAACTGGTGCTCAAGTGCGAGACTGTAGCCCGGGAGGGACTGGCGGCGGACGATGGTCCGCACTTCGAATGCGAAGCGCTTCAATGGCGACAGCGCGCCCGACTTCACATGCAAGTGCGAAATGTCGAAACTCCACCCGCCCTTCTGCTTCCCGCCATGCTTGCGTACGATGCGATAGAGCCAGCGCTCAAGACCGCCGGTAAGCGCGAAATAGGCCGGGTCGATGGTCAGGACGAGCGCACGATCGAGCACGCCCTCGTAGAGCCAGTCCGGCACGATCATTTCGATGCCGAGCGCGCGCCCGTTGTCGTCGAGCCGTTCGCGCCATTCGTTGATCCAGGAAAATCGTCGGCGGCGTCGCGCCCCGGCCTGCCGGATCGAGGTGGCGATGCTGGTCGACTGCAAGCGATCGAGCGCGGCCTTCAGGCGCTCATAGCCTGCTTTTCCGGTTCCGCGCCGGGTGAAGGTAAGGATTTCATGGGGCGTCGCCGCGATAAGGCGCGAGGTGGCTTTGCCGGCATCGCGCGCCTCGACGATCTGGCTCGCTACCCAGATCAGTACATCGGCGTCCCAGATGGTGGCCATGCCATGTTCGGCGGTCGCTTCGACCAGAATGGCGACCTCGCCCATACGAAAGTCGATCGGCTTCACGCGCTTCGTCTTGGCGAGGCTGAAGAAAGGCCAGGCCATCAGATCCTGCGCATCGCGCGCGGCGATGTCGCTGCCCGCGCCGACGAACAGGTCGAGCTGTCCGGCCCCGCCGTCCGATGTCTTCAAGGAGCGCATGGTACCGCTTCAGCGCCGGACCGGACCGGTGTAGCCGTCGATCCGCTTGGCAGGATGAACGACGCCCTTGCCCGGATCGCTGGTGGAACGGCGCAAGCCCTGCTCGGCCCAGGCGTCGAGATCTTCGGGCCGGTAAACGATGCGGCCGCCGAGCTTGTGGTAGACCGGCCCTGTTCCATAGCATCTGTGCTTTTCGAGCGTGCGCGGCGAAAGCCCCAGATGCACCGCGGCATCGGGGGTGCGCAGGTAACGGGGACGGACCGGATCGGGAACGGCGGACATATTCTGAGCTCCACAAGGCTTGGGTAGCTGCGGCTAACTGCCGCTGATTGCAGAGGGTGATGGAGCATGCTTTGGCAATGGGGGGAGCGACACAATGGTGCGTTCGGATTTGTCGCCCCTACCGATCTGAGCTCGGCAGGATCGAGGAGGGGCGGCATCCGCGCAGAACCCGACGCTATCGCGCTGCCCGGCAGGCTTTCGGCTGCAATGCCGAAGGCTCAGAGCAATGAACCGCACCTGCGAGAGAGGCAGTGGCCAAGGGCCTGTGGGAAGCAAGGCAAGCGGGGCATGTCGCGGCCGTAGCTTCCCGCTCGCCCGACCCGCTGCCGGTTCGCAAGTGCATGCGGGGCCCCAAAAACACGTAATGCCGCACCCTCAGGAGCGTATCGCCAGATGCGCGGGACAGAGTGCGTCCCCAGCCCCGCTCCATTTATCCCGATCGCCAGTTGGCCAAGCCGATGTTTGGAGAACCGCCGATTGCTGCTGGATCGAAACTTGAACCTGTAGCTCAGCCCATAAGAGACACGAAAAAAGGGCAGGAACCGCTGCCGGTCCCTGCCCTGCAGAATGCCTCAGAACTCGTCGAGCATTCCGCCATGGACGGTATGAACGACCCGGATCGCAAGATGCGGGGGCAGCGCATTGTAGTCGCCTTCGTCGACCGCGCGATATCCGAGTTCGTCATCCTCGATAACATGCTGGTCGAAGAAGCTGTGCAAGGCCCGTTGCTCAGCTGTTTCCAGAGCCTCGAAATAATTGCGCGAAGGCAGTGTGCATTTCGTGAAATAGGTCATGATAATCCTCCTGAAATCTGTCGCGAGACGACAGGAGGTTGGCCGATGGGCCCGGGCAGACCGGGTCACAGGATCGCCTGACAGGGCGACCGCGAAGCGGCGCAGGGGGAAACGGTTTTGTCCGGTGCCGGATGCAATCCGGCGGCGGACAAAATGGTGGGGCCCCTGCCGTCCTTGATGCGGGCGGCGCGGGACCATCATGCTGGAAATGCGGTAAGCCAGGCCAATCCAGTCCACCTCAAACGACCGTTTCAGATGATCGCTGCCATAATGGGTCGGGCCCTCCGGGCAGCGCCTGGCTATTCCCCGGAGAAAAGACCGAGCGAAAGGAAGGGTGAACAGCGAAAGAGGCCCTGCCGTTTCCGGCAGAGCCTCCTTTGGCTGGTTCGATGGCGCCGGATCAGTCGATCGGAGGGGCGTCCTGGTTGTCGCCGCCATTGGCCCGCGAGAGGAAATCGACCTTGTCGGCAAGGATCTCCGAGCCATACCGCGTCACACCGTCCTGGTCTTCCCACTGCGTGTAGTGGATGCGGCCCTGGACCGAGACCAGCTGGCCTTTCGAGCAGTACTGACCGACGGTCTTGGCGAGGCCGTTGAAGCAGGTCACACGGTGGAATTCGCTGTCCTTGGCGGTGTAGCCGTTCTCGTCCTTGTAGGTCTTGCCGTCCTTGTCGCGTGCAGGACGATCGGTGACGACGGTGATCCCGGTGACGCTGGTGCCGCCCTTGGTCTCGCGGGTGTCGGGATCGCGGGCGATGCGGCCGGTGAGGATTGCGATATTGGTCATGATGAAATTCCTTCAGTTCCTCAAACCGGAGACCATCTCCGGCTTGCGAACATCCAGAAGAAGCAGGGCATGGGAGGACTGCACCGCAGGCCTGAAGGGCCGAAGGGAAACCTGTTCATGACGGGTGGTGCGGGCAGGCGGCGAAGCCGCCAACACGGCCGGAAAGGAACGGGTTGCGGCTCCTCAGCTGACCTGGTTCAGGACTGTTCGCGAAGAAAGCCGGATGGATATCGGGTGCGGGTCTGAAGGTGCCAGGACCCTGCTGCAATCAGCTTACCTCATTGCCTTCCGATGCCGCCAGGAGATCCATGAAGTTGCGGGCTGCTTCCCGGTCTTCCTCGTTCTCGAAGGCCACGTCGAGGTCGGGGGCAGACCCGAACAGGTAGAGCATGGCCCACAGGGCAAAGCGTTTGCCCCGGTACTGCTCCAGACCGAGATCGACCTGGCATCGCTCGATCCCCGAGGCCAAGGTTGAGAAGCGTATCGAGGTCCATCGCACTCTTTTCAGATCATCGACCGGTCCTCAGCGAGGAAGGCCAGCTTTCGTGAGCCGGTCATGCGTCGCTCAATCAGCGGTGGGGTGCTCGCGAAACCGCCGGGCGCGCTCGACAAAGTGCTCGATCTGGGTGGCAGCATGCAAGGTAAGCGGATGCGGCTTTGCATCGGCACGCGGGGATATATATTCCGCGATTTCTCTGATCGAAGCGAGCTGATGATCGCTTGCGGTGGACAATAAGCCTAACACCATGTTTTCGAGCGCGATCACCCTGATGCGCAATTGGATGATCTCGGCATCGGAAAGTGGCGGAATATCCCATTTTTCGCAATCGGCAGCGAGCGCTTCCTGCGGCCCGCAGGGCAATGCCCCGCCTTCGTCTTCCCAGCGCGCTCACATAGCACAAAGCCATGCCGGGAAGCGTCTGGCACGGCGACAGCTAAGCCGGGCAAACGGAACCCCGCGCGTCGGGTTGGTCTTCACGCGGGGTTCCTGAACGGCCCCTTGGGGGCACCTGCGACCCGCAGGGCGTCGGGGGGAGGCGGGGCCGTCCTTTCCTTATCTTGCGATGTTCGTTTGTGTTTTTGCCGAGGGTATCTCCTGGATAGCCGTGTCACCGGGAAACGCGTCCGATCACATGCCTTCCATGTCGTGATCGGCCATCGAGGACATGTCATGGCCCGCATGGGGATCGGCCGGCTGGGTCGCCTCGCTCGCGGGTTGCGTGGGCGTTGCTGGCGCTGCGGGTGTGGCGGTTGCGCGTGATGCGGGAGAGGCAGCAGGCCGTGAGGCGGTCGGCGCGGCGCCATTGGTCGAAAGAGCGTCCTCCCGCACAGTCGCTGCCTCATCTTCGGAGGGGGAGGTTGCCGGGTCTGCAAGACCCCGTTCGGGTGCCGTGCCAGCCACCACCGCAGGTTCGCCCATAGGCGAAACATCGGTGATCGGTGTGCTCTCTTGCGCCTCGTCGCAAGCAGCAAGAGCGGACATCAATGGTACGATCGCGAGAAACCCGAACGCTGCATTCAATCTGGAAGTACGCATGCTCTTCAACTCCTTCAGAGCCAGGAAATACCGAGGTGGTTCGGTCCATGCGCGAGCTCGCCGCCAAGAAAGCCCTGAATGAGAACGAGTGCCGCCATGGAGAAGAGCGACGCGCGCAACCAAGCGCGGCTCTGACTCGGCCTGCTCGCAAGATAGGCCATCGCAATGCCGAGAACCGCGATCAGCATACCATTCCATCGATGCACCTGCATGACAGTGTCGCCGCCGAACCACAGCCCGGTGTGAACCCATCCAAACAGGACTGCGACGACCGCGCCGATGGCCCCGCCGTAAACAAGCACGCGCACCGCACTTTGCAGGCCCGCCTCTTTCCGGCGCATCACGAACACTTCGGTGGCCGCAGCCATGAGAAACAAGGCGATCGGGAAATGAATCGTTGCCGGATGCAACTTCTTCAGTACGGCCATGACGCCGGTTTCGCCCTCATTCGCATGGCCACCGGCCTCGTCATGGGCTTCGCCCGCTTCGTCGTGCGCGCCGGAGGACTCGCCCGCGCCTGCGGGCTCGCCCATCTGTGCCATGGCCGCTTGGTCATGCGCATCGCCACTTGTGGCAGCAGGAGCGGCGCTCGCCTCTTCGCCGTGTTTTTCGTCGCCATGAGCCTGGACGGGTCCGACGAAGAGCAGGCTTGCGGCGAGCAGCGCCAGAAATGAGGGGGCTTTCATGTCTCGTATGTCTCCCGGCCCGGCAATTGCAGTGCGACCTATGTGCCTGATACGCACGGCAGCCGCGTGCCCCTCACATTAATTTGATGGTATCGGCGCGATAGAAGTGCGCCCGCCGTATCACGTCTGCTGGCGGCACCATCGCGATCGTCGAATGCATTCGGCTCCTGGCCCCGTTCGCCCACGCGAACACGCCCCATGGGCTCAGGCGAGCTTGCTCTTCTTTATGCGACGGCGCAGCCTCGGCATCCGGTTCGCCAGCAGGACGAAACCCGACAAGGCTATGATCGTGCCGCCAATGCCAAACAGGAGGAGCCACCAACTGTTGATGCGATCGCGCTCGGTCCAATCCATGATATGGAGGCCCCAGATGAAATCGAACAGGCGCCATGTATCACTACGCGCCGCCCCGAGCGTGCCGCTGGTAGCATCGATGTAGAGGCGCGTCGAAGCCTCGTCAGCATAGGTGACCTGCCAGGCCGGAAAAGGGCCGCGAAACTCGGTCCCCACCGGTTCGTGAACGAGCCGCGCGCCTTCGATCGTCGTGCGCGGTCCGGTCCATGCGCGCAAGGCGATGGATCTTGCCTTCGGAGCCGAGATGGGGGAGAGTTTGCGCCCTGTCACCGGATCGTGAAGGCTCACGCTACCGTCAACCTTGCGGACCTCGGTCACGGCATCGCCGTCGAGCGAACGTGTCGTTACCGCTGCAAGAGTACCGTCGTTTGCGACCCAG
>QFNA01000148.1 GCA_003248395.1 Citromicrobium sp.
GGTCTACAAGCGCGAGGGGCTGGCCGGATTTCGCATCGTCCTGCCCGACGACCTGCCGCCGGGCATCGAACGCCATTTGCCCACGCCGGTCAAATACGGAGCCTGGATCGACCGGCTCGGCCTGGGCAGGGCGGTGGTCATTTTCGGGCTGGTGAGCGCGGGGGCCGTCGCCCTGTTCATGACCGCGCCCGAATGGCTCGGCCCGCGCGTCCCGGCGAGCTGGGAGCGCAATCTGGGCGAGGCGATGATTGGCGATTTCGGCAACCGGCTCTGCAGCACGCCAGAAGGCGATGCTGCGCTTGCCAAGCTGCTGACCAATGTCGATCCCGAACACCGCCAGGTCCGCGCGGGTGTGGCTAATATCGACATGGTCAACGCCGTTGCCCTGCCGGGCGAACAGGTGATGCTGTTCGACGGGCTGGTGCAGGAAGCCGAGACGCCCGAAGAACTCGCCGGTGTGCTGGGCCACGAGGTCGGCCATGTGCGCGAACGCCATGTCATGACCGCCCTGCTGCGCCAGTTCGGCCTGACGATCCTGCTCGCGGGCGCGAATTCGGGCATGAGCGACACGCTCTTCGGCCTCGCGGCCATGGGCTATTCGCGCGACGCCGAGCGCGAGGCCGACGAGTTCGCGCGGCAGCGCATGGCCGAAAGCCGGATCTCCCCGCTGGGCGCCGCCACCTTTTTCGAGCGCTTGAGCGCAGAGGAAGGCAGCGCACAGGACGACTTCACCGAAATGACCGGCTGGATTGCCAGCCATCCTGCCCCGCGCGAACGCGCCGAAGCGTTCAGGGCCGCTGCGCGCGGCAAGACATTCCGCCAGGTGCTGAGCCCGGAAGAATTTCAGGCGATCAAGTCGATGTGCGCCAACGACCCCGACGTCGAGGAATTCGAGATCTTCTGACCCGCGTTCGGGCGAATGGTCGCTTGCAATGCCAGGCGGGCGGCCCGACATCGGACCGGATGAACGATGTCCGACTGCACGAAATGGCCGATGGAAGGCGGATTGCGTTCCGTCATCTGGCCGGCAAGGGCCCGACGCTCGTCTTCCTGCCCGGATACATGTCCGACATGGAGGGCGGCAAGGCATCGGCCCTGTTCGATCACGCCCGCAGCAGCGGCCGCGCCTGCCTGCTCCTCGACTATTCCGGATGCGGGAAAAGCGCGGGCGACTTTGCCGATGGCACGCTGTCGCGCTGGCGCGACGAAGTGCTCGCACTGGTCGCTGCCCATGTCGAGGGTGACCTCGTGCTGGTCGGATCCTCGATGGGCGGATGGCTGATGCTGCTGGTCGGCCTGGCCCTGCCAGACCGGCTTGCCGGAATGGTCGGGATCGCTGCAGCGCCCGATTTTACCGAATGGGGCAATTCCGACGCGGACAAGGCCCGGCTCGAGGCCGGCGAGACCGTGTTCGAGGACAATCCCTATGGCCCCGAACCGACGCCGCATCATCCCGGCTTTTATGCCGACGGACAGGCGCAGCGCATGCTCGGCGAGACCATCCCGATCGACGCCCCCGTCCACCTGCTACATGGCCAGCGCGATGACGATGTTCCGTGGGACATCAGCATGCAGCTTGCCCGCGCCCTGCGTTCGGACGCTGTTCAAGTGACGCTGGTCAAGGACGGCGACCACCGCCTTTCGCGCCCGCAGGACATTGCTCTCCTGCTGCGCACCCTGGACGGCCTGATCGAAGGCCCGGAGAACCCGTGACGAACTTCCTCACCCCGCTCGCCATCCTGCTGATGCAAGTCGGACCCAATCCCGCCACCGGCGGCATGCCCGGCATTCCCGACGAACTGGCCAACCGGCCACCGCGCGCCGAATCGCGATCGGAGCCGCAACCGGCGCAGCCGCAGTCGAGCCGCCTTGGCACCTGCCTGCGCGAAGCTTCCGCCATGCCACAAAGCGCGCGCGATACCGCCCAGCGCTGGCGCGAAGAGGCAGCGTCCGATCTCGATCTCGCGCAGTCTGCCCATTGTCTCGGCCTCGCCCTCGTCGGCCTGCAGCAGTATGACGAGGCGCGGCAGACTTTCGAGCTTGCGAGCGGCGAAGCGCCGCCCGAACATCCCGCCTATGCGGCGCGGCTTGCGGCGATGGCAGGCAATGCTGCGGTGGCGGGCGGCAATCCCGAGGCGGCACTGCCGCTGCTCGATACCGCAGGCGGACGCGCAGAGGCTGCGGGCGACAAGGCGCTGCAGGCCGACCTGCGCGTCGATCTTGCGCGGGTGCTGGTGAGGCTCGGGCGAGTCGACGATGCCGCGGCGGCGCTTGCCGAAGCGCGCGCCGCGGATGCCGGGGATGCGCAGGCCTGGCTGCTGTCCGCGACGCTCTCGCGCCGCAGCGAAAATCTGGCCGAGGCGCAAAGCCAGATCGAACGCGCCGCGACACTCGAGCCGCGCGACGCCGCCATCGGGCTGGAGGCCGGCGTGATCGCGGCCATGGCCGGACGCGACGCCGATGCGCGCGCCAGTTTCGCCTCTGTCATCGAAGTCGCACCGGACAGCCCGCAGGCCGAACAGGCGCAGCGCTACCTCGCGCAACTGGACGCACAGCAATGACCGACTATTCCATTCTCGACCTTGTCCCCGTTCGCGAAGGCGGCACGCTGGCCGATGCCTTTTCCGCCGCAACCGAGCTTGCGCAGGTTGCCGAACGGCTCGGACTCAAACGCTTCTGGGTCGCCGAGCACCATGCGATGGACGGGATTGCCGGCGGCGCAACCTCGGTCGTCCTCGCCCATATC
>QFNA01000042.1 GCA_003248395.1 Citromicrobium sp.
GGGGTCGGGTTGTTGATGATGACGTCTCCGCCCGTTCCGGGCGAAACGATTTCGTCGGCGCCGCAGCCGGCGAGTGCCAGCGCAGAACAGCCAAGAACAAGCGAACGTTGGAAAGTGGTCACGGGTGCGGTCCCCTCAGAAAAACCGGTGAATCGAATGCGAATTCGTTGATCGCGACTCGCCAGCTAGGGGTCTCGTGTGACAGTTTGTGTCGTTTCATGACCGTTATGTTGCAGTTTCAACAGTCATGGCCGGAAATCATCAGATTGCAGATTTATGACAATGTTACGGAAATGTTGCAGTCGTGGTTTCCGGGGCGTATTTCTCTGCGCAAGACATTTGGGAGAAATGCCATGACCATGATGACACTCGCTGCATTGGCGCTTGCAGCCAGCGGCCAGGCCGCTGCTGCAGAGACGCCCGCCGCCCCGTTCGATATCGGCTACGAAGAGCTCGTGGCGGGCGAGGATCGCGCCGCCATCGCCGCAATCGAGGATTGCGAGACGCTTGCCGAAACCGATCCCGCCCGGCTGATAAATCACGGCGTCGCTCTCGCGCGCGTGGGCGAATATGATGCCGCACGCGCCCGGTTCGAAGCTGCGGCCAAGAGCGAGGATCGCTATCGTCTCGAAACCGCCGCCGGCGACTGGGTCGATTCCCGCGTGCTTGCCCGCCGCGGCCTCGCCATGCTCGAACGTGGCGAATTCGATCGCTACGTCGCGCTCACCATGCGCTGAACCCGTTTCATGTCGAAAGACTGGGCCCGCCCTCCCTCCCGGAGGCGCGGGCCTTCTTGTTTGGCAAGACATCGCCTTTCTGGCATATCGTCGTGTTTGTCACTTCTATGTCATGTAAGGTGACCAATGGGATCGCACGGAGGGTGCAACGACATGATTCGCGCACGCTTGGCGTTAGCCGCAGGAATTGGCCTCGGCGCGCTGATGGCCTTCCCGGCGAAGGCGGATGTATTGCAGATCGACACGGACGGTGCGCGCTGGATTGCCGGCGGAGTCACCGCCCCTGCCGCTGCGCACGCCGAAACCGCCGCCACGGCCTATACCGCTCTTGAGGAAGTCCCGGCGGATATCTGGGTTCCCGACCATGTGATTGCCGATCCCGAACGCCACGATGACGGCGTGCCCGATCTCTATCGGGCGAAAGTGGCCGAACTTGCTGCCCGCTTCGATCTTTCGCCCTCGCTGATAGAGGCGATGGTGTGGCAGGAAAGCCGCTGGCGTCATAACGCAGTATCGCCCGTCGGGGCGCAGGGGCTGGCGCAGCTCATGCCTGGCACCGCTCGCGAACTCGGCGTCGACCCGCGCGATCCTTTCGCCAATCTCGAAGGCGGCGCGCGCTATTTGCGCGCCCAGCTCGACCGCTTCGATGGCAATCTTGAAAAGGCGCTGGCCGCCTACAACGCCGGCCCTGGCCGGGTGGAACGTGCGAACGGCATTCCGCGCATCCGCGAAACACAGCTTTACGTGGCCTCGATCATGGGCCGCCTTGCCAACCATTCCCGGGAGTAAACTGTTTTGAAATCGCCTTTTGCCGCTCTGGCCGCCTTGGTCGTACTGAGCCTTCCGACTGCCGCCTCTGCCCAAGGCGCCGATCCTGCCGGTTCGGGGCCGATCGTTGCCGCGCTCGGCTGGCTGCAGGGAACGCTGCTGGGCAATGTCGCCACCGCGGTCGCTGTCATGGCTGTCGCCGCGGTCGGCTTCATGATGCTGACCGGCCGTCTCAACTGGCGCTTCGGCGCAACCGTCATCATTGGCGTGTTCATCCTGTTCGGCGCGGCGTCGATCGTTGCCGGCATCCAGGGCGTGGCGGCGACCTGACGTGACCGCGCTGGTCCGCCACCCCGTCCACAGGGCGCTCACCCGGCCGCAGATGTTTGCCGGCGTGACGTTCAATTATTTCATCATCAACGGGGTGGTGACGACAGAGGCCTTCCTGATCACCGGCAGCTGGCTCGCCCTGCTGGCGGCCGTCGTCATGCACGGCATTGGCTATTTCGCCTGCCTGCGCGAACCGCGCATTTTCGATCTCTGGATGACCAAAGTGTCGAAATGTCCACGGGTTAAGAACTACAAGCACTGGGGCTGTAACAGCTACGCCGCATGACCGATCTAGGAAACTTCGCATGACCAAATGGATCGGCCCTGCTGCCTGGAGCGCCAAGGAAGCGCGCGCCGGCGATCGCCTGCCCTATGCGCGCCTCGTCGACGAAAACACCGTGCTGCTGCGCGACGGCAGCGTGATGACCGCGCTGCAGGTGCCCGGCCTGCTGTTCGAAACCGAGGATAGCGACGCGCTCAACGCCCATGCCGCCACGCGCGAGGTCATGCTGCGTTCGACGCTCGATGCGCGCTTCGTCCTCTATCATCACGTCGTCCGCCGCCGCGTCTCGGTCGAACTCGACGCCGAATTTCCCGATCCGATCAGCCGCCATATCGACGGACGCTGGAAAGAACGGCTGGGTTCGGGCCAGCTTTTCGTCAACGACCAGTTTATCACGTTGATCCGCCGTCCCGCGCGCGGCAAGGCGGGTCTGGTCGAACGCATCAGTAAAAGGGCGAAACGCCGCGGCGAAACGCTCGAGGCCGATCCCAAGGATTTGCGCAGCTTGCGCGCCGCAGCGCAAGGGCTGGTGGCTTCGCTTGCTGCTTATGGTGCGACGCCGCTCGGCGAATATGCCGGGTCGCAGGGTACGAACTCCGAAATTCTCGAACTGCTTTCGGCGCTCTACAACGGCGAAATGCGGCCCGTGCGCAAGCCCGCCGACGATGTCGATATCGGCCATATGCTGCCCTATCGCCGCGTCAGCTTCGGCCTCGATGCGCTCGAGCAGCGCGGTTCGGGCGCACCCGATTTCGCGGCCGTTCTCGGGCTCAAGGATTATCAGACCGCACGCGAGCGGATGGACCTCGCGATCCGGCGGCTCAAGTCCGCCGACGAGGAAGCCGCCGCCGAACGGCACGACATGATGGCGGCGCGCGATGCGCTCGGCAATGGCGCGGTCGGCTTCGGCGATCATCACCTGACCGTCATGGTCAAGGAACGCGATCTCGCCCGCCTCGACGATGCGACGGCCGCCTGCGCCGCCGCCATTTCGGATACCGGCGCCATCGCAGTGCGCGAAGATACCAATCTCGAACCGGCCTTCTGGGGCCAGTTCCCCGGCAACGAGGGTTATCTCGTTCGCCGCGCCCTGATTTCCAGCGCCAACATGGCCAGTTTCGGCTCGTTCCACGGCTTCGCGCTCGGACAGGCACAGGGCAATCACTGGGGCGAGGCGGTCACCCTTCTCGAAACAACCAGCGCGACGCCGTTCTTCTTCAACTTCCACCACGGCGACCTGGGCAATTTCTCGGTCATCGGCCCGTCGGGCTCGGGCAAGACCGTGGTTATGAACTTCCTCGCCGCGCAGGCGCAGAAGTTCGCTCCGCGCACCATTCTCTTCGACAAGGATCGCGGGGCCGAACTCTTCGTGCGCGGCATTGGCGGCCGCTACGACAGCATCCGTTCGGGCGAACCGACCGGTTTCAATCCGCTTGCACTGCCCGACACGCCCGGCAACAAGGCATTCCTGCGCGACTGGCTCGGCGTCCTCCTCAAGGCGGAAGGGCCGGAAGAGGACGCGACCATCGCGCACGCAGTCGATGCCGCCTACGCCAATGATGCATCGCTCCGGCGGTTGCGCCATTTCAGGGAATTGCTCTCGGGCAGTCGCCGTCCGCAACCGGGCGATCTGGCCGACCGTCTGGCCGCCTGGATCGGCGAAGGCGAAAATGCCTGGCTGTTCGACAATGGCGAGGACAAGCTCGATCTTGGCGCGCGCGTTCTTGGCTTCGACATGACCGCGCTGCTCGAAAATCCGAAGCTCCGCACGCCGACGATGATGTATCTCTTCCACCGGATAGAGGAACGTCTCGACGGAAAGCCGACGATGATCCTGATCGACGAGGGTTGGAAGGCGCTCGACGACGAGGTCTTTGCCGCGCGGATTCGCGACTGGCTCAAGACGCTGCGGAAACGCAATGCGCTGGTCGGCTTCGCCACGCAAAGTGCGCGCGATGCCCTCGAAAGCCGCATTTCCACCGCATTGGTCGAGCAGACTGCGACCATGGTGTTCATGCCCAACAGCCGCGCGCGGCCCGAAGATTACTGCGATGGCTTCGGCCTGACCGAACACGAACTGGCGTTGATCCGCACACTGCCTGCGCACAGCCGCTGTTTCCTCGTGCGTCAGCCCGATGCCAGCGTTGTCGTCCGGCTCGATCTTTCGGGCGCGCCCGAGGTTCTCACACTGCTCTCCGGCCGCGAAAGCTCGGTACGCCGGCTCGATTTGCTGCGCTCGGCCATGGGCGATGCGCCTGCAGACTGGTTCCCCGCGCTCACCGGCACGGCCTGGCCGGGCGGGGCGAACGATCTCAACGACGACGATCTCGATCTGGGGCTCGCGGCCGAATGAACAGCGCCGCCTGCCAGCAGGCCGCCGAACAGGTCGGCAATGGCGTCGCCGCCGCGCTGCGCGGTGTCGACTGCGTCGCGGGCGAGGCGTCGGCGGCCGCTTTCGGGCGCCTCTTCGCACCGGGCGGCGCGCTGGGCACGACGCTCACCATCGTCCTGACGCTTTACATCGCGATCTTCGGTTTCCTGTTGCTCACGGGCCGCACCAATATCGGGGTGCGCTCGCTCGTCCCGCGGATGATGACGCTCGGCCTCGTGCTCACCTTCGCCACCAGCTGGGTCGCGTACCAGAGCGTGGTGTGGAACCTCGCCGTCGGCACGCCCGACTATCTCGCTGGCGTCCTCACGCAGACGCGTGGTTCGGCCACCGACGTCTTCGCGCAAAAGATCGACGTCGTGTTCATGGCTATTCAGGAGGCTGGCGGGGGCAATTCGGATTTCTCCGCCTTTTCGCCGGAGGGTATGATGTGGCTCGGCGCCATGCTCTTCATGCTCGGTACCGTCGGGCTGCTCGTCACGACCAAGATTGCGCTCGGCATCCTTGTCGCGCTCGGCCCGATTTTCGTGGTCATGGCGCTCTTCAACGGAACGCGCGGCCTGTTCACCGGCTGGCTCAAGGGCATGGTGATGTGCGCGCTCGCACCGCTATTCGCCGTGCTCGGGGGCAGCATCATGCTCGAACTCGCGGTACCCATCCTTGGCGCGCTTACCGCCTCGCCCGGCCAGGTCCCGGCGCAGGCGGGCATGGCCTTCTTCATGATCGGCGCGGTCCATGTTGCGCTGATGATCCTGGTGCTCAAGGTCGCTGGAACGATGGTCGCAGGGTGGAGCGTGTTCGGGCTGGCGTCACGACCAGAATCGAACCCCGCTTCGACGACCATGCCGGAAAGAAATGCCGCACCCGCGACCCCGGCGCTGGTCCAGGCGCAGGCCGCCAACGCCGTCAGCGCGCAGGCCCGGCGTATCGATGTGTCCGCTTTGCCGACAGCCGCCGCCGCCAATGACGCTGGGGCCGCTGCCGCGTCGACGACCCGCAATACAAAGGTCTTTGCCACCATGTCGGGCGGCCCATCGACCTCCGCCGCGACCACTGCGGGGCCCAGCCGGACCTCGGGTATCGGCAATCGTTTCAAGCCCGCGACCCCGCCGCGCACTCTCGCACGATCCACGGAGAAACCATCATGACCCGCGCGCTACTCCCCGCGCTCCTCCTTACCCTTCTGGCGACTCCGGCAATGGCGGATTCACGCCTGCAAAAGGTGCTTTACGACCAGTCTTCGGTGGTCACCGTGACTGGCCGCGTGAACGTCCAGGCCAGCATCATTTTCGGCGATGACGAGGTGATCGAGAACGTCGCCATCGGCAATTCGCAAGCCTGGCAAGTCACCCCGAACAAGCGTGCGAACATCCTTTTCGTCAAGCCGCTCGAGCCGCGCGCTGCGACCAATCTGACAGTCGTCACGAGCAAGCGTACCTACCTCTTCGACCTCGTCGCCAGTCCCGGTGCCAAGCCCCTGTATGTATTGCGCTTCGATTATCCGATCGATCCGCAGGAAGAGGCGCGCAAGGCGCAGCTGGCGCAGGCACAGGCCGCCGAGGCGGCGCAGGCTGAAGCAGAGGATCCGTTCGGTGAAGTCGACCCGGCCGATCTCAATTTCGCATGGGCGAGCGAAGGCGATACCGCGCTTCTCCCGCAACAGGCCTTCGACGATGGCGAAGCAACGTTCCTCTCCTGGCCCGAAGGTCGCGAAGTGCCCGCCATCCTCGTCACCAATGCCAATGGCGACGAAGGGCCGGTCAATTATACCGTCAGGGGCGACACTATCGTGATCGACGGCGTCCCGCGAACCATCGTCCTGCGTTCGGGCGACAATCTTGCAACCTTGACCAATACCGGCCCGGTCCGTCCGGCCAAATCATCCGCGCGTGGCGACGCCATGCTCGCCCAGAAAGGGGAAAGCTGATGCGTCTCGCCATGAAATTGCCCGAGAAGCGCGAGGGCGATACCGCTGCGAACGATGTCGATCCGCGCGACGAGACCGATGCCGAAGTCATCGATCTTGCGCAGCGTAACGCCTTTCCCGCCGTGGCACGCCAGGGTGGCCGCTCCGATGCCATGGGCATGGTTGCGGGCATTGCGATTGTCGCCGGTCTTGGCGCAGTCACGCTCTGGAGCATGAGTTCCGCGCGGCTTCCCGAACAGCAGGGCATTGGTGGCCAGCGCGCCGACGCTGTCGCGCCGCCACCGGCCGCCCCGGTCGAAGCGCCGCCACCCGGCATAGAACCGCCGACGCCGCAACAGGCTGCGGCGATGGCCGACCCCGCGCCGTCGCCGGTTTACGCGGCTCCGCCCGCGCCATCTGCGGGCACGTCCAATGTGACGAACCCTTATAACAATCCGACGGTCGTCTTCGACTCCGGCAGTGCCATCGCGGCGGGGCCCGGCGCCGTTCCGGCAGGTCCCGGTGATGCCGCAGCCGAAGCGGTCGCTGGCGGAGGGTCTGCCAATGATTTCGCCAGCCGTGTCGGCGGCGTGGGCGGCGCCCCTGCGCAAGCCAAGGCGATGACCAACCCCTCGACGACTGTCACGCAAGGCACGCTGATACCGGCCATTCTCGAAACGGCGATCGACACGAACGTCCCCGGCTATGTGCGCGCTGTCGTCAGTCAGGACGTGCGCAGCTTCGATGGTACGAAAACGCTCGTTCCGCGATCGAGCCGCCTTATCGGGCAATACCAGTCGGGGATGCAGAACGGCCAGCGCCGGGCCTACGTCATCTGGACGCGACTGATCCGTCCCGACGGCGCATCGGTCAATCTCGCCTCGCCGGCGGTCGGGTTCGACGGCACGACGGGTCTGCGGGGCGAAGTCTCGGGCAATGGCTTCTTCAAACGCTTTGGCTCGGCCATGCTCCTCTCCGTCGTGGGCGGGGTCGGCTCGCTTGCAACTGGCGGAGCGGCAGGGCTCGTACTCGGCGGCGCCGGGTCCTCTGCGGCCGCTGCAGCTGCCGAACAGGATGGCAAGCGCGGCCCGACAGTCAGGGTTCGCCAGGGTGAACCCATCCGCATCTTTACCGCACGAGACCTCGATTTCTCCGGCGTCAACTGACCTCGGCAAGGCGTAGTCATGGCTGCCGATATTCACCCGTTCCTGCCCGACGACCGTCCGGATGACGATGCGCCGCCGGTAGACCTTCACGGCGAACGCAGCGTCTATCTCGACGCTTATCTCATGCCATTCGCCGAATGGCTGGAGCGGGACACGGTCACCGAAATCCTCGTCAATCGACCCGGGGAAGTGTGGATCGAAGATGCGGCCGCAGGCGGCATGCACAAGATTGTGCGACCGGATATCGACGACCGCCTGATCCAGCGTCTTGCCGAACAAGTGGCGCGAGTGAGCCATCAGGGCATCAATCGCGAACATCCGCTGCTCGGTGCGACCTTGCCCGACGGGGCGCGTATTCAATTCTGCGGCCCACCGGCCGCACGCAGGCACTGGGCGATGGCCATTCGCCGTCATCGCCGGCTCGATCTCCCTCTCGATGCCTACGACACGGGCCCGCTTGCCCAGCCGCAGCAGGCGGCGCTTCCCGATCCTCAGGTCGAGCCCGTGGCGTTCCTGCGCGAGGCGATCCGCCAGCGCCGCACCATTCTCGTTTCGGGCGGCACGAGCACCGGCAAGACGACGTTTCTGAATGCCATGCTGGGCGAAATCCCCAAGGATCAGCGCGTCGTGCTCGTCGAGGACACGCCCGAGCTCAAGCTGCCGGGTGCGAACGGCGTCGGCCTCGTCGCGGTAAAGGGCGAACTCGGTGAGGCCAAGGTGACGGCCAACGAACTGTTGCAGGCTGCCTTGCGGCTCAGGCCCGACCGCATCGTGCTCGGCGAATTGCGCGGCGCAGAAAGCGTGAGCTTTCTGCGGGCGATCAACACGGGCCATCCGGGAAGTTTTTCGACAATCCACGCGAACTCGCTCCGCGGTGCGCTCGAACAGCTCTCGCTGATGGTGATGCAGACCGGCATCGGCCTCACCCGGACCGATACTATTGCCTATGCTGCAAATGTGATCGACGTGGTCGTGCAGTTGAGCCGTGATCCGGACGGCAAACGGGGCATAGCGCATATCGCGCAGAGCCAGGACCTTCTCGACATTTGAGCAATTCCGTCGATACATGCGACGGTTAAATTGGTCCTGAATCGAAACGCTTACGCAATAATAATGCGTGAAACTTGTTTACTGGACAATCTGTGATAGCTTTCCCGACCTAGGCCGCCATTAGAGATGGCCAGGAAAGAGGAGAGGGATGATGAGGATCAGGGCTTTCCTGATGGCCGGCATTTGCGCCGGAGCGATTGCTGTACCAGCCTACGCTCAGGATGCTGCGGATGATCGCGACAACGCGCTCGCCGGCGAGGGGTCCGAACGCAGCGCCCCGGTGATCATCGTGACGGCGCAACGCCAGGCGCAGAGCCTGCAGGAAGTCCCGATTGCGGTCAGCGCGTTCGACAGCGAAGCGCTCGAGGCGCAGCAGATCGAGAACGCGGCAGATCTGCAACTGACCCTGCCCAACGTCTCCTTCACAAAGTCGAATTTCACCAGTTCCAGTTTCACCATTCGCGGGATCGGCGACTTGTGCGTGGGCGTCACCTGCGACAGTGCGACAGCGATTCACGTGAACGGTTCGCCCTTGTTCGGGACACGGTTGTTCGAAACCGAATATTTCGATCTCGAACGGGTCGAGGTCCTGCGTGGCCCGCAGGGGACGCTATTCGGCCGCAATGCAACCTCGGGTGTGGTAAACGTGGTGACGGCGAAACCGGACATGACCGGTTTCGGTGCCTCGGCAGAATTCGAATATGGTAATTTCAACAGCCTCAAGGGCAGGGCGATGGTCAACGTTCCTGTCGGCGATACCATCGGTATGCGCGTCGCGGGCTATTACCTGAAGCGCGACGGATACACCGAGAATCTCTATGACGGCAGCGATATCGACGGTCGTGAAATGTATGCCATCCGCGGGTCTCTCCGCTTCGAGCCCAGCGAGTCGACTACCCTCGATCTGATGGGTTACTATTTTCGCGAAGACGACAACCGGATGCGGATCCAGAAGCAACTGTGTCAGCGCGATCCGACAGGGGTGCTCGGGTGCCTCGCCAACCGGCTCGATTTCGACAGCACGAACGCGGATTCGACGCTTCCTTCGGTACTCGCTTCTCGCGAGCTTTTCACCATTCAGGGAATTCCCGCCGCGCTGGCATTGGGCAGTGTCTATGCGACCGACGGCGACGGTTACGCAAATTTCGATGAGCCGGCCGATTACCGCAAGGTCAGCACCGCGTTCACGCCCGAATATTTCTCCGACGAGTTACAGGTCCAGGCGCACCTCAACCAGGACTTCGGCGCGATGAACCTGTCGCTGACCGGACTTTATCAGGAAACTTCGGTCGATTCGAGGCAGGATTACAATCTCGGCGTCCTGGACCGTAGCGGACTGGCGGTTGCCCTCAATACGCTTGCGGCATTCGCCACGAACGATCTCGTCTTCCCGGGATCGTCTGCCTATTTCAGTCCGATCTATTCCGCGCTGACGCCCGAAGGACCGAATGGCCCGCTGTGCGCATCGAGCAACAGGATGGGAGGGCAGGGCGTCTACGAAGGCAACGCCATGTGCAGCAGCGTGCCGCTGACGTTCGACCGTTCCAATCAGGAACAGACGGCATGGTCTGCCGAAGCCATTCTGAGCAGCGACTTCGATGGCGCGTTCAACTTCCTGCTCGGCGCGATTTATGCCGAGACCGAAATTTCGGAGAACAGCTACTACGTCAATGCTTTCGGCCTCGATTACGCATCGGGCATCCTCGGCACATTCAGCGCGCTATCGGGCCAGCTCCCGCCCGCATATCTTGCGACCTCGATGTATCGCAACAACACCGCCGACTACAAACTGGAAAGCTTTGGCATTTTCGGCGAGGTCTATTTCGACCTGACTGACAGGCTGAAATTCACCGGCGGTCTGCGCTACAACAACGACAGCAAGGCGGTGTCCGGACGGACCACATTCGCCAGCTTCCTCAACCCGTTCAGCAATGATGGCGACCCCTTCGATTCGCCCTACGTCGGCAGCTTCGATGCCGATCCGGGCCTCGACGGAAACCAGATTTTGCAACAGCGCGAGGTCAGTTTCGACGAAATCACCGGGCGCGCGGTACTGGATTACGAGCTGTCGCCCGACAGCACGCTCTATGTCTCCTATTCGCGCGGCTACAAGTCCGGCGGGATCAATCCCCCGCTTTCGCCGATCTTCGACGTGAACGAAAGTTTCGAGCCCGAACAGATCGACGCATTCGAAATCGGTTCGAAGAACACCTTCCTCGATGGCACTCTGCAAGCCAACCTCACCGCCTTCTACTACAAGTACAAGGATCTGCAGCTCAGCCGGATTGTCGCGCGGACATCGGTCAACGACACGATCGACGCGAATATCTGGGGGGTCGAGTTCGAAACAATCCTTCGTCCCAGCTATAACGTGCTGGTCAACATGAACCTCAGTTACCTCGATGCGAAGGTTGCGGGCGACCAGTTCTTTTCCAACCCGCGCGATCCCGGCGGCGGCGATCCGAATGCCGTGATCATCAAGGACCTCAGCAATGGCTCGCTTTGCGCCGTGACGGGCGCAGGCGCGAATGCCTTCGTCACGGCGGTCAACACCAGTCCGGCCCTCAATTTACAGGCACCGACCGCATTTCCCGCCGATAGCGGAATCGCATCGACCGGCGCGTTCTCGATCTGCTCCGCGCTGGCACAGCAGGCGGCGGCAATCGGCAGCCTCTTCGGTGGCGTCGAAGTCCTGAGCCCCGGGGTGGAGGTCAATCTCAAGGGCAATCGCTTGCCGCAGGCTCCGGAAATGAAGGCATCCTTCGGCATCCAGTACACCGCCGATTTCGCCAATGGCATGACCCTGGTCCCGCGGGCCGACATCGCCCTTACCGGAGAGCAATATGGCAATGTCTTCAACGGCCGGGTGAACCGGATCGAGCCGTTTGTTCAGGCCAATGCGCAGATTCAGCTGAACAGTGCCGACGAACGCTGGTTTGTCCGCGGATTCGTGCAGAACATCTTCGATTCGGATTCGGTGACCGGGCTTTACCTGACGGACGCGTCCTCGGGGAACTTCACCAATGTCTTTACGCTCGATCCGCGCCGCTATGGCGTCGCGGTCGGTGCGAAGTTCTGACCGGCCCGGAAATCGGATAACGTCATTCGACATTCCTCGTGCTGGCGAACGGAGAGAAGTTTGTTTCGGTGTCGAATATCTCGACCCCCTCGGATCGCTTGAGCCGGGCCACGACCACGTATGTCACGGGCGTCAGCACCACCTCCCACGCGACTTTTAGCGCCCAGTTGACGGCCATCACCATCAGGACGTCCTGCGTGTCCCAAATGCCGAGAAAGGCGATGGGGTAGAACAATGCACTGTCGACCGCCTGCCCGAAGACTGTCGAACCGATCGTTCGGCTCCAGAGCGCCCTGCCGCCGCTCCAGACTTTCATGCGTGCCAGCACATAGGAGTTCACGAATTCGCCCGCCCAGAAAGCAATGATCGAGGCGAATACGATCCGCGGCACCTGTCCGAAGACGCTTTCGTAGGCAGCCTGACCATCCCATGTGGCGGCAGGCGGCATCGCCACCACGACCCAGCTCATGGCCGCCATGAATATCAGCGCGACGAAGCCGACCCATATGGCGCGGCGTGCTCTGGCATAGCCATAGACTTCGGTCAGCACGTCGCCGATGACGTAGCTGACGGGGAAGAACAGGATTCCCGCACCGAAGGTAAAGCCCGCGACGGTTGAAAGCTTGGCTGCACCGATGATGTTGGACAGCAGCAAGACCGCGACGAAGGCGGCCATCACGACGTCGTAATGACGAAAGTGTCGCGCAGGTTCGGCACTCGGATCGCGGTTATCCATCCTTCGCCTGCTATCTCTGTTTGGCGAGACACGAAAGCCGCGTTATGGCGCTTGCGGTGCGCGCCCGTAGCTCATCTGGATAGAGCGCGAGACTTCTAATCTTGAGGCAGCAGGTTCGAGTCCTGCCGGGCGCGCCACCTTGTTCCGGACCCTATCCGCGCGATACCCTATCGAGCAATTCCCCGGTCACCGGGTATCCCAGATCCTCGGCGATCTGCAGCCAGCGTTGTCCGTCGCGTTCGCCGATGCTCGGCGAGATCGTCCGGACGGGGATCGCTTCGGCCTGGGCCCTGGCCTCTTCATGGCTGCCGAAAAGCGCTAACCTTTCCAGATTGCGCGCGGTGGGAAAAATGATCTTGATCTCTCCGCGCTGCGCCGCGTCGAGCGCATCCTGCGCCGTCGTCCAGAAGAGATGCGTGTTTTCCGACAGGTCTGCCTCGATCTCCACGGCGCCCGTGCCGAGGTCGGCAAGATAGAAGCGGGTGTCGTAGACGCGCGGGATGCGCTCGTTCTTCGGGTACCAGCGGGCAAACGGCGTCAGCTGGTCAAGATCGAGTTTCCACCCGTAATGGTCGAGAACCGCGGCCAGCTCTCCGGTCTGCTGCAGGTATTCGCGCGCCGCGCGCGCCTTTGCAGCATCGATCTTCCCAGTCAGGCCGATGGCCAGTCCGGTCTCTTCGAGCGTCTCGCGGACAGCGGCTATCCGGTGCGCCGTCTCTTCGGTGTCGAGCGGACCGCCGATCGCCGCGCCGAGTTCGAAATCCGCCGGATCGACGCGCCCGCCCGGAAAAACTGCCATGCCGCCGGCGAATACCATCTCGCGAGAGCGGATGGTCATCAGGATTTCGGGGGCACCGCCATCTTTCCCGTGCCGAAAGATCACCACCGTTGCGGCGGGGATGCCATCGGGGTGGCGCTGTTCGGCGGTTGGCGTCGTACTCATCAGGCGGGTCTCACATGCAGAGGCCCGGACAGGACTTATTCCTGTTCCGCCTTCGCGACCTGCTTCTCATCCATCATGGTCTGAAGCTCGCCCGCTTCGAACATTTCCATCATGATGTCGCTCCCGCCGACGAATTCGCCCTTCACGTAGAGCTGCGGAATTGTCGGCCAGTCGGAGAAGCTCTTGATGCCCTGGCGAATTTCCATGTCCTGCAGCACGTCGACGCTGTCATAGGCGACGCCGCAATGGTCGAGGATCGCAATGGCTCGGCTCGAAAAGCCGCATTGGGGAAAGAGCGGCGTACCCTTCATGAAAAGGACGACATCGTTCTTGCCGACGATGTCGGAAATGCGGGCGTTTACGTCTGACATGGGCTGGCGCCTTTGCTAACTCGAAATCTCTGCAGGCTCAGTTGGGAACTTCGGTGGTGAGTTGCAAGGCGTGCAGTTCGCCCCCCATCCTGTCACCCAATGCCTCGTAAACGAGTTTGTGCTGTGCGACGCGCGTTTTTCCGGCGAACTGCGGAGCGACCACGCGGGCGGCCCAGTGATCGTTGTCGCCGGCCAGGTCCCGCATTTCGACTTCGGCACCCGGCAGGGCAGCCGTGATCGCGGCGACGATATCTTCTGCGGCCATCGGCATCGGATTAATTCTCGCTCATGAACTGGCGACGCGCTTCGACGGCGCATTCTTCCAGCTTCGCACGGATGTCCGCCTCGCTGACATCGCATTCGGCAGCGGTCAGGTCGCCTAGCAATTTGCGAATGACGTCCTCGTCACCGGCTTCTTCGAAATCGGCCTGGACGACTGCCTTCTTGTAGGCATCGGTTTCCTCCTGCGTCAGGTTCATCAGCCCTGCGGCCCATTCGCCGACCAGACGATTGCGGCGCGCTGCGATCCGGAACGCGGTGTCTTCGTCAAAGGCGTACTTTGCCTCTTCGCCCCGCCTGCGGTCGTTGAAATCGGTCATCACTGTCCCCTTGGGTTATCGTCGTCCGAATAGGGAGCGCGTTGCAGGACGGCAAGCCTTATGCCCGATGGGTCAGTCCATCGTCACGACCAGCTTGCCTATCGCACCGCGGTTTTCCAGCTTGGCGATCGCTTCGTGAGCGCGGTCGATCGGATAGGTTTCGCTGATCAGCGGATTGATCTTGCCCGCCTTCCACAGGTCGAACAATTCGGCGATATTGGAGTTGTTCTTTTCGGGCTCGCGCGCGGTGAAGGCGCCCCAGAACACGCCGCGGATATCGCAGCTTCTCAGCAGCGTCAGGTTGAGTGGCATCTTGGCGATGCCCGCCGGGAAACCGATCACCAGGAAGCGGCCCTCCCATGCGATCGAACGCAATGCCGGTTCGGAATAATCGCCGCCGACGATATCATACACGATATCTGCACCATTTGGACCGACAGCCTCCTTGAACGCCTGTGCCAGCGCCTTGGACTGATCCTTGTCGAAGGGTGCGCGCGGATAGATCACGACCTCGTCCGCACCGGCTTTCCTTGCCACTTCGCCCTTTTCCTCGGTCGAAACCGCGGCGACCACGCGGCAGCCATAGGCCTTTGCCAGTTCGACTGCGGAAAGTCCCACGCCGCCAGCCGCACCGAGCACGAGGACGATTTCGCCCTCCTTGATGTCGCCGCGATCCTTCAGGCCGTGGATCGTCGTGCCGTAGGTCATCAGCAGAGCCGACGCCTGCACCAGGTCGATACCCTCGGGCACCTTGAACAGGCGTGCTGCAGAAACCGCGACTTTCTCTTGCAGGCCGCCATTGCCGACGCCGCAGATCACGCGATCACCAACCGCGAAGCCTTCAACGCCTTCGCCAAGCGCCTCGATCGTGCCCGAAATCTCGCCGCCCGGCGCGAAGGGGCGGGGCGGCTTGAACTGGTACATGTCACGGATGATCAGCGTATCGGGAAAATTGATGGCGCAGGCGGCGACATCGATCAGCACTTCGCCCTTGCCGGGTGTCGGCGCCTCGATGTCCTCGACGACGAGTGTTTCAGGGCCGCCGGTCTCTTTCGACAGGACTGCTTTCATGCGGGTTCTCTCCGTTGTCTGGTCGGCGCGTCGAGCCAGGGAAGTCCGGCTGCGCGCTGCTTTTCATGTGCTTCGATGGCCGCATCCCGTTCCAGCGTCAGCCCGATTTCGTCGAGGCCGTTGAGGAGGCAATGCTTGCGGAAAGGATCGACGTCGAAGGCGAAGCGATCCTGGAAAGGCGTAGTGACGACCTGGTTTTCGAGGTCGATGGTTATCGGATGGTCTTTTGCCACTTCAAGCAGCCGGTCGACTTGATCTTGCGGCAGTTCGACCGCGAGGATGCCGTTCTTGAAGGCATTCCCCGAAAAGATGTCGGAAAAGCTCGGCGCGATGACCGCAGTCAGCCCCATGTCGAGCATCGCCCATGCGGCGTGTTCGCGGCTCGATCCGCAACCGAAATTGTCGCCAGCGATGAGGATCGGCGCACCCGCGAAATCCTCGACATCGAAGGGATTGCCGGGCGTCTGCCGGATCGTCTCGAACGCGCCGCGTCCAAGCCCTTCGCGGCTGACCGTCTTCAGCCAATGCGCGGGGATGATGACGTCGGTGTCGACATTCCTCTTCTTTTCGCGGCGCTTGTTCGCATAGAGCAGCGCGGCGGCGATGGCGGCGGACCCGATCGCGCTTGCGATAGCGGCCTTGCCTTTGGGTAGCTTGGTCATGGAACTCTCATGGTATCTGGCAGCAGCGAGGGCAAGGGGTCACTCGCCCATCAACTTGCGCACATCGGTGAGCCGACCGGTCACGGCGGCGACCCTGACGCCCGACGAAATTGCGATTGGAGGTGGAGGCGCAGCGTTCACCTGGCGGAACCTTGTCGGGGTTCATGGCAAGACAGGCGGAGCACCCCGGTTCGCGCCATTCGAACCCGGCTTCGGTGAATATCCGGTCAAGCCCCTCGTCCTCCGCTTGCCGCTTGACGAGACCCGAGCCGGGTACGGCAATGGCCCAGCGGACGTTTTCGGCCTTCTTCCGGCCCTTCAGCACTTCGGCAGCAGCGCGCAGGTCTTCGATCCGGCTGTTGGTGCAGGAGCCGATGAAAATGTTCTCGACCTCGACCTCTTCCAGCGGCGTGCCCGGCACAAGGCCCATGTAATCGAGGCTCTTGCGCACGGCTTCCTGCTTGGACGGGTCGAGAAAGCATTCGGGGGAAGGGACCGTGTCGCCGATGGCGACGACGTCCTCGGGGCTCGTGCCCCAGCTGACCGTCGGCTCGACATCGGCGGCATCGATAACGACCGATCTGTCGAATTGCGCATCGTGATCGGTGCGAAGCGAGCGCCACCAGTCGACCGCGCGGTCCCAGTCCTCGCCTCTCGGGGCGTAGGGACGACCTTTCAAATAGGCGAACACCTTCTCGTCGGGCGGGATCAGTCCCGCGCGCGCACCGCCTTCGATGCTCATGTTGCAAACGGTCAGCCGACCCTCGACGCTCATGTCTTGGAAGACCTTCCCGCGATATTCGATGACGTAACCGGTCCCGCCCGACGTGCCGATCGTCCCGATGATGTGCAGGATCAGGTCCTTGGCCGTCACGCCAGGGCCGAGCGCGCCTTCGACGCGGATTTCCATGGTTCTGGAGGGCCGGAGCTGGAGCGTCTGGGTGGCAAGCACATGCTCGACCTCGCTCGTCCCGATGCCGAAGGCCAGCGCACCGATGCCGCCATGCGCCGCCGTGTGACTGTCTCCGCACACGATCGTTGCTCCGGGCAGCGAAAACCCCTGCTCCGGGCCGACCACATGGACGATCCCCTGTTCGACCGCGACGCTGTCGATGTAATCGATCCCGAACAGCGGCGCATTCGCCTCCAGCGCGGCCAGCTGGGCCGCGCTTTGCGGGTCCTCGATCGGCAGTTTCCTTCCGGAGGCGTCCAGTCTGGCGGTGGTCGGCAGATTGTGATCCGCGACGGCCAGGGTCAGGTCCGGACGCCGCACCGTTCGCCCCGATTGCCGAAGCCCCTCGAACGCTTGCGGGCTCGTCACTTCATGGACGAGGTGGCGATCGATATAGAGAATGCAGGTGCCATCGTCGCGCTGCTCGACGACGTGGGCATCCCAGATTTTTTCGTACAGCGTGCGCGGTTTGCTTGCCATGTCGCGGTAGAGAGTGCGGCAAGCCGTGCGGGCTGGCAAAATGGCAAAACCTAGGGCGACCAAAGAATGGCTTTGCCAAGAGAATCATGGAACAGTAACCTTTGCCGTGCTAACTGACACCCATGTCAGCAAAGCCATTCGCCTTTCCGATCAAGGTTCTGCCCGAAGATATCGATTTCATGGGGCATGTGAATAATGCCCGCTACCTAACCTGGGTGCAGGACACCGTGCTCGCGCACTGGCAGAAACTCGCCCCGGCAGAGGAAGTCGCGAGCAAGGCCTGGGTCGCGCTGAAGCACGAGATTACCTATCGGCGTCCCGCCTTTCTCGACGACGACGTCATTGCCGAAACGGTGCTGGAAAAGATCAAGGGCGCGCGCAGCTTTTACAATACGGTCATCCGCCGCGGCGAAGAGGTGCTGGCCGAGGTGCAGAGCATGTGGTGCTGCATCGATGCGCAAAGCCACCGCCCCGCGCGCATCGACCGTGACGTGGCCGAACGCTGCTTCGGGTTGCCGCGCAAAACCGCTGCGGGTTCGGGCGCCTGACATTGAAATTTTGCCCCGCCGCCTTGGCGGGTCTATAATGGCGTCGTGTCCGAATTTCTCGTC
>QFNA01000043.1 GCA_003248395.1 Citromicrobium sp.
CGCATCGCACACGCCGCCCAGCCAGCGCATGACGGCGGGCGTGTTGGTGCCTTCCCAGAAGTGCGGCCAATCCTCGTCGCGCCAGTCGCGCAGGATCAGCCGTTCGGTCTCGTGGCGGAACTCAGCCATTGAGGATCTGCGCTGCCAGCGGCGCGTGATAGGTCAGCACGCCGCTGCACCCCGCGCGCTTGAAGGCGATCAGCTTTTCCATCAGCAGCGCTTCGCGGTCGGCCACGCCCGCCGCCGCGCCCGCTTCGATCAGCGCATATTCGCCGCTCACCTGATAGGCAAACACCGGCACGCCGAATTCCTGTTTCGCGCGCCAGATTACGTCGAGATAGGCAAGGCCCGGCTTGACCATCACGCTGTCCGCCCCCTCGGCGATGTCCATGGCAATCTCGCGCAGGGCCTCGTCGCCATTGGCGGGGTCCATCTGATAGCTCTTCTTGTCGCCCTTCAGCAGACCGCCTGATCCCACCGCATCGCGGAACGGGCCGTAGAACGCGCTGGCGAATTTGGCGGCATAAGCCATGATCTGGACATTGTGGTGCCCGCCGATCTCCAGCGCCATGCGGATCGCCCGGACGCGCCCGTCCATCATGTCGCTCGGGGCGACGATATCCGCCCCCGCCTCGGCCTGGTTGATCGCCTGATCGACCAGCACCGCAACCGTATCGTCATTGCGGACATAGCCATCACCGTCGATCAGCCCGTCCTGCCCGTGGCTGGTATAGGGGTCGAGCGCGACGTCGGTCAGAATGCCGATGTCGCTGCCGGCGGCATCGCGAATGGCCTTGATCGCGCGGCACATGAGGTTGTCGGGATTGAGTGCTTCGGCACCATCCTCGCTCCGTTTTTCGCTCGGCGTATTCGGGAACAATGCGACGCTCGGGATGCCCAATTCGAGCGCCTGTTTGACGAGCCGCCGGCTCCATGCGAATGCCCGGCTTCGCCGCAGTCTGGTCAGGGGGTATGAAGCGTTGGTCATGCCGCGCGATGTGCCGGAAACCCAAGCCTTGCGCAATCGCCGCGCGGCTCAGCCAGCGTTCGTCGGTCTATCGAGCTTGTCGATCTCGCGCAGAGGTGCCTCGGCAGCCACTTCGTCCTCGGTCGGTGCAAGGTCGGCCAGAGCCGCCCCAGCCTCGACCGTCTTCAGACGCGCCAGTGTCGTGCGGAACTGCGCCAGATCAGCCCCCGACAGCTGAGCCCGCGTTACGAACTTCACCGAGGCAGGATTTACCGCGCGACCACCGCGATACATCTCATAATGGAGGTGCGGTCCGGTCGATAGACCGGTCGAGCCGACATAGCCGATGACCTGTCCGCGCCGCACGCTTTGCCCGCGATTCACTGCGATCCGGCTCATGTGGCAGTAGCGTGTGTCGATGCCCCCGCCGTGCCGCATCCGGACGGCATTGCCACATCCGCCCATCCGTCCCGCGCCGATGATCGTGCCATCGGTCACGGCAACAATGGGTGTGCCATGGCTCGCCTTGAAATCCATCCCCGCGTGCATCCTGCGATAGCCCAGGATCGGATGGCGACGCATGCCATAGTTGGAACTGATGCGGCCCGGCACGGGTGCGACGAGACCGCTGCGCTGTTCGCCCACGCCCGAAGCTTCGTAGAACCGTCCTTCCTTGCCCCAGCGCATCAGCTGGATCGGTTTGCCCGCGACACGATCGATCCCGGCAAAGAGCAGCTGACCCGCCTGCCGTTCGCCTGTCGCCGCGCGTCGATGCGAGACGATGATGTCAAAGGCGTCGCCCGCGCGGATATCCCGGTCGAGATCGACTTGCTGGCTCAAGGTCTTGAGAAAGGCCTGGACTGCGCTTGCCGGAGCGCCAGCAGCACGTGCCGAGCGATAGAGGCTGTCGCCAACGGTTCCGCGAATCCGTAGTGGCGTGTCGTCGACCCGGATCGTCTTGCGCGAAAGCGTCAGGGGAGAATTCGCATCGAGGCGGGACGCGGTCAATTCGAGGTCGAACCGGGCGCGCAAGCTCAGTTCGTCGAGGCTGCGCGCCGCTTGCGGTGCAGGGCGGCGGCCGAGCGTGATGTCGACCCGCGTCCCCGGCTCAAGGTCCGACAACGGGATTGCTCCGCCCACCAGTTTCGCAATCTGCAAGGCATCGGTGCGTCCGACGCCCGCGCGCAAGAGTGCTCTGTCGAAGCTGTCCCCCTGCGCCAATGTCGCCACCAGTCGTACCATCGGTCGTTCCGGCGCCTGGGCGAGCGGCCGCACGA
Source organism: Citromicrobium sp. (assembly GCA_003248395.1). Classification (GTDB taxonomy): domain Bacteria; phylum Pseudomonadota; class Alphaproteobacteria; order Sphingomonadales; family Sphingomonadaceae; genus Qipengyuania. Next base: position 2,245 of record QFNA01000043.1, read on the forward strand.
AATCGGTCGCTCCCATACGGCGGCCTGTGTCGCCGCCCAGAGCAAGCGGAAGCACCGACTGGCTGCGATACTCGGATTGCACCTCGTCCCCTGTGGGCAACGGCGAAGCGGCCTCGAGTGGCGCGAAATCCGGCCACATCGCGAGCGCCGCCACGGTCAGCCCGATCATCGTGCCCAACCCACCGAACCACCGCGCAGAACCGATGTCCGCACCGAGATCGGTTGCAAGCTCGAACCGCCGAAATCGCTTCACAAGCCGGCCTTGGATTGACGAGAGCCCTGAAGAGTCGTCGGACGACACCATCTGGCCGAACGCGAGCGCGGCAGCGGGTCGCCCGCGACCGCTCGCAACCGCGTAGCCCGATAGCTCGTCCTGATCCTCGCGGGATTGATACAACTGGCCTTACCCCTCCGCATCGGCGGCGTGTTCCGACGCGACTCTTGGGGAAACAAAGTAAAGACTGAATTAACCTGCGCCAGAATGAGTCCTGAGCGCGCCGAGTTGAGAGCAATTGATCGGCACAGGTTGCGACTTGGACGGGTCGCTGCCACTTATGCGGCGTGAATGACGCCAAGATCAAGGCGGTCCTCGGGCCGACCAATACCGGCAAGACCCACCTCGCGATCGAGCGCATGAGCGCCCATTCGAGCGGCTGCATGGGATTTCCGCTGCGGCTGCTCGCGCGCGAAGTCTACGATCGCATCTGCGCGATCAAGGGAGAGAAGAACGTCGCGCTCATCACCGGCGAACAGCGGATCGAACCTTTGGATGCGAAGTATCTCTGCTGCACGGTCGAGGCGATGCCGCGCGACGGCGGCAACCGCGCCTTCGTCGCGCTCGATGAAGCACAACTATCGGCTGATAGCGAGCGTGGCCATGTTTTCACCGATCGGCTTCTCAATACCCGTGGACGCGAGGAAACCATGCTCCTCGGCGCCGCCACGCTCGAGCCCCTGATCCGTTCGCTCGTTCCGGAGGCGGAGGTCTCTGACCGGCCGCGCTTTTCGACGCTGACTCACATCGGCCCACGCAAGCTGTCGCGCCTGCCGCCGCGCAGCGCCATCGTCGCGTTCAGTTCGGAGGCGGTATATGCAGTCGCAGAAATGCTCCGCCGTTTTCGCGGCGGCGCTGCCGTTGTCATGGGCGCGCTATCACCCGAAACGCGAAATCGCCAAGTCGAACTCTTCCAGAACGGGGACGTCGATTACATCGTTGCGACCGATGCAATTGGCATGGGCCTCAACCTCGATGTCAACCACGTAGCGTTCGCCGGGCTGACCAAGTTCGACGGCGTTCGCATGCGGCGCCTTTTCCCATCAGAAATGGCGCAGATCGCCGGGCGGGCCGGACGGCATCAACGCGATGGCACATTCGGTACGCTCGCGGGCGTGGGCGGAAAGGCCGGGCCGTCGCCGGAATTTACCGAAGAAGAAATCTACGCAATCGAAGGGCATCGCTTCGCGCCCATCACCAAGCTTTTCTGGCGCGATCCCGAACCCCGTTTCGACAGCGTCGACAGGCTGATTGCAGATCTCGAAACGCCGCCGACCCACGATGCCTTGCGGCTCGCTCCGGAAACCATCGACCTCGCCACGCTCAAGCGGCTTGCCGATGATCGCGTCGCTGCCAATGTCACCTCGCCCGGCATGGTCCGGCGTTTCTGGGAAGCGTGCTCGCTACCCGATTTCCGCCAGCGCGGACCTGATGTCCATGCCCGATTCGTCGCGCGCCTGTGGCAGGATCTCTCTCAAGGCTATATCGGGGCGGATTATGTCGCGGCGCGTATTTCCGAACTCGACAACACCAGCGGCGATATCGACACGCTGCAAGGTCGCATCGCCGCGATCCGCAGCTGGGCCTATATCTGCCAGCGCCCCGACTGGGTGCTAGCGCGCGACGAAATGGCGGCGCGTGCACGCGGCGTGGAAGCAAAGCTGTCGGACGCGTTGCATGCGCGCCTGACCGAGAGATTTGTCAACCGGAGGACTGCAATCTTGATGAAATCGCTGGGCCAGGACGCAGGCTTGCTCCCGATCGAACTGGGCGAGGACAATATTCTGCGCGTCGAGGACGAGCCGTTGGGTCATGTCGAGGGCTTTCGCTTCGTGGTCGATCAGGCGGCAAACCATGCCGATCGCAAGATGCTGCTCGCCGCCGCCGAAAAGGCGTTGTCGGGCATCCTCGGCAAACGCGCCGATGCGCTCGTCGATGCCGGTCTTGCCGAGCTCTCCATCTCGCGTGGCGCCGTGGTCTGGCAAAGCAGTCCGATCGCCAAGCTCGAAAGTCGCGATGGGAATGTTTCGCCCGCGATTATCCCCTCGCGCGAGGTGAACGCACTCCCGGCCCAATCGCGCGACCGATTGATGGCTGCGCTGGAGAAATGGCTAGATGCCTCGCTGGAGCCGCTCGAACCGCTTCGCCGGATGCAGATCGCTGCCACCAATCCCGATGCTGGCTCGCAGGCGCGTGCCTTGCTTCTAAACCTTGTCGCCGGGCATGGCCATGTCACGCGCGACAAGGCGGGGATCGAGCATTTGCCCAAGGTCATGCGCCCATTCCTTCGCAAGATCGGCGTTACATTCGGTGCGCTCGATATCTTTTCGCCGCTCCTGCTCAAGCCCGCACCACGACGTATTCTCAATGAGCTCGGCATCGACCGACGCCCTCTCCAGCCCGAAATGCTGCCAGTCATTGCCGACACCAAGAAGTTGCCATCGGGATACCGCCATGCGGGTTCGCAGGCCATTCGCATCGATCTGGCGGAAAAGATCTTCCGCGCGGCACACGAGGCGCGCACCAAATCCGAACTGCGCCGGCAGTTCGTGCTGGATCTGGCGCTGCCAATTTCGATCGGGCTGGAAGAGCGTAATGCCGAACGGCTGCTCGGACAGGCTGGCTTTCGCCTTCAGCGCGCAAAGCCGCTCACCGAGGGCGCCTATGGTCCGCCCCGGCCGGATTTGTGGGAATGGCGCCCGTCGCGCCGCAAGCAGCCGCGACCGCATCATGGCCGTGTCGACACGCCGCGCGAAGGGAGTGCGTTTGCCGGCCTGGCCGAATTGATGAAGGGCTAGCATGCGCATAGATCGCCTGCTCTGCCATCTGCGTTTCGTCCGGACCCGCAGCGCAGCGCACCGATTGATCGAAAGAGGCCATGTGCGCCGTAATGGCGAACGCGTCGTCCGATCGAGCCGCAACATCGTCGAAGGCGACGTGCTGACGCTGCCCATCGGCAATCGTGTCCGCCTTGTGGAAGTGATCGCCATTCCCGCACGGCGCGGCCCACCGCGCGAAGCCGAGGCATGCTATCGCGCGCTTGACCCCGATGGCCAATCCGACATAGCAGCGCCCTGACACCACTGAAGTACGGAACACACGCTCCATGACCTATGTCGTCACCGACGCCTGCATCAAATGCAAATACACCGACTGCGTCGAAGTTTGTCCGGTCGATTGCTTTTACGAAGGCGAAAACATGCTGGTCATCAACCCCAGCGAATGCATCGATTGCGGCGTGTGCGAACCCGAATGTCCTGCCGAAGCGATCTTGCCGGATACGGAGGACAATCTGGAGAAGTGGCTGGAGCTCAACACGAAATTTTCAGCGGAATGGCCGAATATCACCGGTCAGAAGGAGCCGCCCGAAGATGCCGACGAGCATAAGGGCGAGGAAGACAAGTTCGAGAAGTATTTCTCGCCCGAGCCTGGCGAAGGCGACTGAGCCGATTCGCAAGCGTCATCGCGTTTGACACCTTAGATTGGCGCCTTTTCTGCCGACTCGCAATTTTGTTGCGAGTGTGCTATATAATGCAACAACTGTGCCGGTTTGCTCCCGGCCAGCTGTATGTATTGAAAGGGCAGGACCACCCGCAACGTCACATTTCACGCCTTGCCGCGAGCCGCACCTCGGCCCGCGGGGCCAAGTGATTTGACGCTGTTGCTGATCCCCCCGACGAAAGGATTTTTGCATGGCGAGCCAGGCTGACGCCTTCGATGTTGGTGATTACGTTGTTTACCCCAAGCACGGCGTCGGCCGTGTCATAGAGTTGCAGAGCGAGGAAATCGCAGGAATGCAGCTCGACCTCTACGTCCTCCGGTTCGAGAAAGAACGGATGACGCTTCGCGTTCCGGTCAACAAGGTCGAATCGATCGGCATGCGCAAGCTCTCCAGCGATAAGACGCTCAAGGAAGCCATGGATACGCTTAAGGGCAAGCCCAAGGTCAAGCGCACCATGTGGAGCCGCCGCGCGCAGGAATACGAGGCCAAGATCAACTCGGGCGAAATCGTGCTGATTGCAGAAGTGACCCGCGACCTTTTCCGCCCGGATGACCAGCCCGAGCAAAGCTATTCCGAGCGGCAGATATTCGAGGCCGCATCGAGCCGTTTGGCGCGTGAGCTGGCTGCCATGGAAAAGACCGATGAACCGACTGCGCTCGAGAAGATCCTCGATGTCCTGCGCGAACATGCGCCGCAGTATTACGAGAACACAGAAGAGGCTTAAGGTTCTTTCTTTCCGGTTCGAACACCTCGAAGGGGCGCCAGATGGCGCCCCTTTTTTTCGTACTCCTAAGGGCTCACGACATGGTTTGTTTGGCGCTTGGGCTTTGGCCGGCCAACCTTCTTCACGTTCCTCCGAACCGCCGTCGCTATGTCATTGAGGCAACGCAACTGACTTGAACCTTGCGCCATGGTGTATTATTGTAGCAATACGGACTGCGGAATATGATTGGGAAGGAAAATAATGCTGCAACGACTGTTAGCGGGTCTCGCACCCGTCGCCGCCCTCGCCATGACCGGGCTGGCCGCCGGATGTGGCGGTGTGAATGTCCAGCTTGGCGACGATGGGGTGCCGCTGGCCGAGCTTGACACAAGCGGTGCTGTGCCGACCGAGCTGGTGCTGGCGGGTCCGGACACCGTGACCATCGTCAACGGGTCCGGCCTCGAGATCGACGTCAGCGGCGACCAGGCCGCCGTCGATGCCCTGCGCTTCAAGCTGGAAGATGGTTCGCTTGGCATTAGCCGGGACAAGGACAGCAAGGGCGATATCGGCACGGCCAGCGTGCGCGTCACCATGCCCAGCCTGAGGGCGATGGTTCTTGCAGGGTCGGGCACAGTCAACGCGGAGCAGCTCACCGGAGACGCCGAAGTCACGATTGCTGGATCGGGGTCTGCCCGTGCGGCGAGTGTGCGCGCGACCAAGCTTGATCTCACGATTGCAGGATCAGGCGATTTCGAAGGCGCGGGCGAGGCCGAAACACTCGATCTGACCATTGCCGGCGCAGGTTCGGGCAGGATGCCGGGTCTCAAGGTCGAGAATGCAGACATTTCTGTGGCGGGGTCGGGTGATGCCGAATTCGGTTCGGACGGCACGGTCGAGGCACGGATCATGGGTTCGGGCAATGTCACAGTAAACGGCAGCGCTGACTGCACCATTACTGCCATGGGATCGGGCACCCTGCGTTGCAGAGGTGGCACGACGCGTTCGGGCGGGGCTTCCGGTCAGCCGACGCCGCCCGAAGCGCCTGCGGGCCCTCAAGGGCCAAGTGGCCCGACCGCGCCAGAGCCGCCGGCCCCACCTGAAGGTCCGGCCGCTTAATTCATCGCCAACTCAGGCAAAACCCTCTAGGCGACGCAGAAGGAGAAAATCCATGCGTCGCCTTTCCCTGATATTGCTCCCCGTGGCCAGCGTGATGCTGCCCGGCTGTCTCGCCAAAACTGCCCTCGATGTGGTGACCGCCCCGGTTAAGGTCGTCAGTCGCGGCGTGGATCTGGCGACCGAAAGCCAATCCGAAGCCGACGAGAAGCGCGGACGCGAAATTCGGCGTCGCGAGCAGCAACTGGCGCGGCTCGAACGTGATTACGACAAACAGCTGGACGACTGCGAGAAGGGCAATCGGCGTGCCTGCGACCAGGCTCGCGACACCTATGCACAGATGCAGCAAATCCTGCCGACCGTTCCACTCGAACCCGAACGGCGCTGATCCGTTCGATCATTCAGGCGGGGTCGCTGCCCGCCGCAATCGGTCGTTGATGGCAATGCCGATCCCGTGAGCGGGAATGGGCGCAACGGCAATCGTCGGCTTTCCCGAACTGGCCGCATCGTGCAGGCATGCGTAAAGCCGCGCTGCCGCCTCGGTCAGGTCGCCGCTTGGCGATAGCGAACAATCGCAATCCATCGGTCCGAAACCGATCACGAAGTCGTCTGGCGCAACTTCCGCGGCGTTCAACCGCATCGGCTTGCCGGGTGAATAATGACTCTCCAGCTGTCCGGGCGCTTCGATCGCCTCTCCGGACGTAACCGCACCCAGAGCGATCGGTCCGGGCCGAAGCACCTCAATGCCACCGCCCGCACGTACGGCGGCAATAGTGGATTCGATCCCCGCCCCACATTCCCCACCATCGACGACGGCATCGATGCGTCCATCCAGGCTTGCCAGGACATGTGCGGAAGAGGTGGGGCTGATCCATCCGCTGCGATTGGCCGAAGGTGCCGCGAGCGGTGTGGCGCAAGCGAGGAGAATGTCGCGCATCACGGGATGCTGCGGCATCCGCAGCGCCACGGTCTCGAGCCCAGCCGTGACCGCATCCGCCAACGCTGTATTGCCTTTGCGCGGGAGGACCAGCGTAAGCGGCCCGGGCCAGTATGCTTTGGCGAGCCGCACGGCCTCGTCGGTGAAATCGGCGAGTGTCTGGGCTTGCGCCATATCCGCAACGTGAACGATCAGCGGATTGAAGCTCGGTCGACCCTTCGCTGCATAAATTCTTGCAACCGCCGCTTCCCGATCGGCGCGCGCAGCAAGGCCGTAGACCGTCTCTGTCGGCAGCGCCACGAGCTTGCCTTCGCGCAGCAGTTGCGCGGCGCGGGCGATACCCGCAGTATCGGCCCGTAACCGTTCCGTAGCGTATTTGCCGCCCATGCCAGCGCGCTATATCTGGTTGCCGGATAAGCCAAGAGGAATGCTCCGTGACATACACCCCCGCCACCAGGGACCAGCTGTTCGCCATTCGCGTCAACGCCGGGATCGAGGAGCTCGCACAGAGCGAGATGTTCGCCGAAGCAGAACCCGACATGGTCGAAGCCATTGTCGAAGGGGTGGGCCAGTTTGCGGCCGGCGAATTCGCGCCTCTCAACCGTATCGGGGATCTGGAGGGTGCGAAGCTCGAGAATGGCGTGGTGCGCTTGCCGGATGGCTTTGCCGAAGCCTACGGCCATTATGTCGAACAGAGATGGAATGCCATTGCCAGCCCGAAGGAATTTGGCGGTCAGGGATTACCCTTCACGCTCGCCTGCAACGTGCTCGAAAATCTCGGCACGGCGAACATGGCCTTCAACCTGCTGCCGATGCTCAGCGTGGGCGCGATCGAAGCGCTCGAGCGCCATGGATCCGAAGCTCTCCAGCAAAAATACTTGCCGGACCTCGTCAGCGGCAAGTGGTCCGGGACGATGAATCTCACCGAACCGCAGGCGGGCTCCGACGTCGGCGCACTGCGGACGGCAGCAACGCCCATCGCCGATGGCGAGCACGCCGGAAAATATCGTATCAAGGGCCAGAAAATCTACATTACCTGGGGCGAACACGAACTGGCCGAGAACATCGTGCATCTCGTCCTCGCCCGTTTGCCGATCGGACCACGCAATGACGTGCGCTGCGTCAGCATCGAACACAAGCTCGGGATCCACGCTTCACCGACCTGCGTGATGAGCTATGGCGACAACGATGATTGCATCGGTGAGCTGGTCGGCGAAGAAAATCGCGGCCTGGCGACCATGTTCACGATGATGAACAACGCGCGCATCAATGTCGGGAACCAGGGGGTGCAGATCGGCGAACGCGCGACGCAGCAGGCGCTCGAATATGCTCAGGAGCGTATCCAGTCGGCACGCGCCGGATCGCCCGACAGGGCACCCGTCGCGATTATCGAGCATCCCGACGTACGGCGCATGCTGTTGCGCATGAAGGCGCTGACCGAAGGGGCGCGCGCGCTGCTTTATTACACCGCGGGTCAGGTCGACCGCGGCGCGCTCGGCGACACGGATGCGGCAATGCGTGGAGACGTCCTGACGCCACTGATCAAGGCTTGGGGTACCGATGCCGGGATCGAAATCGCCAGCCTGGGCATCCAGGTCCATGGCGGGATGGGTTTCGTCGAGGAAACCGGCGCAGCGCAACATTGGCGCGATTCGCGGATCGCGCCGATTTATGAAGGTACGAATGGTATCCAGGCAGCCGATCTGGTGACGCGCAAGCTCGCTCTCGATGGCGGAAAGGCTCTGACTGCGCTGCTGTCCGATATTGCAAGGGACAGTGCTGATGGCGAACCGGCGCTCGCGACGCTGGCGAAAGATTGCCAGGCAGTCGCCGAGTGGATTTCGGACGGTGCCAGCGTGGACGACAAACTGGCGGGGTCGGTCCCGTTCTGCACCATGGTGGCGGTCGCCACTGCCGGATGGCAGCTTCTGCGGCAGCTGCGTGCAATCGAAACTGGCGAGAACCCGGAAATGCGCGAGGCAAAGACTGCGACGGTCCGCTATTTTCTCGACCGCGTCGTGCCGGAGGCGAGCGGACTCAGGGCCTCGGCCATGGCAGGCGCTGCAGCGCTCTATGCCATTGACACCGCCACCCTGGTCGGCTGACCGAGTTGCGCCGCGCGACTATTCTGCGGTGACGCGGCGCGCGTAGTCATCCTCGCCAAAGGTTGCCTGCTGACCCCGCAATTCGCGTTGGGGCGGCAAGCTGTCGCTCCGGACCGACTCGATCGCAGCTTGCGGCTGCGCGGCGCTATCGATCACGCGCCAGATAATCCCGGCCGTGTCGTCGCTTACCAGCAGGCTGCCGTCGCCGGCCCATTCGACCCATGTCGGCCGGCCGCGCGTCGTGCCTTCGCCCGTCAGGAAGTCGGTGAGCACGGGAATGGGCTTGCCCGTCGGGTTGCCGCGACCATCGAAAGCGACATAGACCACGTCGTATCCCGACGGCGGCTTCCTGTTCCACGATCCATGCCGGGCAACAAATGCACCACTTGAGAATGCGCCGCCCATCCGTGCGCCTTCGCGGCTGAAAACCATACCGAGCGCGGCGACATGTGGGCCGAGCGCGTATTCGGGTGTGCGCACATAATTGATGAATTGCGGGATCGGATATTTAACGCGGCGGTCGAAATTGTCGCCCCAATACACCCAAGGCCAGCCGTATTGCGCGCCAACGGGAACATTGGTCATGTAGTCGGGCACGAGATCGCTCCCGAGCATGTCGCGTTCGTTGACCGTGGTCCACAATTCGCCCGACCAGGGATTGAAATCGAGCCCGTTCGGATTGCGCAGGCCGCCGGCGAACATCCGGCGCCTGCCGCTTTCGAGGTCGAGTTCCCAGATGAGCGCACGCCCCTCCTCGGCCTCCATGCCTTTGTCCGCGATGTTCGTGTCCGAACCTACCGCCACATAAAGTTTCGATCCGTCCGGCGACAATTCGAGATTGCGCATCCAGTGTCCGCCGCCGGCAAGATCGGTCAGCTTGCGCGCCTCGCCCGTGATGCGCGGTTGGCCAAGCCCATACGCAAAGGCCAGCACTTCATCATGATTGGCCACATAAAGCGTGCCATCCGCCCACGCGATGCCCGATGGCGAATCGAGTCCTTGCAACAGGGTCTGACGCGTTTCCGCGCGGCCATCGCCATCGCTGTCGCGCAGCAGCATGATCTGGTTTGCCGACGGTCGACCGGTCGCCCCCGCCCGGTTCAACACCTTCTCAGTTATCCAGGCCGAAATGCCGCCGCCTTCCTCGGCGGGCGCGCGGGTGAGCGACACGAGCACGTCGCCATTGGGAAGTGTGTAGACCGTGCGCGGATGGTCCAGCCCATCGGCAAAGCGCATCACGGTCAGGCCCTCGGCAGCGGTCGGCACCTCGCTCTCGGCCCAGCCAACCGGTTCCGCAATCGCGAGCGTCGGGAATATCTCGGAGTTCGGCTCGTCGAGCGTCGGATCTGTGCCGACCACATCGCTGAACGGTATATCGGCGCGATCGCCCCGCGAAAGGAAGAAAACGATCGCTGCGAGAACAGCCAGCAGCACGACGAGTGCGATGGCGATCTTCTTGAGTGTGCTCATGTTACGAGGCGTTACTGCACGGATGCACTGCCCGCAACGGGGCTTGCACGAGTTCGGGCTTGGCCTACATCCTCTCCATGTTCGAATTCAGACCCGTCGAAGGCAGCTCGAAGGCCGATCTTTACCACGACCTCTGCCAGGCCGCCGACGCCTTGACGTCGAACGAGAGCGATGGCGTGGCCAATATGGCCAATCTTGCGGCACTGATGTGGGAATTCCTGCCAGACCTCAACTGGGCGGGATTTTATCGCATGATCGATGGCGAACTCGTGCTCGGGCCGTTCATCGGTCGCCCGGCATGTATCAGAATTCCAATTGGGCGCGGAGTTTGCGGGGTTGCCGCAGAGACGGCACAAAGCCAGATTGTCCACGACGTACACGCGTTTCCTAGCCATATTGCCTGCGACGCAGCCAGCGCTTCCGAATTGGTCGTTCCGATCATTCGTGACGGCGAGGTCATCGCCGTGATCGATCTCGACAGCCCTGAGACGGGGCGTTTCGACGATTCGGATCGCTCAGGTATCGAGCAGTTGGCAGGGCTGATTGTCGCTCGGATTTAAGGTCGCCCCTCGATGGGACGAGCACGGTAAAGCCCGTTTTCTGCGGGAAACATCACGCGTAAGTCCGGGTTTATTGGGGAGTCGGCGGCGCATGGGCGCGGCGACTTGTAAAGAGGAAACCGTGATGGCGCATCGGCTGGGATTGACCTTGGCAGCGACGCTCGGGCTTTGCGCCGGAGCTGCCAACGCGCAGGATAATGCTGGAGCGGATTATACCAACCGCAATTCAGTGGCGACAACACAGGAATCGGGCGAGCCGCAGGATGTGGAAGAGCAGCGACCGGCCCGCCGTGTGATCCCTGCCCGACGAATTAACGAGATTGGCCGCATCTTCGTCCAGAAGCCGGTGGTGCAGGGAACAAGTGACACCGCAGGTGCGGATTATTCGCGGAAGACGATGCCCGGCGAATCGCTCGAGACCGTGCTGCCAGTTCCCGGACCGGTGGGTTCGACCGCGAAAATGGTGGAGCTTCCCGTTCCTCCCGGCGGACGGATCGTGACCTTCGACCGCTCGGCCTGGCTTGCCGAATGTCGCGCACGCTTGGCGACCTACGGTGAGACCGAACGGGCAGGCGTCCTAGATAGGCGAAGCGGTCGGCAGGTCACCTCGGCACCGGCGCAAGGCGATGAATGCCAAGCTTATCTCGACGATTATATGGCCGATGCAATGGCTGGCACTCTCGAAAACCGGACGCCGGTCTATGGACAAGAATATATGCTGGTACCCGTCGAAATCGCGGTGCCGCGCCGACCGGTCTATCGCGACGTCGAGTAATCTCGGCTCAAGGCCCCTGCGCTTTTGCTCAAATTTCTCCGCCGGTAAGCCTCTGACAAATCAGGTCTAATTGGTCGAGTGTGCGGTAACTGATAGTGACCGTACCATTGCTTGGCTTGTCGCCAGTCTTGATCCGGACCGGCAGGCCAAGGAATTCCTCAAGATGGCCCTGGACGGCGGAAATATCGGCATCCGACCCGACCGCTCCCGTCGACCCGTTCCGTCTGGGCTTCTTCGCAGCCTTCTCGCCCCGCGCAAGCTGTTCAACTTGGCGTACGGAGAGATGTTCTGCGACGGCCCGCTGTGCCAGTTCGGCAGCCTCGTCGTTGCCTATCAAGGCGCGCGCGTGGCCCATTGAAAGCGTGCCGGACGCCAGAAATTCGAGGACCTTTTCCGGTAGAGCGAGCAATCGCTGTAAATTGGCAACATGGCTACGTGACTTGTCGACAAGCTTCGCGATCTCCGATTGACTCATGCCCTCTTCGTCAGCAAGTCGCTGATATGCCTTGGCTTCTTCAAGCGGATTGAGGTCTTCGCGCTGAAGGTTTTCGATCAGCGACAGGGCGATGATTTCTCGCTCGTCGAGTTCGCGCACCAGCGCCGGAATCTGATGCAGCTTGGCACGCTGGGCAGCCCGCCAGCGGCGCTCACCAGCGACAAGGCGGAAACGGCCATTGTCTGTCGCAGTAACGATGATCGGTTGTATCACGCCGCGTTGCGCAATCGACGCTGCCAACTCATCAAGCGCATCGCTATCGAAATGCTCGCGCGGCTGACCCGGCAAGGGTTCGATCGCCGACACGGCGATATTGCGGAGTCCCATTGCGGCCCCTTCGGCAGGCCCGTCATGATCATTTGCCCCACTTTCGCCGCGCACCAGAGGCTCTTCGCGCTGTGTCTCACCGAGGAGCGCGCCCAAGCCACGACCAAGTTTCTTCTTGCGATTGATCGTACCGCTCATGCTGCCTTCCTGTCTTGGGGGAGTCTTCCGATTAGCTCGCGCGCCAGGCCGATATACGCGCGGCTTCCCGGACAATTGTGATCATAGATAAGCGCTGGCATGCCATGGCTGGGTGCTTCGGACAGGCGTACATTACGCGGAATGACGTTTTCGAATACGAGCTGGCCGAGGCAATCGCGCACGTCGTCGGCAACCTGATCGGTCAGGCGGTTACGCTTATCGAACATCGTAAGCGCAATTCCAACGATCCCGAGATTCGGGTTGAACCGCTGTTGCACCCGTTCAACTGTTTGAAGCAGCTGACTCAGACCCTCCAGCGCGAAAAATTCGCACTGCAAGGGCACCAATAACGTGTCTGCCGCCCCCAGTGCGTTGAGCGTCAGAAGGCCCAGGGATGGCGGGCAATCGATAAAAGCAATATCGTATCCGGTGAAACCACCCTTGTCGCGATTTGAAAGCGCCTTCGAGAGGCGCCCGGTCCGATCTTCGACAGCAACCAGCTCGACCTCGGCGCCGGACAGATCCTGTGTCGCGGGGACGATATCGAGTCCAGGGATTTCGGTGGCCTGCGCGCATTCGACGAGGCTCGCTTCACCAAGCAACAGGTCATAACTGTTCAGCCGCCGAGCGGACGCTTCGATCCCCATACCCGTCGAAGCGTTGCCTTGCGGATCAAGGTCAATGAGCAAGGTTTTCCAGCCGGTTGCCGCCATCGCTGTCGCCATGTTGATCGCAGTGGTGGTCTTCCCCACCCCGCCCTTCTGATTGGCTATGGCGATCGTAATCACTGGCACACATCCACTTGTCCATGACCCACCACAATGCCCGCAGTCTTGTCCGTCAGTGATTGTTCCACGTGAAACATGTCCTGCAGTCGTTTCGGTAGGTCCTGCACTTCTTGCGTCGCCGAGCGCCCTTTCGGCAAGAGCCAGACCGTCTCGCTTGTGGAGAAACGCGATGCGAGGTGCAGCAGCTTCGGTAAGGGTGCGAATGCTCGAGCGGAAATGAAGTCGAATGGGCTCGTCTCGACATTCTCGAGACGCTGGCCGATGACCGAGCAATTCGAAAGTCTGAGACCCCTGACCGCTTTGTCGAGCCACTCAACGCGACGTTTACGGGATTCCACGAGGGTAACGCCCAAATCAGGTCGAAGGATTGCGATGATCAGGCCCGGCAGCCCCGCGCCCGAACCGAGATCAATCCATTGCGACCCGACTGTTTCACGTGGAACATACTCCAACAATTGCGCGGAATCAGCAAAGTGTCGAACCCACATTGCCTCGACGGTACTTTTCGAAATAAGGTTCTGCGATGAATTTGCTTCAGCAAGCAATTTGGCCAAATGCTCGAGCTTCGTGATTGCCGTCTCACCGCCCAACTCTTTGAGATAGCCTCGTGCCTCGGATTTGTTCACGCCGGTGCTGCCTCACGTTCCAGCTTTCGCGCATGTACGAGCAGGGCGGAAAGCGCAGAGGGCGTGATCCCGGGAATTCGCCCTGCCGCAGACAGTGTCGAGGGCTTCGCACGGGAGAGCCGTTCGACCATCTCCCGCGACAGGCCAGGCACTCTCTCATAAGGAAAATCGACCGCCAGCACTAGACTCTCGCCTGCTTTCAAATCTCTCAGTTCAGCCTCCTGCCGTTCGAGATAGGGTGCATAGACGATGTCTTCGGCCAATTCGGTATAGACATTGCTATCGGGTTCGATCGCGGGCAACACTCTGGCGAGATCGGCGAGCGAGACATGCCCTCCCCTCAACCATTCGGCCGCACTCTTTTCATTTGCGTCCTTGCCGATAACGACACCTGCCGAACCGAGCTCCGAAGCCGGAACGCGCACGGCAAGAATATCCTTTGCCGTCGCACGAGATTGGTTCCTCCGTTCGAACCATTTACGGCGCTCATCTCCGGCCAAGCCTACATCGATCGCCATTGGTGTCAGTCTGGTATCCGCATTGGCAGCCCGCAACCGAAGCCGGTACTCGGCCCGTGAGGTCAACATCCGGTAGGGTTCGCTCACACCCTGCAGCGTCAGGTCGTCGATCATGACGGCAATGTAGGAATTCGCCCGATCAAGCTTGACTGCCTGCCTTCCCGTCACAGCAGCCGCAGCCTCCACGCCGGCAACAAGGCCTTGCGCAGCCGCCTCTTCATAGCCGGTCGTACCGTTGATCTGCCCCGCACAATAAAGCCCGGGGATGTCGCGCAACTCCAGAGTCGGTCGCAATGCTCGCGGATCGATATGGTCGTATTCTACCGCGTATCCGGGCACTTGCATCCGCACGCGTTCTAGCCCCCTCATACTGCGCAGCATTGCGAGTTGCACATCGACCGGTAACGAGGTGCTGATGCCGTTGGGATAGACCAGATGCGTCGACAAGCCTTCTGGTTCGAGGAAGATCTGATGCCCGTCGCGATCGCCGAACCGATGGATTTTGTCCTCGATCGAAGGGCAATAGCGCGGCCCGATGGCCTCGATCGCACCCGAGAAAAGCGGCGAGCGCTCCAGGTTTTCGCGGATAATATCATGCGAAACCGCATTCGTTCGGGTAATCGCGCAGAAGACCTGCGGGTTTGACCGGCAGGGGGTCAACGCTGACATCGTCCAACGCTCATCGTCGGACGGTTGGCGTTCGAGCACTGCCCAGTCGACTGTCCGACCGTCTAGTCGGGGCGGAGTTCCCGTTTTCAAACGGCTCATCGGCAAGGCTGCATCACGCAACTGATCTGCCAGGCGATGCGCCGAATTCTCGCCGATCCGGCCGCCGTCAAGCCGCTCCTCACCGCGAAAAAGGCGCCCTCCAAGAAAGGTCCCCGTGCAGAGAACAACGGCAGACGCGTCGCAAGCATGACCACTTGCCAGATCGACACCGATAACACGACCCTGCGCAAGACGCAGTCCAACTACTTCGTCCTGAATCAAGGAGAGGTTGTCCTGGCTCCGGATGTGTTTCTGGACAGCGTGCAAGAACAGCATACGATCCGCTTGGACACGTGGGCCCCAAACTGCGCTCCCCTTCGACCGGTTGAGCATGCGATAGTGAATTGCACCCGCGTCCGCAGCTCGAGCGATTACGCCATCGAGCGCATCCACTTCACGCACGAGATGACCTTTCCCCAACCCGCCGATCGCCGGATTGCAGCTCATCGCGCCAACTTTAGCGAGATCGAAACTCACCAGCGCTGCCTTTGCGCCCATGCGCGCCGCTGCGCACGCAGCTTCTACGCCGGCATGCCCGCCGCCGATAACAAGGACATCAAAGTTCTGCATGGCTGGCAAATAGACCAGCCCACGCCAGTTTCAAACCCGCATGTTTCACGTGGAACATTATTTTCCGATGCAGAAACGGCCGAACAGCAAGTCGAGCATTTCCTCGGTCGAATCGCGGCCTAGCAGCCGGTCAAGCGCAACCCGCGCCAGTCGCAACCTTTCAGCTAGCACCAAAAGGTCCGAAGCACGCGACGCCCCCGAGATCTGATCCTGCGCTTCACTCAGCAAACCCGCCTGACGTTGGTTCAGGGCGATAGTTCCGGGCTTGGGCAGGATATCCCGGGCGCTGCTGGTAAGCGCCTCGGCCAGCTCGCTCAATCCCTCGCCCGTAACCGATGAAACCATGAAATCGTAGCGCCTCTTGCGCTCGTCAGGGAGATCGCACCTGGCGGAAATCTCCCAAGCGCCTTCTGGCCCCTCACCTACCGCACCGAGCCACAAGACGATGTCGGCCTCCGTCAGCGCTTGCCTCGCACGATCAATCCCGATCGCTTCCACCTCGTCCTGGCCTGTTTCCCGTAACCCTGCCGTATCCACCAGCACGAGTGGCACACCATTGATCGAGATCGATCGTTCGATGACATCCCGCGTTGTACCCGCAATCGGCGTCACAATTGCCGCACCCTCGCCCAGCAATGCATTGAAAAGCGAAGACTTTCCGGAATTCGGCGGTCCTGCCAAGATCACCCGGACGCCATTCCGTAACCGCTCGGCCCGTGGTTGGTCGAGCACGACGCGCCAAACGTCCGCTAGTTCGGCCATACGCGAAGGAAAGCCATTGTTATGCTCCTCCACATCGCCCTCATCTGCGAAATCCAGTGCAGCCTCGACCTCGGCCGAAATCTTTAGAAGCTCCCCTCGCCACTCCTCGACCTGGCGCGAAAAGCCCCCGCCCGCCGAAGCCTGCGCAGCAAGACGCTGCAATTCGGTTTCAGATGAAAGCAGATCGGCGAGCCCCTCTGCCTCAGCGAGGTCGATCACGCCATTTGCGAAGGCGCGTCGGGTGAATTCGCCCGGTTCCGCTCGCCTCAGGTTTGACAACTCGGCCAGGGCATTCTCGATTGCGCGCACCACGGCCCGACCGCCGTGACAGTGAATTTCTGCCAGATTTTCGCCAGTCGCCGTGCGCGGTCCGGGAAACCAGATGACGAGAGCGGTATCGAGGATTGACCCATCGCGCGCTCGCAGCGTTCGCAACGTCGCTTTCCGCGCGGAGGCAACTTTGCCGACCAAAGTGCTAAGGGCATCGCCAGCATGCGGGCCGCTGATCCGGATGATCCCTATGGCGGCGGGCGGGGCCCCACTCGACAGGGCGAAGATGGTAGCCGACATTTCGGAACCGTAGGTCTACGTGTCTTTCTTGTCAGGCTTCGTATCCGTGGTCTTGGCCGCGGCAGCACCTTCCATGAAGCTCTGGAAAATCTTAAGGCCCGCCTGCCCCATCGGAGCCAGCTGGCGTGCATAGTCCTGCAATTGATCGGTGTTCGAAACGCCCTTCATCGCCTTGGACATCATGTCGACATAGATGTCGTTCGCCTTCCCCACATCGGGCAGTCCCATGAACGAGCGCGCTTCTTCCGGCGTGCAATCGATTTCGATATGGACCTTCATCGCACTTTCTCCGTTACAAGACCGGATGCCTATGTGGGTCTGTGACGGGCCCGAAGCAAGCGCTACGTCCGCCTTCGACAATGGAGAAACGAGAATGACCGAGACCGCCACGATCACCACCTTGTCCGGGGACGAGAGTTTCTCAGCCTATGTCGCCCGACCGAACGAGGCTCCCAAATCGGCCATTATCGTCATCCAGGAAATCTTCGGTGTGAATGCCGGCATCCGCCGCAAATGTGATCGTCTCGCCGAAGATGGCTATCTCGCTATCGCGCCCGATCTCTTCTGGCGTCTCGAGCCGGGCATCGAACTCGATCCCGACGTCGAAAAGGAATTCCAGCGGGCGCTCGATCTGATGGGCAAGTTCGACCAGGATCAAGGCATCCGCGACATCGAAGCGACGATCCATCATCTGCGTGAAGAGGAGCAGATCGCGAAAGTAGGGTGCGTGGGCTATTGCCTCGGCGGTCGCCTCGCCTTCATGACTGCCGCCCGGACCGATGTCGATGCGTCGGTCGGCTATTATGGCGTCGGCATCGACGAGTTGCTTCGTGAAAAGCACGCGATCGCCCATCCCGTGCTGTTGCATGTCCCGACCGATGACGGCTTCGTCGACAAGGACACCCAGCGCAGGATGCACGAGGGTCTCGACGATCATCCCAGGGTCACGCTCCATGACTACGAGGGTCTCGATCATGGCTTCGCCACCGAATTCGGCAAGCGCCGGAATGACGAAGCTGCCGAACTGGCTGACGAACGCACCCGTGAATTCTTCGCAGAGCATTTGAATTGATCCCCGAAAAAGCCGGGTGGGCCAGCACCACCGAACTCCTCGCGCGCTACGGCGTGCCTCTTGCGCTGATTCTGCTTTCGGTCGCTTTTGCCGTGTCCGAAAGCTGGCGCTGGGGACTTGTCGTCACCCTCCCCTTGCTTGCCATCGCCGTGTGGGACTTTGTCCAGCGCAAGCACACGCTGCGCAGAAACTATCCGCTGATTGCCCGCGTACGCTGGATCATGGAGGATTTGCGCCCGTTCGCGCGCGCCTATGTCGTGGAGGGCGACCTCGAAGGGCGCCCCTTCAACCATGACGAGCGCAGCCTGGTCTACGCACGCGCCAAGGGCGAGCTTGATTCGCATCCGTTCGGCACCGAACTCGACGTCTATTCCGCCGAATACGAGTGGCTCGCGCACTCGATGGTCCCCAATGACAAGATCCCGACCGAGTGGCGTGTCGACGTCGGCAGCAGCCAGTGTCGCAAGCCGTACTCGGCCTCCCTCCTCAACATCTCGGCAATGAGCTTCGGGTCGCTCTCTGCCAATGCGATCATGGCCTTGAACAAAGGCGCCGCGGCGGGAAATTTCTACCACGATACCGGCGAAGGCGGCATCTCCAGATACCATCGCTCCCATGGCGGAGACTTGGTGTGGGAACTGGGCAGCGGCTACTTCGGATGCCGTAACGAAAATGGTTCATTTAGTCCTGAACGCTTTGCCAAAACGGCTAGTGACCAGCAGGTCAAGATGGTCGAGATCAAGCTCAGCCAGGGCGCCAAACCCGGCCATGGCGGGGTGCTGCCGGGCTCGAAGGTCACGCAGGAAATCGCCGACGCGCGCGGCGTACCCGTCGGCAAGGAAGTCGTCTCTCCTCCCGCGCATTCGACTTTCCGCACGCCGATCGAGCTGCTCGAATGGGCCGCGCAGCTGCGTGACCTCTCGGGCGGAAAGCCCGTCGGCATCAAGCTGTGCGTCGGCAAACCCCACGAAGTTTTTGCGCTCATGAAGGCCATGCTCGAAACCGGCATTCGGCTCGACTATATCGTGGTCGACGGCGCCGAAGGCGGTACGGGCGCATCGCCTGTCGAATTCTCCAACCGTGTCGGCATGCCCCTGCGCGAAGGACTGATTCTCGTTCGTAACGCGCTTGTCGGCACCGGATTGCGCGACGAAATTCGCATCGCCGCGGCCGGCAAAGTGCACTCGGGTGCCGGCTTGGCGATGAACTTTGGTCTCGGAGCTGACTGGTGCAATGCCGCACGCGCCTTCATGTTCGCGCTCGGCTGTGTGCAATCAATGAATTGCCATACCGACCGCTGCCCCACCGGCATCGCGACCCAGGATCCCACCCGCCAGCGCGGCCTCGTCGTCGGCGACAAGGCCGAACGGGTGGCGCGCTTCCAGCGCCACACGCTGCACGCCCTGCGCGAAATGGTCGTAGCGATGGGCATCGACAATCCCTGGCAGATCGATCCCTGCAATATCTCCGAGAGGCAGAACCCCGCCCGCTCGGACCCGATCGATCGGATCTACACTTTTCTGCGACCGGGCGAGTTGCTCGCCGAACCCGACGCGACCCCCTATGCGCGTGACTGGGCTGCAGCGAGCCCGGACAGCTTTGCGAGGCTGCAATGAGCGCAGCAGACGGACTGGCGAACTGGCACCGGGCGATGGAGCGCGGCAATCGTCCGGAAGATCTCGCCAGGATCATCCGCGAAGACGCCGTCTTTCACTCTCCCGTCGTCCACACGCCGCAACGCGGGCGCGCACTGGTCGTTGCCTACCTCGCGGCTGCGGCCCAGACGCTTGGCAACGACAGCTTCCGCTATGTGCGCGAACTGGTCGACCAGGATTGTGCAGTGCTGGAATTCACCACCGAACTGGACGGGGTGCACGTCAATGGCATCGATCTGATCCGCTTCGACGAAGACGGCATGATCGCCGATTTCAAGGTGATGGTACGGCCGCTGAAGGCGGTGAACAAGGTGTGGGAGCTGATGGCCGCCATGCTGGACCGCCAGACGTCAGCCTAACCGCGCAATGACGAACTCCGCCCTGTCATCGACAGGTGCTCGCGGCAAATCGACCAGCTCATATCCGTAATCGCGCCACGCCTGGGCGACGGCCTCGTCACTCGCCACGGCCTCCTCCCAGTCCTGGATACGCTCGGCATCGGGACGATAGATAGCGCTCCACGCATGTGCCCGGAAAATCGGCCCGTCAAATCGCAACGCCCGGCACGCTTCATCGACACGCGCGGGAATCGGCAGCCCCTCGACCTGCAAGAAACCTGCGATATCGGGAAAGCCACGGTCGAAGACAACGACGTCCGCCCGCCCAGTCTCGATTGCCATCCAGCGAGCCAGTTGCGCATCGAGCATGGCGATTGCGAATTGCGCGGGGTCTTCCCGACGCAGTGCCATGCCCCCGTCGCCGCGTAAGATCTCGCGCGCGACTTCGCCAACAGTCGCAAAGCCGCGCCGCGCAAGTGCGTCCAGCAGGCTCGACTTACCTCCACCCGGAGCGCCCGTGATCGCGGCTCTCCGGGGTGCGGTCATCGCCTTACTGGTTCATATTGGCGAAGAAATCCTCGTTGGTCTTGGAATCCTTCTCTTCCTTGCGCGTGCCCGACTTGCCCACGTCGAGCGCCGGGAAGATGCGTTTGTCGGCGACCTTGCGATCGAGCACGATTTCGCTGTTGCCCGTGCCCTTGAACTCTTCGAAAATAACCTCGTCCATCCGGCTGCCCGTATCGATCAGCGCAGTGGCGATGATCGAAAGCGATCCGCCTTCCTCGATATTGCGCGCCGCACCGAAGAACCGCTTGGGGCGCTGCAGCGCGTTGGCATCGACACCACCGGTCAGCACCTTGCCGCTGCTGGGGACCACCGTGTTGTAGGCGCGGCCCAGCCGTGTGATCGAATCGAGCAGGATCACGACATCGTGCTTGTGCTCGACCAGCCGCTTCGCCTTCTCGATCACCATCTCGGCCACCTGCACGTGGCGATTGGCAGGCTCGTCGAAGGTCGAGGAGATAACTTCACCGTTCACGCTGCGCTGCATGTCGGTGACTTCTTCGGGCCGCTCGTCGACCAGCAGGACCAGCAGGAAAACCTCGGGGTGGTTGTCGGTGATCGCCTTGGCGATATTCTGCAGCAGCACCGTCTTACCGGTCCGTGGCGGGGCAACGATCAGCGCACGTTGGCCCTTGCCCTGCGGGCTGATGATGTCGATCACCCGCGCGCTCTTGTCCTTCACTGTCGGGTCGATCGTGTCGAGCGTCAGCTTTTCTTCGGGATAGAGCGGCGTCAGATTGTCGAAATTGGTCCGGTGGCGGACCGCTTCGGGATCATCGAAATTGACCTTGTAAAGCTTGGTCAGCGCGAAATAGCGCTCGCCTTCCCTGGGGGCGCGAATCTCGCCTTCGACCGTATCGCCGGTGCGCAGGCCCCATTTGCGGACCTGGTTCGGCGAGACATAGATATCGTCCGGCCCAGCAAGGTAATTGGCTTCGGGGCTCCGCAGGAATCCGAAACCGTCCTGCAGCACCTCGATGGTGCCGATGCCCATGATTTTTTCTTCGTATTCTTCATCTTCCGCCAGTTCGCGAAGGATGCAGAACATCAAGTCCTGGCGGCGCATGGTCGATGCGCCTTCGACGCCCATTTCCTCGGCCATCGCGACGAGGTCTGCCGGCGTCTTCTCTTTCAAATCCTTGAGATGCATAGTGTTTTACTCGGGTAGAATTGGGGATGGCCGGCGGGTCTATGTCGTCCCTGCGTCCGACTGGAGTCTGGCGCTGGACTGGGCTTGGGGAAAGCGGACCTGGCGGTACCCCTCGGTACAACCATAGGCCGGTCTGGAAGGCTTCAGATAAGATCGCCGCGCCCTAGCGTCAATCGACAAAACGACGGGGGGTTGCCTGCCGCGCACCATCCGCATTCAGGCGGCGCCGTCAGAACGGCTTGACGATTACCAGCACCACGATGATCGCAAGCAGGATCCCGGGAATCTCGCCGAGCAACCGGAGCCGCTTTTCGCTCAGCCCGCGGTTTCCGTCCGCCATCTTTTTCGATTGCGCCACCATATAGCCGTGGAAGCCGCTCAGCAGCACGACAAACAGCAATTTGGCATGAAACCATCCCTGGTCCCATACACCGATGGTCCAGGCCAGCAGCAGCCCGAAAATCCACACCAGGCCGATACTCGGCGTCAGGATGATTGTGCGCAGCAGACCCATGCGCCGTGCCCAACTTTCCGCCTCGGGCGATCCGGGGGCCGTATCGTGCAGATAGATCATCTGGCGCGGCAGCATGAACAGGCCCGCCATCCAGAACACCATGAAAATGATGTGTCCGGCCTTGATCCAGAGATAGGTCATCGAAAGAATGTCCTGCATGCGCGCCATCTAGGCGCTCGATCGGGCCTCGTCACCCCTGCCAGTTGCGGACTGCAGCAATCAGGCGTTCGACATGCGCAATCGGCGTGCGGCGATCGATCCCATGGCCCAGATTGAACACATGCGGCCGGCTGGCAAAGGCATCGAGGATCGCTGCGATCCGGCGCTCCAGCGCGTCGCTCCCCGCCAGCAGCACCAGCGGATCCAGATTGCCCTGGACGGGCATGGCCTCGGGCAGTTCGCGCGCCACCCATTCCGGATCGAGCGTTTCGTCGATCCCCATCGCCTGGACGCCGGTTTCGCGCGCATAGGCCGGCAGTTTCTCGCCCGCGCCTTTCGGAAACCCGATGATCGGCACCAGCGGGTATGCTGCACGCAGGGCCGAAACGATGGCGGCATTGGGCGCAATGACCCAGCGTTCGAACTGGTCCGGCGCCAAACTGCCCGCCCAGCTGTCGAACAATTGCACCGCTTCGGCCCCCGCCTCGATCTGGCCCGACAGATAGGTGATCGTCTCGCCAACGATGGCATCGATGATGGCCTGCAACTTGCCCGGATCGCGATAGGCGAGGCTGCGCACGTCGTGCTGGTCGCGGCTGCCCTCGCCCGCCACCATATAGGTCGCGACGGTCCATGGGCTGCCTGCGAAGCCGAGCATGGTGACGTCGTCGCCAAGGGTCGCACGGCACAGCCGGACGGTCTCGTAAATCGGCTCGTATCGCACCGGATTGCGCACCAGCGAGTCGAGATCCGCATCGACCAGCGGCGGCGAAAGTCTGGGTCCCTCGCCTGCAAGGAACTCGAGATCCTGTCCCAGCGCATGCGGCACGATCAGGATATCGGAAAACAGGATCGCACCATCGAAACCGAACCGGCGGATCGGCTGCAGCGTGATCTCGCAGGCTGCCTCGCTGTCATAGGCCAGCTCGAGAAAGCCGCCTTTTTGTGCCCGCAACTCGCGATATTCGGGCAGGTATCGGCCCGCCTGGCGCATGAGCCAGATTGGCGCGCGCTTGGCACGATGTCCGTTCAGCGTGTCGATCAGGGGGCCGGGCATCGTTAAGAGTCCAATCCAATAATACTTATTTATAAGAAGGTTGAAGGAGTCTGTTGGCCCTGTGGAAATCGGGCACAAAAGGCCTCTGCCCTATTTCTCCCGTCAGGGAAAGCTCGGCACCAGCGATGCGACTCGGCTGAATGCATGAGTCGAGTCATACTTATCCATGCTGTCCCCAGCCTGCGCAAAAATCGTATTTGCTGTGCGGGAATCACCCCCGAATCGGACTCGCAACGGGGATGGATTTGATCCCCGAACTTGTCGCCAGACCTGTCCCGTGGTTTATCCAGCGCTTCTCCACATGGCGCGGGACACTGACTCATCTCGGATCGCATTCACCTTCACCTGCTATCGGATTCTACCGGGGAAACGCTGGAAATGCTGGCCAATGCGGCATTGGCGCAATTCGACGATGCCGATGTGGTGCGGCATTTCTGGCCGATGGTGCGCAGTCGCCAGCATCTCGAGCGCATCGTGCCCGAACTCAAGGCCAATCCCGGGCTCGTCCTCTTCACGCTGGTCAATCCGGAAACGCGCGCTCATCTCGAACAGGTCTGCGCGACATTCGGCTTTCCGGCGGTCCCGATCCTCGACCGCGTGACCGCCGCCCTGGAAAAGGCGCTTGGGCAAGAAGCACACGGCCGGCCCGGCCGCCAGCACAAGATGGACCAGGCCTATTTCGAGCGGGTGGAGGCCATACAGTTCACCATCGCCCATGACGACGGCATCGGCTGGGAAAACTGGGAACAGGCCGATATCGTGCTTGCCGGCGTGTCGCGCAGCTCGAAAACGCCGACCAGCATCTATCTCGCCAATCGTGGTTACAAGGTCGCCAATATCCCCCTGGTGGTCGAAAGCCCGCCGCCACCCAAGCTGTTCGAACTGCAACATCCCATGGTCGTGGGCCTGACCACCGCACCCGAGCGGCTGGTCCAGATCCGCCGCAATCGTCTCCTCACGCTCAACGAACAGTCGCACACGTCCTATGTCGACAACGATCAGGTGAAGGACGAAGTCGCCTTTGCGCGGCGCATGTTCGCCGACAATGGCTGGCCGGTGATCGATGTGACGCGCCGCTCGATCGAGGAAACCGCAGCGGCGGTGATCAAGCTTTACAGCGAGCGCGACGGCAGGCGCACGAAATCGTTCGAAGGAGTCAGGGCGATATGAGCATGCTGGCGGGCAGCGGGATCGTGCTGGCGTCGAACAGCGCCTCGCGCAAGGCGATGCTGGCTGCGGCAGGCGTTGCCTTCGAAGTCCAGGCTGCCGATGTCGACGAACGCGCGATCGAGGCTGAAATGGGCGATGCCGAACCCGAAGAGGTGGCACAGGCGCTTGCTGCGGCCAAGGCAGCTGCGGTTTCGGCGCTTCGACCGGACGCGCTGGTGCTCGGGTCGGATTCGCTGGTGACGGCCGGCGGGCGGCGGTTCGACAAGCCACGCTCGATCGAGGAAGCCGCAAACCATCTGCGCGCCTTTTCCGGCACGGTCATGGCCTTGCACAGCGCTGCGGCATTTTCTCGCGGGGGTAGGATTGTCCGTGTGGAATCCAACTTCGCCACGCTTCATATGCGCGAGCTTAGCGAGGATTTCATCGACGCCTATCTCGCCACCGAATGGCCCGCCGTCGCCCAATGCGTCGGCGTTTTCCGCATCGAAGGTCCGGGTGTCCAGCTGTTCGATCGCATCATCGGCGACCAGTTCACCGTCCTCGGTATGCCGCTGCTCCAGGTGCTTGCAGCACTGCGCGACGAAGGCGTCCTCGCGCAGTGACGGTCTATGCCGAAGTGATCGGCGATCCGGTCGCCCAATCCAAATCGCCCGCCATCCATGGCTTCTGGATCGAAAAGCTCGGGCTCGATGCCGATTACAGCGCAACGGCCGTCGTCCCATCCGAACTCGCCGACTATATTGCCCGACGTCGCAGCGACCCGAGATGGGTTGGCTGCAATGTTACCATGCCGCACAAGCAGGCGATCATCCCGCTGCTCGACCGTCTCGACCCGCTTGCCCGCCGCGTCGGCGCGGTGAACACCGTCACCCGCGCTGCCGACGGCAAGCTGGTCGGCCGAAACACCGATGTTGCCGGCTTCCTCGAACCGTTGCACGCCCGGCTGGCCGAACGGCACTATTTCCGGATGGCGCGCGTCCTCGGAACCGGGGGCGCCGCGCGCGCCATCGTGGCAGGGCTGGCCCGGGAGGGGTTCACCATCGTGCTCGCCGGGCGCAATCCGGAAAAGGCTCGCGCGCTCCTCGACGAACTCGATCCGGGCGGCGAACATCATGTTGCGCCGCTCGATCACTTTGCCGAGCCGACCGATTTCGCATTCGACGATCGCGAGGGCTGCTGCGACCTCGTCATCAATGCCTCGCCCTTGGGCATGCGCGGCCAGCCACCCCTCACTTTCGACTGGAGCCATGCACCGCCCGGCTCGCTCGCCTACGATATCGTGACCGACCCCGTCGAAACCGACTTCCTCGAGAATGCCCGAGCCGCCGGCTTCGAGACGATCGACGGGCTTGCCATGCTGATCGGCCAGGCCGCGGCGGCTTTCACCCATTTCTTCGGCGTCGCGCCTCCGCGCGAACACGATGCCGAATTGCGTGAAAGGCTCGGCGCGTGACCCGCCCGCTCCTCGTCGGGCTGACCGGTTCGATCGGGATGGGCAAATCGACGGTGGCGGCCATGTTCGAAGCCGCCGGCATTCCGGTATTCGACGCCGATGCAGAGGTCCGCAAGATGCAGGGGCCGGGCGGCGAGTTGCTCGGCGAGATCGAAGCCGCCTTTCCCGGGTCGACCGGCGAATCGGGCGTCTTGCGCGATAAGCTCGGGGAACTTGTATTCGACGATCCCGCAGTCCTCGCCCGGCTCGAGGCCATCGTCCATCCGGCCGTTGCGCGCAAACGCGAGGCCTTCCTCATCGCTCATGCACGGGCGCCTTTCGTCATACTCGACATCCCGTTGCTGTTCGAAAAGGGCGGGAACACCTCGCTGGACCGGGTCGTCGTCGTCTCGACTTCTGCCGAACAGCAGCGCGAGCGGGTTCTGGCAAGGCCCGGAATGACCGAGGAAAAGTTCGCCGATATCCTTTCGCTGCAGACCCCCGATGCCCACAAGCGCGCACTCGCGGACCATGTTATCGACACCGGAACCACGCTCGCTGAAACAGAGGATGCCGTGCTGGCCCTGATTGAGGATTTGCGCGCCGCGGCCATGTCGCTTCGCCCGAAATAGCGCGTAACCCTCTTGTAATCTCGCCACCCCGGTCCGATAGTCTCTTCAATGCGCGAAATCGTGTTCGATACCGAAACCACAGGCCTGGATCCCAGGACCGGGGATCGGATGGTCGAGATCGGGTGTGTAGAACTACTCAATCTCGTGCCCACTGGCGCAACATTTCATGCCTATTACAATCCGGAGCGTGACATGCCGGCCGGTGCCGAGGCGGTTCATGGGCTTTCGACCGCCTTCCTCTCCGACAAGGGCCTGTTCCGCGACGGTGCAGAGGACTTGCTGGCGTTCATCGGAGACGCGCCACTGGTTGCGCACAATGCCGGCTTCGACTTTGCGTTTCTCAATGCTGAGCTGGCGCGTTGCGAACGCGATGCGGTGTCGCTGGACCGGATGGTCGACACGGTGGCGCTGGCGAAAAAGAAGCATCCCGGGGCAAAGCTATCGCTCGATGCGCTGTGCACGCGCTACGGGATCGATCGCAGCCACCGTGTCAAACATGGCGCGTTGCTCGATGCCGAACTGCTCGCGCAGGTCTATGTCGAACTCAAGGGCGGGCGCCAGATTGGACTGGAGCTCGCGGCTGATGCGGTGGAGCGGGTCGCCGACCCCGTCGCCGTGCGAAAGGCGCCCGCGGGCCCCATTCGCCAACCACGCCCCCACGCGCCGAACGCAGAAGAGTTGCAGCGGCATCGGGAATTCATGAGCGGGATCGAAAACGCTCTCTGGGGATAGGTTTCATCCAGACGACATCCGGGAAGACGGGCCGGAGCGGGATCGTCGGGGCGCGACAAAGGAGTAGTAAGAATATGGATATCCGCGTTTCGGGCCACCAGATCGACACTGGCGCTTCCTTGCAAAGCCATGTTGAGGACCGTTTGCAGGGCATTGTCGAAAAATATTTCAATCGAGCGATCAGTTCGCACGTAACCTTCGGCAAGGCCGCGGGCGGCGCCTACTCTGCGGATATCGTCACGCACGTGATGCAGGGACTGATCTTGAAGGGTCATGCTGAAGCGCATGATGTCCACCAGTCGTTCGATCAGGCCGCCGCCAAGATCGAGAAACAGCTACGTCGCTACAAGCGCCGGCTCAAGGACCGTCATGAACAGGCCAGCCACGCAATGCGCGAAGAAGAGGCGGCATATACGATTTTCGCGGCGCCCGAACCCGATACAGAAGAAGAGGTTGGCGAAGACAGCCCGCCGGTGATTGCCGAGACCAGCGCCATGATCCCCGAATGTTCGGTCGCCGATGCGGTCATGCTGCTCGATCTGCAGAACAGCAATGCGCTCCTGTTCAAGAATGGCGCGACGGAGACGCATAACATGGTCTACCGCCGGTCCGACGGGTCGATCGGTTGGGTCGAGCCGCGCTAGGTCGAGCCACGGTGGACGGGGCGGACAATAGCGGCGCAAGCGGCCATTGGCGTGCGCTCGAGCGGCTCTACGCCTCCGCCCCGATCAACCAGCATTTCGACTCCACTCTCGAAGTGACAGGCGAAGGGCGCGCCCGGATCACCTTCGCGATCGACGAGACTGCATACCATGCGGGCGGTGCTGCTCACGGGACCATCTATTTCAAAATGCTTGATGATGCCGCTTTCTATGCCGCAAACACCCTCGTGACCGACCGCTTCCTCCTGACCACCTCGTTCAACCTGCATTTCACCAAGCCCGTGAGAGCGGGTCGGGTGGTGGCAGAGGGGCGTTGGGTGAGCGGCAGACGGCGAGTGTTCGTGGCGGAATCGCGCCTGGTGGATGAGGAAGGCGACGAAATCGGACGCGGTACGGGGACATTCATGAAATCGCGCATCCCTTTGTCTGGCCTTGCCGGCTATTCGGGCTAGCGTGGCATGGCTACGCCCAGGCTCCCTGCACATCTGGAGGTTTCCGGTCTGATCCGCCAGGTCCAGACCGCCGGCGGATTCGCGACGGTGTTGCAAAAGGGAGAGCGCGATGCCGGGATTGTCTTGCTGTTAACCACGAATGGTGGCCAAAACATTCGCTTGTGGGAACGGATGCCCCAGTTGGACGGGTCCCGCACGTTCACCGAGACCAAGGCGCAGAGCATTGAAAATACGCAAGAATTTGACGAGTATATCAGGCGCAGGATGAGCCAGGATCCCGACGCATGGGTTCTGGAACTGGATATCGCAGACGCCGAACGGTTTATCGACTCTGCTGCCGATTAACTTGACTCGGTTGCATATGAGACTATTTGGCCGCGCAACTTCGATGCGCAGGCGGCTTGTCTTGACAATGGGGTCGACAAACTAGCGCGCAGACGGGGGGCGAGCGGCAGGCTCGCAGTGGAACACATTTCAAGACGCGCCAGACGCGCATCGGTTCCCGGCCTGCGACTGCGAGTTCACCGCCGTAAAATTCGAGAACATGCGTAAGAGTTTCATTGCCACCGCGGCATCTGCCGCGGCTCTCATATCGACGCTTGCCGGTGCGGAAGAAACCGGCACACCTGCCCAGGTCGCTGACGTAGCGACTACAGAGGCCGCCCCCGAAGAGACGCTGACCAGCGAGGTCGTTCCGCTCTTCGTCGAGGCAGAGGTAGTCCAGGAACTGCCCGAAGATACTGAAGACGATGTAGTCGCAGAAACCACCGACGCCACCTCGCTGCATCAACTCGTTGCCGACATGGACAGCGGCGAATCGATGTCGGAAGAGATGCGCTGCCTCGCGGGTGCCATCTATTTCGAATCACGCGGCGAACCGCTCGAAGGGCAACTCGCCGTGGCGCAGGTCATTATCAATCGCGCCGAATCGCGCCAGTTCCCCTCCAGCTATTGCGGTGTGGTTTACCAACGCGCCCAGTTCAGTTTCGTACGTGGCGGTTCGATGCCGCGAATCCGCACCGGTTCCTCTGCCTGGAAACGCGCTCAGGCCGTGGCGCGGATCGCCCATCAGGGGTTGTGGGAAAGCGAAGCCGATGATTCGCTGTATTTCCATGCGAAATACGTTCGTCCGGGCTGGGCCCGGAAAAAAGTCGCGCGCGCACACATCGATACGCACATATTCTATCGTTAATTAGCGCGTTCGGAAGCTCGTGCCTTCTTTACGCGGGACCTACGCTTCGGTGGACAGTTCGACCCAGACCGGAGCGTGGTCGCTCGCCTTTTCCCTGCCGCGGTATTCCTTGTCGACGCCTGCTGAAATCATGCGATCGGCCAGCTCTGGCGACAGCAGCATATGGTCGATCCGGAATCCGTGATCGCGCTGCCAGGCGCCTGCCTGGTAGTCCCAATATGTCCAGACGCCGCCTTTCGGATTGAGCGTGTCGAGGGCATCGGTCCACCCGTCGTTTAGCAGGCGGGTGTAGGCTCGGCGTGATTCCGGTTGCATCAGCGCATCGTCCGCCATGGCCTTGGGCGACCAGACATCCTTGTCCTGCGGGATCACGTTGAAATCGCCGACCAGGGCGGTTGGGATTTCCTGTTCCGACAGCGAGGCCGCGTGCCGGCGCAATCTTTCCATCCAGGCAATCTTGTAATCGAACTTGGGTCCCGGCTGCGGATTGCCATTGGGCAGATAGATACAACCGACCCGCACGCCCTCGATGTCCGCCTCGAGATAGCGCGATTGTTCGTCCGTATCGTCGCCGGGGAGGCCGCGTTGCGTTTCGACCGGTTCGATGCCGTCCGCAAGGATGGCGACCCCATTAAAGCTTTTCTGCCCGTGCCAGATCGAGTGATAGCCGATCGCGGAGAAGTCCTCCGCGGGGAAGCCTGAATCCTGGCTCTTCACTTCCTGCAGGCAGACAACCTTCGGCCGGGTTTCTTCCAGCCATTCCTTGAGCCGCGGCAGGCGGGCCTTGATCCCGTTGATGTTGAAGCTGGCGATGCGCATGGGCATGCGATGCCCGAAAGCCGCCGAAAGGTCTAATTTAAATGCCGAAGCTCGAGCCGCAACCGCAGCCCGCGGCTGCATTCGGGTTCTCGACCTTGAATGCCGACCCGCCGAGCGATTCGACGAAATCGACCGTGCTGCCGGCAACCAGATCGAGGCTCACCGGATCGACTACCAGCCTGACGCCGTCGGTTTCGCTGATGATATCCTCGTCGTCGGGTTCGCCCGAAAGGCCGAATTTGTACTGGAATCCGGAACATCCCCCGCCTTCGACCGACAGTCGCAGGATTGCAGGGCTCGACTGCTTCTTCGCGATCGATGCCACGCGCGCAGCCGCGGACGGTGTCAGGGTGAGCATTTTCGCCATGCTCGACCATATAGGGTCGGGCGAGGGCTCCCTCAAGCGGTCTGGATATAGCTCCGCAGTGCCTGGGCCTCGTCCCTGACTGCGTCGAAGCGCGATTTGACCAGATCGCCGATCGAGATGAAGCCGCACATCGTACTGTTTTCCATGACCGGCAGATGCCGGATCCGGCGCCTGGTCATCAGGCCCAGCGCTTCATCGACCTCGACGCTGCGGTCGACCGTGATGGCCGGCGAGGTCATGGCCTCTGCCAGAGGAAGATCGAGGCATGCGCGACCCTGGTCTGCCAGGCGATAGAGGACATCCCGTTCGGAAATAATGCCTGCAACAGCGCCCTCGGACATCACCGGCAGAGCACCGATCCGCTTGGCAGCGAGCAATTGCACTGCGTCGCCAACGGTTCGGTCGATGGCGATCGAGATGATTTCCGAACTGGCGCGACCCTCGATAAGCTTGCCGACATTCATGCACTTCTCCCCGGTTACACGGGACAGGATGCCATGAATGCGGTCCGATTGCCAACTTTGGGCGAAAGCGCGTTGAAACCTGTCCGCGATGCGCCCAAGGATGGGCCATGGCGCGCAAATCCCCCCTCGACGATCCCGAGCAGGCGGCGTTCGCCTGGGCCCGTTATCGGCGGATCATGCGTTTCATGCTGCTGCTGACCATCGCGGTTGTCGCAATCGCCATGGTGTTTCTGTACAAGTTCAACGAAACCGCGTCGGCGCATTTCTTCATCGCGTCGGCGCTTGGCATTGGCTTCACGATGTTGCTGGCCGGCGCGCTCATGGGGCTTATTTTTCTGTCCTCGGGCACCGGCCATGACGAAGCGATCGAAGACCCCCTCGACGAAGACGGTCAGCGGAAACTCTAGTCGCTCAACTCTCGCCGCTATCGCGTTCTTGGTCCGTGCCGCGAAGCCTGTATTCCTCCACCGGTACGCCTCCGATCAGGTGACGCTGGATAATCGCTTCGAGCACATCCTCGTTACACGAATGGTACCAGACATTGTCGGGCCAGACGACCGCGACGGGCCCCTTGGCGCCTCGTGCGAGCAGCATTTCTGCTTCTCGCTGACCGCACACAGGAAGATCTGCCGCTCGACCCTTTCGCCACCGATCTTCGCCAGCGCCTTGCGAGCTTTGGCGAGTTCGCGCTCGGCCTTACTCATCCGGTTTCAACCAGCGGTCGAGCCATGCGAAAACCGTATTGTGCCACTGGAGCGAATTCTTCGCGCCGAGCACCCAGTGATTTTCTTCCGGGAAGACCAGCAACTGGCTGGGAATGCCCTTTTCCTGCAGGACGGTGAAACTGGCGAGGCCTTGCGTATAGGGCACGCGGAAATCCTTTTCGCCCGTGATCACGAGCATGGGTGTTTTCCACTTGTCGATGTGATTGACCGGGTTCCACTGCTCGTACAGCTCTTTCTGATCGGCGTAGGATCCGCCAAAATCCCACCGCGGAAACCAGAGTTCTTCGGTGGTGTAATAGAAGCTGCGCATGTCGAAGAGGCCGTCATGCTGCACCAGGCAATCGAACCGGTCAGGCCAGTTTCCGGCGATCCAGTTCATCATGTACCCGCCATAGCTGGCACCCATCGCGCACGCCCGCGAACCGTCGATCTGCGGATCCAGCCGCAGCGCGGCTTCGAGACCCTTCTGCAAATCGATCAGCGGCTTGCCGCCCCAGTCGCGATTGATGCTGTCGGTGAAGGCCTGCCCATATCCGGTGCTTCCGTGGAAATCGACCGAGATGACAGCGTAACCCTGGCTTGCGAGAACGCGCGGATTCCAGCGCGTCGACCATTGCCCCCATACGGTGTCGCCTTCAGCCCCTTCGAAACTAAATCGTTCGACTGTCACCGGGGCCAGCGCGCCCATCTGCTCGCTCGCCACCTGCGACAGCGGCTTCGCCTGCTGCCATGCTTGCGACAGATATAGTTCTGGCGGCGCGCCGATTGAATCGCGCGTAAACAGCAGCCTGTTGCCATGCGTCGGCGTGACATTGCCGAGATGCGCTTCATGACCGGCCATCAGGTCGAGCTTCTCGACCGCGCCGCTTTGCGGGTCGATGCGAAACGCGTCGTCGTGCCGGTCTGCAAGTCACGCAGCATGACCACCTGCCGATCGGCCTCGTAGGTCGGGCGCGCCATGGCGACATAGGCGAGATACTGCCCGTTCGGCGATGGCGTCGGCAGGGCATCGAGCGCCTGGTTTGCGGCGGTTACGTTCGTCGGCGCTCCGCCCGACAGATCGGAAAACCAGATATCGAGATTGGTGGAGTAGGGCTCGGCCCGGCCAGCCTCGCGCGCGGTGAAATAGACGCCGGACCCGTCGGGTGCCCAGGCCACGTCCTCCGTTCCGCCGAACGGCGCGGTCGGCGTATCGCCGGTGGGACCGCCGGCGCCGAGCGGGCCGTCGAGCGGGATGCCAGTGCCCGATGCGCGGCCATTGCGAAGCGGCAGCACGAAAACGCGGCTCAGTGTGCCGGGCGTTTCCCAATTGTCCCAATGGCGATAGAGACCGCCATCACCTTCATACAGACGGCCATCGCCTGGACCCGGCAGGTAACCCTTTGCACTGTCGTTGCAATCCAGCTGCGTGCAGCTGCGCGCGACATCGGTCCAGATGGCAATCCTGCTGCCGTCCTTGGCGACGGTGAAGCCATTTACGCCGCGGGCAATATCGGTGACCTGGACCTTGCCGGATACGCGGCCATTGGGTGCAATGCGCGCGCGCCAGACCTGGCTTGTCGCATCGGTGCCGCCGTCGGCATCGTCCGCCAGGAAATACAGCCAGCCGTCGCCTTCGAAA
The DNA here is from genome assembly GCA_003248395.1 of Citromicrobium sp. Taxonomy (GTDB): domain Bacteria; phylum Pseudomonadota; class Alphaproteobacteria; order Sphingomonadales; family Sphingomonadaceae; genus Qipengyuania. The sequence goes on from QFNA01000043.1 coordinate 36,024, forward strand.
CGCGCATCGCTTCCCTCGAGGTTCAAGCGGACGGGCGCGGCATCTTCCTGCACCAGTGAGCGCAGCCACAGCGTACTCTTGCGCTCGTAAGTCTGGGGATCGGTGGTCGTCACCGAATAGACCGCCAGATTGCCTTCCGGATCGATCGACGGACTGCCCAGCCGCGGCATCGTGACCAGATCCTGCGCGGTCATCGGCGCCGCCTCCGGTTGCGCGGCAAGCGGCGAGGCAACAAGCGCAAGTGCGCTGGCGAGCGGGAATGCAACCCTGATGCGTGCTGTCATGGACCGGTGGATTAGCGCGCCAGCGCGGCAAAGGGTAGGGGTCAGCTACGCTTTCCCGCAATTCGCGCGATTTCCGCCTTCACCATTTGCTCGACCATGCCCGGAAGGTTGTCATCCAGCCATTGCGCGAGCATCGGGCGGAGCATGTCTCGCACCAGACCTTCGAGCGAAGTCTCGCCCTGCCGGACGATCTGCGGCTGCTTGCCGGGCTGCGACATCATGGCGAGTGCCGCGAAATTCTCGCGCATCGCGTCGCGGGTATCGCCCCGGGTCAGCGCATCCGCGTCGTCGTCGAGTGCGTCGTTCGCCTCATCTGCCGGACCGTCGTCCAGCTCGCCGCTGAGCTCGAGCACTTCGTCCACCTCCTCGGCATTGGCAGGTTCGACCGGCTGCTCATCGAGCCTCTGGCGCTGGCGGCGTTGCGAAATCAGGTCGTCGCGCTCGCGCGAATCGCGAGCGATCACTTTCTTGATCGATTCGAGGATGTCCTCCACCGAGGATTCGCCGTGGTTGCTCATTGTGCGGCCCCTAAATGCCCGTTCTGCCGTCCCGATTCGGGATGGTTGGCGTTATAAGCCTGAATCGAGCGCCGTGTCAGCATCGCTGGGGATGCTCGCATCGGGTGCCGGAACATCGACCGTGCGCGGCGATTGCGTGACGGGATCGGGATCGCGCTGCCAGTCCCAGATGATACCGTCGACGCGCTCGTAATTCTCGATCGGATCATACAGCACGCCTTCGCCTGCGAGCCCGAGATCGCGTGCCTCCGCACGGCCCATGGCTGCGAGCAGGGAGAAGCCCGCGACATAGGCGTTGCGGCGCGCGGTCACGAGTTCGACGCGGGTATTCAGGAGTTCCTGTTCGGCGTTGAGCACGTCGAGAATGGTGCGGTTGCCGATGGAATTTTCCGCCCGCACGCCTTCCAGACTGAGCTCTGCAGCGGACACAGCCGTCTGCGAGCTCTCGATGATGGCCAGCGACGCCTGCCAGCTCGACCATGCGGAGCGGACCTGCGCGATCACATCGCGTTCGGCCGCGATAACTGTCTCCAGCGCTGCCGAGGCGCGGGCCTGAGCCTGCCGCTGCTGCGCAGCGACGCGGCCGCCCTGGAACAAGGGCACGCGCAGCGACACGCCGGCCTGCAAGCCGCTGCTGACCTGCGAGCTGGGAACGACGACGAGCGGATCTTCCGGATCGACCGAATCGGGCAGGCTGCCGAGGTAATTCTGATAATCGTACCCGGTGAACACCGACACGCGCGGCAGGCGCCCGGACCCTGCGACGTCGATATCGTAACCCGCTGCTTCGGCCTGTTCGCGCGCGGCAATCAGGTCGGGATTGTTCTCCAGCGCCACATCGACCGCGGTCGGGGCGTCAGGCGGCAGGCCGGGAAGGGGCGGGGGTGGTTGCAGATCGTCCGGCGCCTCCCCGACCAGCGCGATGTAGTCTTCGCGGGCCGCAATGAGGTTCGCCTGCGCGCTGCGCAAGTCGCTTTGCGCGAGCGCCAGCCGTGCCTCCGACTGTGCCACATCGGTGCGGGTGAGGTCGCCGATTTCGTACCGATCGCTGGTCGCCTGGGTGCTGACGCTGAGCACGTCCACCTGGTTCGCCGACAGCGCCACCAGGGCCTGCCCGCGCAGCACGTCCATGTAGGCTGCCACGACCTGCGTGAAGATCGCGCTTTCGGTTCCGCGCAGATCGGCCCTGCCCGCCTCAACGCGCTCTTCTGCGGCGCGCACCGCATTCTTGACTGCGCCGCCTGAATAGATCGGCACCGACAGGTCTAGACCCGCGTTTATGGCACGGTCGGGCGAGAGGAAACTCGACGAACTTTGCTTCAGGAACTCCGTGTAGGTCCCATTGCCCTCGACGCTCGGCAGGCCGGAAGCCCGTTCGATCGGCACATTCTCGTCGGTCGCGCGCAATTGCGCCCGCGCCGATGCCAGCGTCGGATTGTTGAGATAGGCTTCGGTCAAAGCCTCCTGCAGCGTGTCTGCGCGCGTCGGTGTGGCCGCGGCCAAGGCAAGGAAGCTGGCCCCGATGGCAAGGCTGCGGGACACTCGCGCGCGCGTCATCCTAGAAACTCCACGCCTCCGCCCTGTCGAACGCGCCCAGCCTGGGAATACCCATCTCTCCGAGCGGTAGCAAAGCAACCGCCTTGCCCGATTTCCGGCCTGCAGCAAGCCGTGTGACGCCGCGTTCGACCAGTCCGGTGACGAGCCGCCCCTCGTCTTCGAGAAGCTTGGCGACACCCGCGGGCACGTGTTCGATCGCGCCGTCGATCAGAATGAGCGAGTATTTGCCGCGCGTCTTAACCTCCACGGCCTTTTCGGGTGAAATGACATCGATCTTGGCCACCAGCGGCTCGATCAAGGCAGGCAAATATCCGCTGCCGCCATCGACGATCAGAACCCTGTCGGTCAAAACCGGCTGCGCCTCGGCCAGCATCGCACCGTGGAACAGGGGCGCAGCGAGGAAGCCGCCGGTTTCGAGCCGTATGGCACGATCGACATAGGCTGTTCCGCGTGCCGCTTCGGGGACGTAATCTTCGCGCGGAACGGTGCCCATGCGGTCGAGGACGAATGCGTCGTTGACGCCGCTCGTGCGAAGCTGGCTGTCGATCATCGCCTTGCGCGCAGCGGAATGGTCGGGCCGTGTCTGTGTCATTGTCGTCTTCATGTTTCCGCACACTGTATTACATCAACAATACGGCATTTCAAGCATCGGTTGCCTTAGGCGCAAGGACCGTTGCGGCCAAGCGCTTTGACCGATTGCATCGAACGCGCGTAACGGGGAGCACAAATCTGCAACATGGGAATGCGCGGCGATGAGCGACATGACAGTCATCCGGGAAGAAGATCTGATCGAGAGCGTCAAGGATGCGCTCCAGTACATATCCTACTATCATCCGATGGATTACATCCGTGCGCTGGGCAAGGCTTACGAGGCGGAGAAAGGCCCGGCGGCAAAGGACGCGATCGCGCAGATCCTCACCAACAGCCGCATGTGTGCAGAGGGGCATCGTCCGATCTGTCAGGACACCGGCATCGTCAACGTGTTCGTCAAATGGGGCATGGACTGCCGGCTGGATTCACGATGGTCGCTCCAGGAGGTCGTCGACGAGGGTGTGCGACAGGCCTACAATCACCCGGACAACAAGCTCCGCGCCTCGATCCTCGCCGATCCGGCCTTTACCCGCCGTAACACGCGCGACAACACACCCTGCGTGCTCTCGGTCGAAATGGTGCCCGGCAATACGCTCGACATCGACGTCGCTGCGAAGGGCGGCGGCAGCGAGAACAAGTCCAAGTTCAAGATGATGAACCCTTCGGACAACATCGTCGACTGGGTGGTCGAGCAATTGCCCAGCATGGGGGCGGGCTGGTGTCCCCCGGGCATGCTTGGAATCGGCATTGGCGGCACGGCCGAACATTGCATGAAACTTGCGAAGCTCAGCCTCATGGAGCCCATCGATATGGGCCAGTTGAAAGAGCGCGGCGCGCAGACCGATCTCGAACAGCTGCGGATCGATATTTTCGACGCGGTGAATGCGCAGGGTATCGGCGCGCAAGGCCTAGGCGGGCTGTCGACCGTGCTCGACGTGAAAATTCTCGACGCACCCTGTCATGCCGCGGGCAAGCCGGTGGCGATGATCCCCAATTGCGCGGCCACGCGCCACGCCCACTTTACGCTCGACGGGTCCGGCCCCGCGTATCTGGAGCCGCCGAAGCTCGATGATTATCCGCAGGTGACATGGCAACCCGACAGCGCAGCGAAGCGCGTCGATCTCGACAATCTGACGCCTGAAGAGGTGGCGGGCTGGGAACATGGCGATCGCCTGTTGCTGTCGGGCAAGATGCTGACCGGCCGCGACGCGGCGCACAAGCGGATCCAGGACATGCTGGACAAGGGCGAGGAGCTGCCGGTCGAATTCAGGGGACGGGCGATCTATTACGTCGGACCCGTCGATCCCGTGATGGGCGAGGTCGTCGGCCCCGCCGGCCCGACCACTGCCACGCGGATGGACAAATTCACCGAAATGATGCTCGACCTCGGCCTGCTCGCCATGATCGGCAAGGCCGAACGCGGGCACGACGCCGTCGAGATCATCAGCCGGTTCAAGGTTGCCTATCTCATGGCCACCGGCGGCGCTGCCTATCTGGTGAGCCGCGCGATCAAGGGCGCACAAGTCGTCGCCTTCGAAGACCTTGGTATGGAGGCGATCTACGAATTCGAAGTGCAGGACATGCCCGTCACCGTCGCCGTCGACAGCCGCGGCAATAATGTCCACACGCTCGCCCCTGCAGAATGGCGGAAACGGATCGCCGCAGGCGAGGTCGAACCCGCCTGACCGGCGCGCGCTTCGACCAACGCCCGCGACGAATCGACCGCCGCGCTTTCCTTCGGCGGGCGATCGTCGCAATACTCCGCCGGTGAATCGCGACGACCTGAAAACCGCCAATCCCGCCCGGCTGCCGCTACGCACGGTGCTCTATTCGATAGCCGGGCTGTGGTTGTGCTATTTCGTGCTCATCACCCTGCGCGCGTCGGTGGTCGGTATCGACTTCCAGTTCGACATCGTCTGGCGCCGGATCGCGGTCACGATTGCCGCCGCGATCGTGACCTTCGTCCTCTGGCTGCTCCTGCGTCTGTTCGACAACCGGTCGCTGGCCGTCCAGATCGGCGCCGCGCTGGTCCTGGCGATGCCGGCTGCCGTGCTGATTGCGCAGACGAACCAGTTCACCTTCGCTGCAATCCAGGAACGGTTTCAGTCCGAATTGGCCGAACAGCGCGGAATCTCGCTGCGGCGCGACGAGGCCGGGAACCTGATTATCGAGGGGCCGAGCCCCAGCAGCCCGGAGATGGCCGGACCCATCGGCGCTGCAACGCCATCCACCTCGCAGGTCGTCCTGCCGGGGGAAGAGCAGAAAGACCGGTTCCTGCAACTGCTGGAAACCAGTCTCGACCGCTATTTCCTCCTGCTTGCCTGGGCCGCGCTCTACTTCGCACTGCTCGCCGGAGTCCGGGCGCGAGAGGCGGAGCGTCGCGGCGAGCGTTTCCGCAGCGCTGCCAAGGCGGCCGAGCTTCGCAGCCTGCGCTATCAGGTCAATCCGCACTTCCTGCACAACACGCTCAACTCGCTGTCCGCGCTGGTGATGACGGGGAAGGTCGAACGGGCCGAGGAGATGATCCAGGCGCTGTCACAATTCTACCGCCATTCGCTGGCCGACGATTCCACCGGCGATGTCTCGCTGGCGGACGAGATTGAGCTGCAAGAACAATATCTCGCCATCGAATCGGTCCGCTTCCCCAGACGTCTGCGCGTCGCGGTGGATCTGCCGCGAGAACTCGAAAGCCTGTGCGTGCCGGGCATGATCCTCCAGCCGCTCGTCGAAAATTCGGTCAAATATGCCGTGTCGGCCAGCTCGCAGCCGGTCACGATCTCGATCAGCGTGGCGGAGGAATACGGACGGCTCGTGCTCCGCGTTGCAGACGACGGGCCGGGATTGCCTGCCGATCATTCGGGCGGCTTCGGTATCGGCCTCGCCAATGTGCGCGACCGTCTCGAAGCGCGCTTCGGCAAGGATGCGAGCGTGACCTCGGGCCCGATCGGCACCGGCTACGAAACCCAGCTGCGCTTACCGATGGTGAAACATGGCTGAAGAGACCCGCGAGAAACTTCGCACCCTCATCGTCGACGACGAACCACTGGCGGTCGAGCGCATGCAGGTCATCTGCGCAAAAATGCCCGAACTCGCGGTTGTCGGGACCGCCAGCGACGGGGCGCAGGCGCTCCGGCTCGTCGATGCGCTGGCGCCGGATCTGATCCTGCTCGATATGACCATGCCCGAAGTCGACGGCCTGTCGGTCGCCCGCACTTTGTCGAAGCAGGATATGCCGCCGACCGTCATATTCGTGACCGCGCATGACAATTATGCGGTCGAGGCCTTCGATCTCGATGCGGTCGACTACGTGCTGAAACCGGTCAAGCCCGATCGCCTGGCGCGGGCAATCGGACGCGCGGCGTCGCGCCGGAACGACAGCGCCCGTTCCGAAAGCGAATGGCTTTCCGAACTGTGGATTCCCCACCGCAGCGAGCTCATTCGCATCGATACCGAAGAGGTCGGCCGGATCGATGCGGAGCGCGACTACGTCCGGCTCCATGTCGGGGACCGGTCCTATCTCCTGCTCCAGACAATTGCCGGGTTGGAAAGCCGGCTCGATCCGGCGAAGTTCATTCGCATCCATCGCTCGACGATCTTGCGCCGCGACCGCATCAAGGGGCTGCGCCACGATGGCCTGGGCGTCTGGTCGGCCGAGATGGACGACGGCGAGGGGCTGCGCATCGGTCGCACCTATCTGCCCAAGGTCAAGGCAATGGCGGGCCGCTAGCGCGCCACGTAGCCGGTAAACGCAGCCGGTATCGGAAGCGCTTGGATCGGCCTTCTTCCCCGGTTGCCGCGGGCCCGGGGTTTGGGAATTGTGGGGAGGGCCCGCGACACACCGAAGACTACAGAAAACACGCGTGGTCGCACTTGCTTCTCGACCTGCGGCGAGTCCATTCGGACGTGCAGCAGCCGGGACCCGACGAAGTGCAATTGGCAATCGGCAGGCGACGACCCTATCTTTCGTTCGACATGCTTCTTGCTTTCCTTTTCGTGCTCGGCGTGGCCAATTTTGCCGCGCAGAAGGCGGTGATCGAAAGCAACCATCCCATGCTCGACGCGCTTCCCGGATTCTATCGCAGCGGGGGCGGGCGCTTTTCGATCGGGTTCGAATTCGTGATTCTCGTGGTGGCGATGCTGCTCGCGGCGCACGGCTGGTCTGGCGCCGCAACGGCCTATGGCATTTACAGCGCACTCAACCTGATGACCGCGTGGCTGGTGCTGAGCGGGCGTATATAGGGGCGGGGAACCGGACTTGCGCTGCCGCGCTTTGAAGGCATGGATGGCGGCAACACGATCTGGCTTCTGGTCAACTCTCGCAGCGGCAGCAATTCCGACCAGGCTGTCGACGCGCTGGAATCGCATTGCAGCAGTCGCGGTTTCTCTATCGGCAGGACGATCCGCTTCCCCGACGAGGATCTGCCCACTGCGGCTGAGCTCGATTCAGCCGGCATCAGGCAGCTGGCGATCTTCACCGGCGACGGCTCGCTCAACGCCGCCATCACCAACCTTTACGGCTGGGACGGGCAGATTGTGGTCCTCCCCGGCGGCACGATGAACCTGCTGTGCAAGCGGCTGCACGGCGAGGATGCGGACCTCGAAACCATCGTCGAACGGATCGCCAACCGCGCTGCCCGCGCGGTTCGTCCCCTTATGGCGCGCTGCGAGGCGGGCGACGCGCTTGCCGGTCTGCTGGCCGGGCCGGGCACGGCCTGGGTCAACGTGCGCGAGGCGATGCGCGATTTCGATGTCGCCGGAATGGCGCAGGGCACCAGCGAGGCGATGGCCGAAACGACCGGCGGCTCGATGGTGCGGTGTGCCGATCCGCGCGCTGGAAGGGCGGAAGGCTATCCTCTCATCGAGTTCACACCCTGCCATCGCGGCTTGCAGCTCGATGCCTTCCACGCCGAAGATGCAGGGCAGCTGATCCAGCAGGGCTTTGCCTTGCTGCGCCGCAATTTTCGCGAGGGGCCGCACACGCGGCTTGGCCTGCTCGACGAAGTGACGCTCGAAACGGTCGACGGCACGCCCTTGCAGATCCTGATAGATGGCGAGCCTGCCTCCCTTCCGGCGAAAGCCAAATTCTCTGTGGTGCCTTGTGAAGTCGATCTGCTAGCGACCGATCATGGCTTCTGACCATCGGCGCATTTTTCACCTGTCGGACATTCATTTCGGGCTCGAAAACAATCGCGCGCTCGACTGGGTGAAGCGCGAGATAACCGAGAAACGCCCCGATGCGGTGGCGATTACGGGCGATCTCACGATGCGCGCGCGGCACCGGGAATTCGCAGCCGCCACCGAATGGATCAATTCGCTCGACGCGCCGGTGACGGTCGAGGTCGGCAATCACGACATGCCGTATTTCAATCCGTTCGAACGCTTCTTCACGCCGTACAAGCGCTTTCGCGGCATGGCCGAAAAGGTCGAGCGCGAAATCGATCTCGGCCGGCTCGCGATCGTCCCCTTGAAGACCGCGGTGCGGATGCAGCCGCGGCTGAACTGGTCGAAGGGATGGGTTTCGCCTGCCGCGCTCGAAAAATGCCTCGCGGCGATCGACGCTCTACCCGATGGCACGCGCGTCCTCGTCACGGCACACCATCCCTTGCGCGAAGTGGGCACGCAGGGCACGGCGCTGACCAAGCATGGCGACAAGGCGCTGGAAGAACTGGCCCGCCGCAATGTGGAGGCGGTGCTGACCGGCCACGTCCACGATGCCTTCGATATCATGGAGGATACGGCGAACGGTCCGGTGCGCATGATCGGGGCCGGCACGCTGTCGCAACGCACGCGCTCCACCCCGCCCAGCTTCAACGATATCCGGTGGGATGGGCAGACTCTCGATGTCGAGGTGCGCAATCTCGAACAGATCGAGACGCGCGACATGCAGATCGACGACGTGCCGGAGGATGCTAAGCCTCCGCGCGAGCCGGGCGAGCCGGTCGCCCCGGTGCGCAAGATCCCGCGCGTCGATCCCCCCGTCCACTGACGCCCTTTTGCGCGCAGGCACGAAGCTGGCACAAAGAAGGGCGGCTCCGGATGGAACCGCCCTTCCTCGGTGTTCGATAGGTCTGAAACTTAACGCTTCGAGAACTGGAAGCTGCGACGCGCCTTTGCGCGACCGTACTTCTTGCGCTCGACGACGCGGCTGTCGCGGGTCAGGAACCCTGCGGCTTTGACCGTGCTGCGCAGCGCCGGCTCATATTTCGCCAGCGCCTGCGAGATACCGTGCTTCACCGCACCGGCCTGGCCCGACAATCCGCCACCGCGGACCGTTGCGACGACGTCGTACTGGCCCTGGCGCTCGGTGATGGCGAACGGCTGGTCGATGACGAGGCGCAGCGTCGGACGTGCGAAATACACTTCCTGTTCCTTGCCATTGACGATGATCTTTCCGCTGCCCGGCTTCAGCCAGACGCGAGCGGTTGCATCCTTGCGGCGTCCGGTCGCATAGGCGCGGCCTTCCTTGTCGAGCTCCTGCTCGCGCAGCGGGACATCGGCCTTCTGGGCGATTTCGGCCGCATCGCCAGCAGGCGCATCGCCGGCGATCTCTTTCAGATCGGCGAGGTCGGAGACCGTTTCGTTCTTCGTTTCGTCTGCCATTACGAGGCCACCTTGTTCTTGCGATTCATCGAGGCAACGTCGAGCGTCGCGGGCTTCTGCCCTTCGTGCGGGTGCTCGGTGCCGGCATAGAGGTGCAGGGCACGCATCTGGTCACGGCCGAGAGGGCCGCGCGGGATCATGCGCTGCACGGCCTTTTCGAGGACGCGCTCGGGGAAACGGCCTTCCAGCACTTTCGCCGGCGATGTTTCCTTGATGCCGCCCGGATGGCCGGTGTGCTTGTAATAGACCTTGTCGGTCATCTTCTTGCCGGTGAACTTAACCTTGTCGGCATTGATGACGATGACGTGATCGCCGCAATCGACATGCGGGGTGAAGCTCGGCTTGTGCTTGCCGCGCAGGATATTGGCGACGATCGTCGCAAGGCGGCCGACCACGAGCCCTTCGGCGTCGATGATATGCCACTTTTTTTCCACCTCTGCCGGTTTGATCGACCGGGTGGCCTTCGTAAGAGCCTTCATGGCTGTCTGTCCGTTTTCCAGTGTTGACCCGCGCAACCGCGGTGCTGTTATTCGCGAATCCGGACGTGCCAGCTCCGCGAGACCGGCGCGAAATGGCGCGGCTTCGCTAAACAGTCAAGCATTTCTGCGGGTCTCGAGTGGGGTAAAATAATACCTCAACGAGAACATTCAGCCAGCATGGACTATTGCTCGGCGGGTAATTCCATCCTTCACGCCGGGTCCGAATGCGCGGGCGAGGGCGCCTGGCGGCTCCGTCCCAGCACATGTGCGCCCCAGGCGAAGCTCGCCACCAGCAGTGCGCCCACGATCTGGTGTGCGACCGCGATCCAGAGCGAGACGCCGGTCAGAACCGTGGCGATGCCGAGCAGGATCTGCGTCCCGAACGTCACATGGATGGCGACCGAGGCCTTGCGCTCGCGGATTTTGACCTTTCGCGCCATGATGACCAGCGCGATTACCGCGATCCAGGCCCACCAGCGGTGGAGGAAATGGATCAGGAAGGGGTCGTGGCTCATGGCGTGCAACAGCCCCCGCGACGAATCGAACTCGGGGACGAAACGCCCCTGCATTAAGGGCCAGCTGTCGCTCGCATGTCCTGCGTTGAGCCCCGCCACCCATGCGCCGAGCAAGAGCTGCACAAACAGAATCGCGCCGACCCAGCTCGCCGTGCTGGTCCAGCGCGCCGCCTCCCGCTGGCCTCGTGCGAGCCGGAGCAGGTCGAGCGCGGTCCAGACCAGTCCGCCGAGCGTCAACAATGCGGTGAGCAGATGGATCGAGAGCCAGAAATGGCTGACATCGGTCATCGTCCCGGCAAGGCCGCTCCTCACCATGAACCAGCCGAAAACGCCCTGCAGGCCGCCGAGCGCGAGCAGCGCGACCAGCCGCCATGTGTAGCCGCGCGGAATTGCGCCACGGATCCAGAACCATGCGAGCGGCAGCGCGAAGGCAAGGCCGATCAGTCGCCCCCACAACCGGTGGAACCATTCCCAGAAGAAGATGAACTTGAAGGCGGCCAGATCCATGCCCGCCGGGCCGGTGACATTGCGATATTCGCCGGTCGCCTTGTAAAGCTCGAACTCGGCTCTCCAGTCGGCCTCGTTCAGCGGCGGGATCGCCCCGGTGATCGGCTTCCACTGCGTGATCGACAGCCCGCTTTCGGTCAGCCGGGTAATGCCCCCGACTGCCACCATGATCAGCACCATGGCCGCGACGATCAGCAACCAATGCGCAATCGTCCGGGGGGCTTGCGAAGTTTCGGGGGTAACCATCGCGCCCTGTTCGCTGGCACTGCGGCGTCGCGCAAGAGCAAATCGGGCGCGCGGCGTTCCGGGGCGAATAAACGTCCATCGGCATCGGCCTGGGCGCATTTTGCTTGAAAGACGTTACAATGTCTCATATCTCGCATGACATGTTGCAACGCGCCATCTCGCCGATTCGCAAGCGGCTGGACCGTGCCGGAATCTTTCTGTCCGGCGCATGCGCGCTGCATTGCCTGCTTTCGATCGTGCTCGTCTCGGGCATGGGCATTGGCGGGGAGCTGTTCCTGTCGCCCGACATCCATCGCGTCGGCCTCGTCTTCGCCACGCTCATTGCCGCGGTTGCGATCGGCTGGGGCGCGCTGCGTCATCGCATGGCCGCGCCTTTCGTGATCGCCATGACGGGTCTCACCTTCATGGGCGGCGCGCTCGCCGTGCCGCATGGCTACAAGGAAGCGATCCTGACGATCATCGGCGTCGCTCTCGTTTCGCTCGGCCACATCCTCAATCTGCGTCATGCCCATTCGGCGACTTGCAAGGAACGCTGCGGAGACTAAGTCGGCTGGCATGATCAGCCTGACCGTCAACGGCGAAAGCCGCCGCACCTCTTCCGCCACCATCGCCGACCTCGTCCGCGAGCTCGCACTTGATCCCGCCAAGGTCGCGGTCGAACGCAATGGCACGATCGCGCCCCGCTCCGAACTGGCCGCGCATCCGCTGGCCGATGGCGACGTGCTCGAAATCGTGCATTTCGTCGG
>QFNA01000044.1 GCA_003248395.1 Citromicrobium sp.
GCTGACGAGGATTTCCGCACCGGACATCGACAGGCAACCGAACACCGCATCGAGTGTATCGAGCGAAGTCGAAACGATGACCTGCGCGCCCGACTTGCCCGCACGCATATCGAGACGCGACAGCATGGCCAGGGTCTGCGCATCGACCGCGTGGCAATCGACCAGGATGAGATCGCCCAGCGGCCCGATCCCGCTGGCAAATTCATCAAGCTCGCAACAGTCCAGCACGCGAAAGCCGGCGGTTGCGGCATCTTCGCGCATTTTTTCGCGCACGGCGTCGCCATCGGCGATAATGGTTACGCCGAGTTGGAGGCCTGCGCCGTCCTGCACCTGTGAGTAGCTGAAATCGCCCCGCATCGAATCACCTTTTGACCTTCGGATAGGGAAACATAAGTAGAACAAAACGTGTTTAGGTCAAGAATCATGGGCGGATTTCGATCGGGGTGTTGTCGGGGACCAATGCCCACAATTCGGTAATTTGTGCGTTGGACAGGGCAATGCACCCGTCGGTCCAATCGCCTGGAACACGCTCGTCAAAAGCCATTCCGTTCGGTTGCCCGTGAATGAAGATCAGCCCGCCGGGACTGCGTCCACGCGAGCGGGCGAAGGCGCGATCCTGCTCATTGGGATAGTCGATGTGAAGACTCAGATAATAGCTCGACTGCGGATTGCCGTAGTCGACCGTGTAGTGACCTTCGGGAGTCTTCTCGTCGCCTTCGAACTGCTTGTGACCTATCGGCGCGTCGCCAAATTGCAGGCTGTGGTAGGTGCGAATGACTTTCCCGTCCTGATAGACCCAGAGCGTGCGATCGGATTTGTCGATTAAAAGACGGTCCGCCTGCTCGCCAGCCATCACAGACTGGGCGAGAGCACCGGCCGGCAGCAACGCGATCAGTGCGAGTATCATAGGTGCCAGGACACGCATTGGCGTATCCTGGCATCGTCTTTCCGATCAGTCCATGAACGGGTCGCGCATCAGGATCGTATCCTCGCGCTCAGGACTGGTGGAAACCAGTGCCACGGGCGTTTCGATCAGTTCCTGCACGCGCTGGATATACTTTACGGCGTTGGCCGGGAGGTCGGCAAAACTGCGCGCACCCGCCGTCGATTCGCTCCAGCCGTCCATGCTTTCGTAGATGGCTTCGACCGCGTTCTGGTCGGCAGCATGGCTGGGAAAGTAATCCATAATCTTGCCATTGAGACGATAGCCGGTGCAGATTTTCACCTCGTCCAGTCCGTCGAGCACGTCGATCTTGGTGAGGGCGATGCCAGTCACCCCGCTGATGGCACAGCTCTGGCGCACGAGAACGGCATCGAACCAGCCGACGCGGCGCTGGCGACCGGTCACGGTACCGAATTCATGGCCCCGCTCGCCCAGCCCCTGCCCGATATCGTCAATGAGTTCGGTCGGGAAAGGTCCGCTGCCGACGCGCGTCGTATAGGCCTTGACGATTCCCAGGACGTAGCCTGTCGCACTCGGTCCCAAACCGCTGCCTGCGGCGGCAGTCCCGCTGACCGTGTTGGAGCTGGTGACGAAGGGATAGGTGCCGTGATCGATATCGAGCAGCACGCCCTGCGCGCCCTCGAAGAGAATTTTCGCGCCTGCCTTGCGCACCTTCTTCAGGCGCTTCCACACCGGCTGCGCAAACTGCAGCACGAAGGGCGCGATTTCGCGCAGTTCTGCCAGCAAGCGCTCACGATCGACCGGTGGCTGGCAAAGGCGGTCGAGTTGTGGCTCCAAATCGTCGAGATGCGCCAGGTCGCACACGCGGATTGCGCGGCGTCCGACCTTGTCTTCATAAGCCGGGCCGATCCCGCGCCCGGTGGTGCCTATCTTGCCCGAACCGGCAGCCGTTTCGCGCAGACCATCGAGATCGCGGTGAATGGGTAGGATAAGAGGGCAGTTATCGGCAATCGCGAAGTTCTCGGGATTGATTGCAACCCCCTGCCCCTCCAGCTTCTCCACTTCAGCCTGCAGGTGCCATGGGTCGAGCACCACGCCATTGCCGACGATGCTCAGCGTGCCTGTCACGATCCCGCTAGGCAGCAGGCTCAGCTTGTAGACCTTCTCGCCGACCACAAGCGTGTGACCGGCGTTGTGTCCGCCCTGGAAGCGCACCACGGCATCGGCCCGGCTTGCCAGCCAGTCGACGATCTTGCCCTTGCCCTCATCGCCCCACTGGGCGCCGATTACGGTAACGTTGGCCAGGGGACCGTGGATTGGGGAGCCATGGCGGCTCGCGATGCGCGGCGCGGATTAGAGGCGAGGCGCAGCACGGTCAAGGCCGATCGCGGAAACATCGCAATCCTGTCCCATTGATTGCGTGAAGGAGATTATATGACCGACCTTGCCACCCTTTCCCTCAATGACGACCACCAGATGCCGCAGTTGGGCTTTGGCACCTACAAGATCGAGGATGGCGATGCAGCCCACGCCGTTTCGACCGCAATCGATGTCGGCTACCGGCTCGTCGACACCGCCGCGGTTTACCAGAACGAGGTAGGGGTCGGGAAAGGCGTCGAAGATCATTCCGACATCTTTCTCCAGACCAAGATCTGGAACGACAGCCAGGGATATGATCGCACGCTGAAGGCGGCCAACAAGTGCCTCGACAGGCTCGGTCGCGAAAAGGTGGACATGTTGCTGATCCACTGGCCGTGCCCGGATCGGAACCTCTTTGTCGAAACCTGGCAGGCTCTGGTCGAACTGCGCAATGCCGGGAAGGCAAAATCGATTGGCGTCTCCAATTTTCGCGAGCAGGATTTGCGCCGGCTGATCGAGGAAACCGGAGTGACGCCTGCGCTCAACCAGATCGAACTGCATCCGGGTTTTCAGCAGCGCGAACTGCGCAAGGTCCACGAAGAACTCGGCATCGTGACTCAATGCTGGTCACCGCTGGGCAGGGGCCATGGGCTGGCACTGGATCCGATCAAGACCATCGCGACGGAGACCGGACAGCCTGCCAGCGCCGTTATTCTGCGCTGGCATCTCCAACACGGCCTCTGCCCGATCCCGAAGGCAAGCAGCCGCGATCACATGGAGGCGAATATTGCCGCACTTTCGTTCGCGTTGAACGACGAACAGATGCAGCGCATCGACGCGCTCGAAGATGTGAATGGCCGCACGGGGCCAGACCCCGACAGCTTCTGCTGACTACAAGGGCTTGGCCTGCATCTCTTCGAGGAAATGGGTGCAGCCGAGCACGTGCGGATCTTCATCGCCCGAAATTGCGGCGATCGTGCGCCAGCCTTCGCTGCGCAGGTGTATGGCAGTCTCGCGGTCGTGACCAAGGGGAAGAAATACGCAATTGCGCCGCACTTCGCCCTGCTTCCCTACAGCCTGAAGGATCGGGTCCATGTAGAGGGAGAAGCCTGTGGCGGGTTCATCGGTGCCTTTGACCGCGTAGGTGCCGCCCCGCCCCAGCGCGCCCCTGGCACCGGCGGCGTGAAGCGTAAAACCGAACCAGCTTTGATATTCGAACCCGTGCCTCTCACCGGGATCGAGCGTCAATCGCGCGCGTCCCGAAAGGCTCTTCGCAATGCTGCACAGGGCCTCGATCCGAGTGTTTAGCACTCCGCCCGTATCGAGTGCCGAGAGTTTTTCAATCGCTTGGTCGAAAGGCCCCGTGGCATGCAACAAGGGCAAATAGGCCTCGCCACCGGCTGCTCTGAGCCCACCGGCATCCTTCATATCCAGTTCGCGCCGCACCCATTCCCTGGCGCCGACTTCGAGCGGCAGGGGCCCGGCAGCGAGCGTATCCACGACATCCGGCAGAGTGAAATCGACCGACAGTCCCGCGACGCCAGCAGCCTCCAGCGCATCGAGCGCCACCTGCACAGCCTCGATCGCGGCAGCGACGCTGTCGCTGCCGATCAGCTCAGCCCCCAATTGCAGGCGCTGGCGCGACGGGTCGAGCTGGTCCGCTTTCAACAGCGCGACATCGCCTGCATAACAAAGCCGCAAGGGGCGCGGCGCAGCAGCGAGGCTGGTCGCCGCGATGCGACCGATCTGGACGGTCATGTCGCTGCGCAGCGCGAGCGTGCGCAGGCTCTCGGGATCGGTAAACCGGACCATGCGGCGTGTCGCCACGCCTTCCATGCGTCCGGCAAGCGATTGTTCGAATTCGACCAGCGGTGGACGGACGCGGTCATAGCCGTGGCTGTCCATCGCATCGAGGACCCGTCGCATCGTCCGCGTCACGGCGGCCGCGCGTGCAGGCAAAGCGTCTTCGAGGCCGACGGGCAGGAGATCATCCGGATGTGTCATCGCGGCGTGTCCCCTGCCTCAAGCCCGGTCAGAATGCCAGTGGCATCACGGTCTTGACGCCTTCGAGCGCGCAAGCCTGCTCGACCACGTCGTGCGGGATCGGACCATCGACGCTCAGCAGCAGCACCGCTTCACCTCCGGCCTCGCGGCGACCGAGGTTGAACGTGCCGATATTGATGCCGTTTTCACCCAGCAGCGAACCGATGCGACCGATGAAGCCCGGCGCATCCTGGTTTACGATGTAGAGCATGTGGCCATCGAGTTCGGCCTCTATCCGCACACCGAAGATTTCGACAAGGCGCGGAGCGTCTGAACCGAATAGCGTTCCTGCCACCGAACGATCGCCGCTGTCCGTGCCCACAGTGACTCGCAGCAGCGTATTGTACGCGCCTTCCTTTTCGTGACGGATCGAGCGGATATCGAGACCGCGTTCCTTGGCGAGGTATGGCGCATTCACCATGTTCACTGTGTCCGAATACTGGCGCATCAGGCCGGCGAGCACGGCACCTTCGATCGGCTTGCCTGACAATTCGGCTGCAGCACCTTCACGCTCGATACTGATCTTGGTGAGATTGCCATGCGCGAGCTGGCCGACAAGGCTGCCGAGATTTTCGGCAAGCTTCATGTAGGGACGTAGCTTGGGAGCTTCTTCTGCGCTCAGCGACGGCATGTTGAGCGCATTGGTGACGCCGCCGTTGACGAGGTAATCCGCCAATTGCTCGGCGACCTGCAGTGCGACGTTGACCTGCGCCTCGGTAGTGCTGGCGCCGAGGTGTGGCGTGCAGATGAAGTTGGGTTTCCCGAACAGCGGGCTGTCCTTGGCGGGCTCGGTCTGGAACACGTCGAGCGCAGCGCCCGCGACCTGCCCGCTGCACGCCCGGTTTGGTTTTGGCAAGATTGTCGCGGCTGAGGATGTTGCGCGTCTCGTCGGTCAGCGGCGTGTGCAAGGTTATGAAGTCGGCACGCGCGAGCAAGGTATCGAGATCGACTTTCTCCACCCCGATTTCCAGCGCACGTTCGGCGGTCAGGAACGGATCGAAAGCGATGACCTTCATCTTCAGGCCCTGAGCGCGGCTCGCCACGATCGAGCCGATATTGCCCGCGCCAATCAGACCTAGCGTCTTGCCGGTCACCTCGACGCCCATAAAGTCGTTCTTCGGCCATTCGCCAGCCTGCGTACGGCGATCGGCGGCGGGTATCTGGCGGGCTAGCGCCATGATCATCGCAATGGCGTGTTCGGCAGTCGTGATCGAGTTGCCGAAGGGCGTGTTCATCACCACCACGCCCTTGCCACTGGCATAGGGGATGTCGACATTATCGACGCCGATGCCAGCGCGCCCGATGACCTTGAGATTGGTTGCCGCGTCGAGGATTTCAGGCGTAACCTTGGTCGCCGAACGGATGGCGAGGCCATCATATTCGCCGATCACGGACTTGAGTTCGTCGGGCGTCATGCCCGGTTTCACATCGACGTCGCAACCGCGCTCTTCGAATATACGCGCGGCGTTGGGGTCCATCTTGTCGCTGATAAGGACTTTGGGTTTGCTCATGACGGAATATTCCTGTCGCTCCCCCGGCGGTTTGCCGGTTCGATATTTGGGGGATGGCGGCGGCCCAACCAGCGGGCCGCGAGCCGGATCAGCCGAGCTTGACCTGCTCGTAGGCCCACTCGATCCACGGCAGGAGACGCCTCAGATCTTCCTGCTCGACCGTGCCGCCGCACCAAATGCGCAAACTGGGGGGCGCGTCGCGATAGCCGTTGAAATCGTAGCCCACGTCGCGCTCTTCGAGCAGCTTGACGATCTTCTTGGGAACGCCCGCCTTATCCTCGTCGGACAGGCTCTCGTACCAGTCGCCCTGAAAGACGAAACATACGCCGGTGTTCGTCTGCTTGGCCGGATCGGAGACCATGTTGCGTAGCCAGGGCGTCGCCTCGATCCAGTCCTTGACGACTTTCGCATTGGCATCGGCACGTTCGAACATCGCCTTGCGACCGCCCATCGCCTGCGCCCATTCGAGCGCTTCGATATAGTCTTCGGTGGCCAACATGGAAGGCGTGTTGATCGTCGCGCCTTCGAAAATGCCCATGTTGATCTTGTCGCCCTTCTTGAGGCGGAAGAGTTTGGGGAGCGGCCATTCGGGATCGTAATCCTCGATCCGCTGCACCGCCTTGGGACTGAGGATCAGCATGCCATGCTGGGCTTCGGAGCCCATAACTTTCTGCCAGCTGTAGGTCGTGGCATCGAGCTTCGCCCAATCCATCTCCATGGCGAAGACGGCGCTGGTGGCGTCGTTGATCGTCACGCCTTCACGGCGAGGGGCAAGCCAGTCGGTGTTCGGGATTTTCGCGCCCGAGGTCGTGCCGTTCCAAGTGAACACGACGTCATTGTCCTGCGGGATCGATACAAGGTCGGGAATTTCGCCGTAGTCCGCATCGAGCGTCGTCAGTTTGGGCAGCTTGAGCTGCTTGACCGCATCCTGGATCCAGACATTGCCGAAGCTTTCCCACGCCGCGACGGTGGCCGGTCGATCGGGGCGCAGCATCGTCCACATCGCGCATTCCAGCGCGCCGGTGTCCGAGGCGGGCATGACGCCGACGAGGTAATCCTCGGGCACGCCGAGCATCTCCTTCGACAAGTCGATGGCGTATTTCAGCCGCGATTTGCCAAGGGCGCTACGATGCGAGCGTCCGAGTGATTCGGTTTTGAGATTGGCGGCAGACCAGCCCTTGTGCTTGGCGGTCGGACCGGACGAAAAGAATGGGCGCTCAGGCTTGAGCGTCGGTTCGGCAGTCATGTATTCTCTCCTCGCAGAGAGCACGCGCGGCGTTGGGACCGCGTGGCCCGTGGACCGCAATAATGTTGCACTGCAGCAAGTCAATGCGAAATAGCTATGCAGCGATGAAGCGTAGCTGCGACACCCTGAAACCACGCTCGCCAAGCGCCTGACCATTGCCTATGGAGCGCGGCGATGGACGTCACCGATCTTCGCATTGCACTGTTCAGCGGGAACTATAATTACACCCGCGATGGCGCGAACCAGGCGCTCAACAGGCTGGCGGACTATCTCTTGCGTCAGGGGGCGGCCCTGCGCGTGTATTCTCCGGTTGTGGCCGAGCCCGATTTTCCGGCGACCGGCGATCTCGTCGATATTCCCAATATACGCATGCCGGTGAAAGGCCGCGGAGAATATCGCGTACCACTGCGGTTGGGCCAGAAGGCCGAGACCGATCTCACAAAGTTCGCGCCGAACACTCTCCATCTGTCTTCGCCCGACCCCGCCGCACACAGCGCGTTGAAATGGGCACGACAGCGCGACATTCCCGTCCTCGCCAGCGTGCACACGCGTTTCGAAACCTATCCGCGCTATTACGGGCTGGCCTTTCTCGAGCCGGCGGTGGAATCGATGCTGCGCCGTTTCTACAATCGCTGCGACGCGCTTGTGGCCCCTTCGCAAAGCCAGATCGACGAACTGAAAACGCAGGGCATGCACGACGACATCTCGATATGGTCGCGCGGCGTCGATCGAGACGTGTTTGATCCATCCAGGCGCGACATGGAATGGCGCCGCGCCAACGGGCTGGCCGACGAGGATGTGGCAATCGTATTCCTCGGGCGACTGGTGATGGAAAAGGGGCTCGACGTTTTTGCCGAAGCCATCATCGAACTACGCAAGCGGCAGGTTTCGCACAAGGTGCTCATCATTGGCGACGGGCCGGCGCGAGGGTGGTTCGAACGCACCTTGCCCGGCGCCAGCTTCGTGGGTTTCCAGACCGGGCCCGATCTTGGCCGCGCACTCGCCAGCGGGGACGTCTTTCTCAATCCGTCGGTGACAGAGACATTCGGCAATGTCACGCTGGAGGCAATGGCTTGCGGACTCCCGGTCGTCGCAGCCGGGGCCACGGGTGCAGCGAGCCTGGTGGTGGACGGCGTGACAGGTCGGCTCGTGAAGCCTGGCGATACCGGCGCATTCGCAGAGGCCCTGGCCGCCTATTGCACGAACGATTCCCTCCGCCGCAAGCATGGTGACGCCGGTGAAAAGGCGGCCGCAGCCTATTCCTGGGACGCGATAAATCAGGCTGTCGTCGACACCTACCTGCGCCTTCACGCGCAAAGAGGATCGAAAGGCTGACTCAGCGCAAGACGCCGCGCCGTGCCAGCAAGGCCAATCAGCGACGCGACGAAGGCGTAGAATGCCGCTCCGCGACGCAACAGGATCAAGATCGATCCGAGAAGGGCCGCCCATACGCCCAGCGCCCAGGCGCCATTCGCCCATGCTGGAGCTGCCAGGATGGCATCGCGCACCTCAGGCGGGCTTTGCGCCATCAACGCCGGGTCGCGCATCATCGTCATAGAGTAGATATAGCAGCCGAATGCATTCCACAGCAGTGAAAGCCCGCCCACAATCCAGACATGGACAGGCGTATTCTTGTCCTCGATCGCCATGCTTCACACCCTCCCCAAAAAAGCGTACCCGCGCAGCAGAATAATACTCGCTGCGCGGGACGCAAGATGACTCGAATGCGCGACTGTTAAGCCTCCTCGTCTTGCCAGTCGAAAGCCAGCGGTGCCTCACGAAACGCAAAGCGATCGAGGTGCCGCTCTACGACCGGCTTGAGTGCAGCGAGCTGTCCCGGCTCGCTCGCCTCGATACGGCATTCGAGCGCTTGCGGTCCCGGTTCGAGGGAGAGCACTGCCTCCCCCGACCATTCGCCGCTCTTACCCGAGGCTGGGAAGGTGACCGTGCTCGCCACCTCGCCCTCCTCGACCGCCAGATTATGCGCCCAGTGCTTGCACAATTGCTTCGTGTACTTTGCGCCGTTTTCGGTCGGCACGCTGGCCTTGCTTGCAATATTCAAAGTCGTTCCACTTTCTTCGCGAGTTCATCGACGAGATCGACGATTTCGCGTACCGTTTCTTCGTCCAGCCGGCCAGAGCGTGCGCGGTTTTTCAGGACATTGGCCAGATTGCCGACCGCGCGGAACATCTCCGGCGTCGCGTAGCTGGCACGTTCCTTACCCCTCGCCTCCAGCCGTGCGATCAACGCCTCGACCTCGTCGCTCCGCTCGGCAAGTTCGCGACGTCCGGCTTCGGTTGCTTCGTAAGCCTTGCGCACGTCTTCACCGGTGGCTTCGGCGATGGCTCCTTCGTCTTCCAATAAGGAAAGCGTCGGATAGATCGTGCCGGGGCTCGGTTCGTAGCTGCCGCCGGTCATCTCGCCGATCGCCTTGATCAACTCGTATCCGTGCCGCTGGTCGTCAGCGATCAGCTTGAGCAAGACAAGACGCAGCTCGCCCGAACCGAACATGCGGCGACGCTTGCCGCGTCCGCGATGTGATCCGCCTGCACCAAACGGGCCGCCAGGGCCGAACGGCCCGTCTGCGCCGAACGCGTCCCACCCGCGCGACCCACCCATCATTGCGGCGAATGCGCGCGCCTTGCGGCGGGATCGATTGTGACAGTGATTTCTCATTGCCCATTCTCCTTCGTCATATCTAAGATGGCTCTAAGATATATCGTAATTTGGGCGATTCAAGACATGCGGTGAATTTTCTAGCGCTACCGCCTAGATAGGAGCCATGGCCGATCTATTCCCCAGTACCGTCTCAACTGCGTCAACCTCCCCCGATCAGCCGCGCGAGGATGCACCTCTGGCCGATCGTTTACGGCCTGACACTCTCGAAGCCGTTATCGGGCAGGATCACCTTACCGGACCGAAGGGAGCCATCGGCCGCATGGTAGCTGCGGGAAAGCTCTCAAGCATGATCCTTTGGGGCCCACCCGGTACTGGCAAGACGACGATCGCGCGCCTGCTCGCCGACAGCGTCGGCATGCGTTTCGAAAGCGTGAGCGCGGTATTCAGCGGCGTCGCCGATCTCAAAAAGGCTTTCGCCACCGCCGACAGGGCCGCCGAAGCGGGACAGCGTACCCTACTGTTCGTGGACGAAATCCATCGCTTCAACCGCGCGCAGCAGGATGGCTTCCTCCCTTTCGTCGAGCGAGGGACAGTCACGCTGGTCGGCGCGACGACGGAAAATCCGAGCTTCGCACTGAATGCCGCCCTGCTTAGCCGCGCGCAGGTGCTGATCCTCCAACGGCTTGATCGCGAGGCACTCGGCAATCTGCTCGATCGAGCCGAAGAGCTCGAAGGCCCGCTGCCGCTGACACCCGAAGCGCGCGATGCCCTGGTTGCCAGCGCCGATGGCGACGGCCGCTTCTTGCTCAACCAGGCCGAAACGCTTTACAACGCCAAGATCGAGGAGCCGCTCGATCCCGCCGCGCTCGGCCAGTTCCTTCAGCGCCGGGTCGCAGTGTACGACAAGGATCGCGAGGGGCACTACAATCTGATTTCGGCGCTCCACAAGGCCGTGCGCGGAAGCGACGTGCAGGCCAGCCTTTATTATTTCGCCCGCATGCTGACTGCCGGTGAGGAGCCGCGGTTCCTCGCCCGTCGACTGGTCCGCATGGCGGTAGAAGACATCGGCATGGCCGATCCTCAGGCACTGGTGCAATGCATGGCGGCCAGGGATGCGTATGAATTTCTCGGCAGTCCTGAAGGCGAACTCGCGCTGGTCCAGGCGTGCACCTATCTCGCCACCGCGCCCAAATCCAATGCCGTATACAAGGCGCAAAAATCGTCGTTCAAAAGCGCGAAGGAAACCGGCAGCCTGATGCCGCCGCAGAACATCCTCAACGCACCGACCAAGTTGATGAAAGACATCGGATACGGTTCCGGTTACCACTACGATCACGATGCGGTGGACGGCTTTTCGGGCGATAATTACTGGCCCGACGAGATGGAGCCGCAACTCTATTATGCTCCGGTCGACCGCGGTTTTGAGCGCGAGGTGAAAAAACGGATCGAATATTGGGACAGGCTCAGGCGTGCACGCGGGTAGGTTCGCACATTTCCTCGCTATCGACTGGTCCGGCGCGAAAGGGAAAAGACAAAAAGGCATAGCAATGGCGCTGGCCGACGCGCGCGGCGGCCCGCCGGTGCTGGTGCCCCGCGGGCGCGGCTGGAGCCGCGAGGATGTGCTCAATGTCCTGCGCGACGACTTGCCCCAGGAGACCCTGGTAGGAATCGACCTCGGCATCGCGCTGCCCCACGCCGATTGCGGAGCTTTTTTTCCCGGCAGCGATATCTCATTGCCGGACGCGCCTGCCTTGTGGTCGCTGATCGACAGTATCTGCCATGACGAACCCAACCTCGGCGCGAACCACTTCGTCGCTCATCCGGACTTCGAGGATTATTTCCGGGTCGGCGACAGGACAGGGACGCACTTTCGATGTGACGGGGCCGAGCATGGCCGTGGCCGGTTTCGTGTGACCGAGCACGCGCAGGCCGCAATGGGGTGCAAGCCCTACTCCAATTTCAATCTCGTCGGCGCAGCCCAGGTCGGCAAATCCAGCCTGACTGGCATGCGTATGCTGCATCGCCTGCGTGATCATCTGCCTGTCTGGCCTATCGATCCGCTCCCCGACAGCGGGTCAGTGATCGTCGAAATCTACACCTCGCTGGCCGCGTGCGAAGCGGGACGAAGCGCCGGGCGCGCAAAAATGCGCAGCTACGAACAGCTGAACCACGCGCTCGTCACCATCGGTTCGCCGCCGGTCGATCGGCGTGGCCCCGTCGATGATCATTCTTCCGATGCCTTGCTTTCCGCAGCATGGTTGCGTCACGTTGCCCACGATCCAGCCAGATGGACGCCTGCGGACCTGACCCCTGCCGTAGCCGTGACAGAAGGCTGGACGTTCGGCGCGGTCTAGGCCTGGCTCGTCGCCCCGCCAAAGACTGACCAGCCCGTTCTCAGACCAATCCGTGCGAGCGCCTTGGCACCAAGCAGGCTGGTGCCCGAGCGCCCGAGACCGGGCGACCAGACTGCGATCGCCGCCCTGCCCGGCACGCTGGCGAGAATGCCTCCGCCGACGCCCGATTTTCCGGGAAACCCGACTTCGAACGCGAACTGCCCCGATGCATCATAGTGCCCGCACATGAGCATTAGCGCATTGATCCTGCGCGCCCGGCTGGCCGAGCACATCACCTGCCCACTGACGGGATCGGTGCCGTCGAACGCGAGGAATAGCGCGGCTTCGGCCAATTGCCGACAGCTCATGGAAAGCGCACACTGTCGAAAGTAGACCGACAGCACGTCTTCGACCGGGTTCAGGAGCCTCCCGAAATCCTGCAGGAAATATGCAAGCGAGCGGTTGCGTGATCCGGTCTCGCTTTCCGATTTGGCGACCTCGGCGTCGAAATCGATGCTGGCATCGCGCGCCATCCGGCGCAATCGGCCGAGCAGGTCTTCCACCGCGCCATCCGGCGTGGTGTCGCCAATGAAGCGATCGGTCGTGACGATCGCGCCGGCGTTGATGAACGGGTTGCGCGGAATCCCCTTCTCACGCTCAAGCTGGACGATCGAGTTGAACGCATTGCCCGACGGCTCTCTGCCGACGGCATCCCACAGCGCCGCCCCTTCGCGTTCGAGAGCGAGGGCGAGAACGAAGACTTTCGAAATCGACTGGATCGAAAATTCCCGATCCGCATCGCCTGCGCAAAAGACCTGCCCGTCGGGCGTTGCGATGGCGATCCCGAAACTGCGCGGATCGACTTCTGCCAGCGCGGGGATATAGCTGGCCGGAGTACCGCTCCCCCGTTCGTCGGCCAGTTCGCGCCAGGTTTCGCCAATGATTTCGCCCAGATCCATGCCGCCCGCGTTAGGGTGGTAACAATTGGAGTGCAATCGGACTGGACGCAGCGTGGAATTTATCGCAAAGGCGCACACCCGATCACGGGCCGGCTTAGCTCAGTTGGTAGAGCAGTTGATTTGTAATCATCAGGTCGCGGGTTCGACTCCTGCAGCCGGCACCATCTTCCCCGCACGCGATTTTCCTGCAAACAGCTTGACTTGCGAGGGATCGGGCACACTTGTCATCGCAGGATGAGCGCACGCGCCCCAATCATCGACAGCTTCGGCCGCCAGATTAGCTATGTCCGCATGTCGGTCACCGACAGGTGCGACTTGCGGTGCCGGTATTGCATGGCCGAGCGCATGCAGTTCCTTCCGCGATCCGAAGTGCTGTCGTTCGAGGAAATCGAGCGCCTCTCCGATATTTTCATCGCGCGCGGCGTCAGGCGAATTCGGCTGACGGGCGGAGAGCCGCTGGTCCGCCGCGACATTCTCGACCTCGTCGCCACGCTGGGTCGCCGGATCGGCCATGGTCTCGACGAACTTACGATGACCACCAATGCCACGCAGCTCGCCAATATGGCAGGATCGCTGGCACAGAGCGGCATTCGGCGGATCAACGTCAGCCTCGACAGCCTCGACCCCAGTAATTTCGCTGCAATCACTCGGCGCGACCGCCTGTCGTCCGTTATCGACGGTATCGATGCCGCGTCAGATGCGGGAATGTCGGTGAAGATCAACATGGTCGCGATGAAAGGTCGAAACGATCATGAGATCGAGCCGATGATGCATTGGTGCGCGGATCGCGGACACGACCTTACGCTGATCGAAACCATGCCGCTCGGCAATGTCGAAGAAGATCGCACCGATCGCTATCTGCCGCTCGATGGCGTCATGCGCGATCTCCAATCGCGCTTCACCGTCATTCCGGTGATCACGGGCACAGGGGGCCCAGCGCGGGTTTACGAGATTGCCGAACTCGGCCTGCGCCTCGGCATGATCACGCCGCTCACCAACAATTTCTGCGCCGGTTGCAATCGCATCCGGGTGACGGCCACCGGCACCGTCTACGGCTGCCTCGGCCATGACCAGAAAGTCGAGCTGCGCGATCTTCTACGCGCCGGCGGCGAACGGAGTGTGCAGGATGCACTCGACGCGCTGGTCGCGGGGAAGCCCGAACGCCACCGGTTCGATATCGCGGCAAATCGTCCGGCGGTCGCCCGCCACATGAGTGTGACCGGCGGCTGATCGACCTAGAAATCGATAATTTCCACCGTCTCGCCGATGGCCCGTTCGCTCATGCCTGCCGGGCAGCGAACGAGCAGGTCCGCCTGCGCAAGGGTCAGTTGCGCCCCGCTGTCCTGATAGGCGAGCGGACGAATGCCATCGCCATCGTGCGCCGCACGAATGAAAGTCTCTCGGTCACCAGTCGCGGGTAACGGTTGCGACAGGCGGCCAGCATGCCAGCGTAGCGCGTCGTTCGCTTCGCCGCCGGATATGACCCTCAGCAGCGGTGCAAGCAAAAGCCTCGCTGTCACCATGGCCGACGTGGGATTTCCGGGGAGACCCATGACCAGCGCGCTGCCTACCTTGCCGAGCCACACCGGTTTACCCGGCTTCATCGCGACTTTCGAAAACATCAGCTCGAGCCCGGCTGGTTCGAACATCGCCTTGGCGAAATCGCGCTCTCCGACAGAGGCGCCGCCGGTGACAACCACGAGATCGGCATCGCTTACCGCCCGTTGCGCGGCCGCAACCAAACTATCGAGATCGTCCGGCAAGGTTTCGGCGCGGAGGCATTCGCCGCCCCATGCCCCGATTGCTGCCGCGAGCCCGACCGAAATGCTTTGCGGTACGGCTCGCGCATTCTGGCGGGCAATGCCCGGAGCAACGAGTTCGTCGCCCGTGCCCAAGATAACAATCTTCGGTCGCGCATGAACCGTCAAGTTGGAACAGTCGCCCCCCGCCGCGGTGACCAGGCTGCGCGGCCCGAGCACATGACCCTCGGGGAGAAGTTCCTCGCCTTCGCGAAAATCGGCGCCGCGCCTGCGAATGAAATCGGGGCCACGGGTAGGCTCGGCAATGATCGCAATCTCGCCTTCGCGCCGGACGTTTTCCTGGATGGCGATCCTGTCGCAGGCCACGGGGAGTGGCGCTCCTGTAAATATTCTGGCGCATTGCCCGCGGGCAACTTCGGGCAGTTCGTCCATACCGGGATACGACGTTCCGACGACATCGAGCCGCGCGGGCAATTCGCGGAGGTCCTCAGCGCGAAGGGCGTATCCATCCATCGCCGAGACATCGCAGCGGGGAGCATCGATGCGAGCGATCACCGGTGCGGCGAGAGTCATTCCCGCGGCGTCGCCCAAAGCTGACCGGACAACATCTGTCCGCGCAGTCGATTGCTCGATCATCGCCAATGCTTCGTCAAAGGATATCATCTGTCATGCGTCTCCATCCGAAACCGCTAATGGCACACAACACGACATGCGAGCGATCATTGCATGCGCCAACGCATATGCTCGCCAAGTTGCGGTAAAACGATTAGGGCGCAGCGATGCACTTTCTCGACCAGGCCAAGATCTATCTGAAATCCGGCGCGGGCGGCCCGGGAGCGGTCAGTTTCCGGCGCGAAAAATACATTGAATATGGCGGCCCCGACGGCGGAAATGGCGGCAAGGGCGGCGATATCGTCTTTCGGGCGGTCCAGGGACTCAACACGCTGATCGACTTTCGCTACGCGCAGCATTTCAAGGCGCAGCGCGGTCAGCACGGCATGGGTAAGGATCGTACTGGCGCCGGTGCCCCCGACCTTGTCATCGATGTGCCCGTCGGCACACAGGTCCTGTCCGAGGACAAGGAGGACGTACTCGCCGATTTTACGGAAATCGGACAGGAAGTCGTCTTCCTCGAGGGCGGCTTGGGCGGGCGCGGCAACGCAAGCTATAAATCCAGTACCAATCGCGCCCCGCGCCAGCACCAGCCGGGCGAAGCTGGCGAGGAAATGTGGGTCTGGCTCAGGCTCAAGCTGCTTGCCGATGTCGGATTGCTCGGTCTTCCCAACGCGGGCAAATCCACCTTCATAAACCAGGTTACAAACGCGAAGGCCAAGGTGGGCCATTACGCGTTTACGACGCTGGTCCCCAAACTCGGCGTGGTGCGGCACAAGGACCGCGAATTCGTACTGGCGGATATCCCCGGGCTGATCGAAGGCGCGGCGGAAGGCGCGGGGATCGGCGACCGGTTCCTCGGGCATATCGAACGCTGCCGCGTGTTGATCCATTTGATCGACATCGCCGGTCAGGATCCGGCCGAAGCCTATCGGACGGTGAATGGCGAACTCGAGGCCTATGGCGAAGACCTCGCCGAAAAGCCTCAACTGGTCGCCCTCAACAAGCTCGATCTGGCAGATGAAGAGCTCGGAGAGGCATTTTCGGAAGAGCTTCTGGCTGCGGGCGCAGACAAGGTTTTCTCGATTTCGGGCGCGACCGGGAAAGGCATCGAAGAATTGCTCGACGCAGTCCTGGGTTACCTGCCAGACCGAACGGCGACCGAAACCAACGCCGCAGAGGTAGAGGATACCGAGGCGGAGGACGCCAGCGACTGGTCGCCCATCTGATCCATGACCATAA
Source organism: Citromicrobium sp. (assembly GCA_003248395.1). Taxonomy (GTDB): domain Bacteria; phylum Pseudomonadota; class Alphaproteobacteria; order Sphingomonadales; family Sphingomonadaceae; genus Qipengyuania. Next base: position 16,589 of record QFNA01000044.1, read on the forward strand.
CCGCCCTGTCAGAAATTGCGCAATGCCGCAGGCTGGTGGTAAAGGTTGGCTCTGCCCTGCTGGTCGAGCGAGGCGTTGCGCGCCGTGAATGGCTTGCCAGTCTCGCCGATGAAATCGCCGGTTTGCGACAGAACGGCTGTGAAATCATCGTGGTGTCGTCGGGAGCGATCGCGCTTGGAGCGGCCAGGCTTGGCCTGCCGCGGGGCGGACGGGGAAGTCTTGCCGATGCGCAGGCTTCGGCCAGCGTCGGGCAAGTGGAGCTGGCCAGACTTTGGTCCGATGCCTTCGACCCGCACGGGGTGATCGCTGCGCAAATGCTGGTCACCATCGGCGATCTGGAAGATCGGCGGCGCTATCTGAATGCTTCGGCCACCCTCGCCCGCCTGATCGAGACCGGCGCGATACCCATCGTCAATGAAAACGACAGCGTGGCCACCGAGGAAATCCGTTTCGGCGACAACGATCGGCTCGCAGCGCGGGTCGCGCAAGCAGCGCAGGCTGATGCGGTGCTGCTCCTTTCCGACGTCGACGGGCTCTACGATCGCGATCCGCAGGAGAGCGGATCGGTCCTGATCGAACGCGTCGATGGTGTGACGCCCGAAATCCTTGCGATGGCTACGGACGGGTCGTCGTCAGGCATTGGCTCGGGCGGCATGCTTGCCAAATTGCAGGCCGCGCGCATCGCCGAACGGGCCGGCATCGCGCTTGCCATCATCAACGGCACGCATCACGCGCCCATCACCACCGCGTTGGGCAAAGCAAGGGGCACGCTGTTTCTGCCGCGGGGCGGGGAAAGCGCGCGCCGGGCATGGCTGTCAGGTCGCCTCGCTCCCGCTGGCGTGGTCACAGTCGACGAGGGGTGCACCGAAGCGCTTGCAAAGGGGGCGAGCCTGCTAGCTGCGGGCATCTCCGAGATAGAGGGCGAGTTCCTGCGCGGCGATCTCGTCGCGATCCATGGCGCGAAGGGAGAGCGTCTGGGCCAGGGGCTGGTGGAGTATTCGGCCAGCGAATGCCGGGCGATATTGGGCCTCAAGCAAGACGAACAAGCCGAAAAGCTCGGCTATGCGCCGCGCGCGGCGGTGGTTCACCGCGACCATATGGTGCGCGCATGACCATCGCACTCACCGGCGCGACCGGTTTCGTCGGCCGGGCAATTCTAGACTTGGCGCAGGCTGAGAGCGTTCCGGTAAAAGCATTGACGCGCCGCCCGCAAGCCAGGCGGGAATCGGTCGAGTGGATTGAAGGAAGTCTGTCCGATGCCGACTCGCTGACGCAGCTGTGCGAGGGGGCCAGCGCAATCATCCACGTTGCAGGCCTCACCAGTTCACACGACGTCGCCGAGTTTTCGGCCGCGAACGTCGAGGGCACACGGTTACTGCTCGACGCAGCGCAGGACGCTCAATCGCGGCGCCTTATTTTCGTTTCATCGCTGTCGGCACGCGAACCCGCATTGTCAGCCTATGGCGCGTCGAAAGCGCAGGCGGAAGCACTGGTCGAGCAAAGTGGGCTCGACTGGACGATCGTCCGTCCACCCGGCGTCTATGGACCGCGCGACGTCGATTATTTCGAGATGTTCCGCTCGGCCCGCCACGGCGTCATCCCCCTGCCGCCGCGCGGAGCCAGCTCGATCATACATGTCGAGGACCTGGCACGTCTGCTGCTCGCACTTGTCGATGCGCCTGCCAATTTGGTGCGGCATCGCCTTTTCGAGCCCGACGACGGACGCGAGGGTGGCTGGTCGCACGACGAACTAGCCCGGGCCATCGGCGGCGCGGTGGGACGACGCGTCTTTGCGCCGCACCTGCCCAGACCGATGATGGAGATTGCAGCCAGAGCTGATCGCCTGTTGCGCGGCGACAAGGCGCGGCTCACCCCGGACCGCGTCGGCTACATGGCGCATCCCAACTGGGTCGCGCGATTTGATCGCAAGGTTCCGCAAGAGGTATGGACCCCGCGGATCGAAAGTCAGGAGGGCCTCAAGTCGACGGTCGAATGGTATCGCGAAGCGGGCTGGCTCTAGAGAACTAGAGGAAAGGCTCCTCACCCGGCTTGTGAAGGCCGCATTCGACCTTGTCCCACCCGGCCCAGCGTCCGGCACGCGGATCTTCGCCCTCGGCCACCGGACGCGTGCAAGGAGAACAGCCGATCGACGCAAAGCCGCGCTCGATCAGCGGATGACGCGGCAGATCATGTTCCTCGAAATAGGCGGCGATCCGCGCTGCATCCCAGTCGATCAGCGGGTTGATCTTCAACCGCCCCTGCGCGTCCGAACCGTCCAGTTCAAATCGGGGCAGATTGGCCCGTGTCGACGACTGGAAAGCCTTTCGACCGGTGAAACTCGCATCGTACCGTGCCAAGGCTTTTTCCAATGGCCGCACCTTGCGCAAATCGCAGCACCCATCGGGATCGTAGGACCACCGCAACCCGGTCTCGTCCCTCTGTTCGAGTTCGGAAAGATCAGGGTAGAGATTGATGAGATTCAACCCGAACCGCTCACCCAACTCGTCGCGATAGGCCAGCGTTTCGGGAAAATGCTTGCCCGTCTCGAGAAACAGGACGGGGATGGCTGGATCGATCGCAGAAACCAGATGCAACAGCACGGCGCTTTCCGCACCGAAGCTCGACACGACAGCCATGTCTCCGACCAGCGATTCCTCGATGACCGCGCGCAGCCATTCCTTGGTCTCGCTTCCCCGAAACATCCGGTTCAGCCGAATGGCATCCTGCTCGGAAAAGCGTGGCTTCGTGTCGAGCCGGTCGATGGCGCGCACTTCGTTCATGCGTGGCGCTTGGTCCAGATCGGCGTGCGATCATCGGCGGCGGGCTGATAGATTTCGGGCCAGCGCGCGAATGCGGCGTCGACGTCGTCCTTGTCCAACTGCTGCTCAGGCTCGAAAGCATCAAAACCGCAACGCCGCATGTAGGCGATCTGATCGACCAGCACATCGCCGACGGCGCGCAGTTCGCCAGCATAGCCAGCTTCGCGCAAGATGCGCGCCGACGAATAGCCGCGCCCGTCGCCGAAGGCCGGAAAGTTCACCTCGACCAACATGAGCCGGTCCAGATGAGGCAACAATTCGCGGGCATCGTCGCCAGGTTCGATGCGCACGGCATTCGCATTCGATTGATCGAGGAAGGAATCCACCGTGACCGCCGGATGATCGACCGGCTCGTCGTCGCGATAGCGCAGCATCTCAGCCATAGAGCGCCTCCTTGAAGGGGTTCATGCCAATGCGGCGATAGGTATCGAGGAAGCGCTCGCCATCCTCGCGCTCGCGCTCGTAGACGCCGGTCACGGTCTCGACAGCATCGACGATGCCGTCTTCGTCAAAACCGGGGCCGGTGATCTTGGCGAGGCTGACATCTTCCGCCTCGCTGCCACCCAGCAGAAGCTGATAATTTTCGACACCCTTCCGATCGACGCCGAGAATGCCGATGTGCCCAGCGTGGTGATGACCACAGGCGTTTATGCAGCCCGAAATCTTCAACTTGAGCTGACCCAGCGTCGCGGTTTTCCCATTACCTGCAAAGCGTTCGGCAATCTTTTGCGCGACGGGGATCGATCGCGCGTTGGCGAGGCTGCAATAATCGAGCCCGGGACAGGCGATGATATCCTCGATCGTGTCGAGGTTCGGTGCGCCCAGACCTGCTTCGTCTAGCGCCGTCCACAACGCATGCAGATCGGCCTTGCGCACATGCGGCAACACTATGTTCTGCGTATGCATCACGCGCAGCTCGTCGAAACTGTAATCCTTGGCCAGATCGCCCATCAGGCGCATCTGCTCTGCCGTCGCGTCGCCAGGAATGCCGCCGACCGGCTTCAAGCTTATGACGGCGGACACATAGCCGGCCTGCTTGTGAGCGACCGTATTGCGATCCACCCACAGGGCGAAATCGGGATCGGCGCGATCGATGGTCTCGCTCGCGCCCTGTTCAAACAGCGGGTCCTGAAAAAAGGTCTTGATCCGTTCGATTTCGGCCAAGGGCGGCTCTACACCCTGCTCCAGCAGCAGTGCGAATTCCTCTTCGACCTGCCGTGTATATTCCTCGGCGCCCATTTCGTGAACCAGGATCTTGATCCGCGCCTTGAACTTGTTGTCGCGGCGCCCGTGGCGATTATACACGCGCAGGCACGCCTCGGCGTAGGTGACGAGCCGGTCGAGCGGCACGAACTCGTTGATGCAATGTGCGACCATCGGCGTGCGGCCCATGCCGCCACCGACATAGAAGGCTGCACCCAATTCGCCCGCATCATTCTGCACGATCTGGATACCGATATCGTGCAACCGCATGGCTGCACGATCAATATCGCTGGCGATAACGGCGATCTTGAATTTGCGCGGCAGGTAATTGAATTCCGGGTGGAAGCTCGACCACTGGCGGAGAATTTCGGCATACGGGCGCGGATCGACCAACTCGTCTGCCGCCGCTCCTGCAAAATGGTCGGAGGAGATATTGCGAATGCAATTGCCGCTCGTCTGGATGGCATGCATTTCCACCTTGGCCAGATCGGCCAGGATGTCCGCTGCATCTTCGAGCCTGATCCAGTTATACTGGATGTTCTGCCGCGTCGTGAAATGGCCATAGCCACGGTCGTATTTGTCGGCGATATCCGCAAGCGCGTGCATCTGTCGGCTGTTCAGCGTGCCGTAGGGGATCGCCACGCGCAGCATGTATGCGTGAAGCTGCAGGTAGAGACCGTTCTTAAGGCGCAAGGGCGTGAACTGCGCCTCGGTCAACTTCCCTTCGAGGCGGCGTCGCGCCTGGTCGCGGAACTCTTCCACGCGGGCATCCACCATCGCCTGATCGTATTGGTCGTATGTGTACATCAGATCACC
>QFNA01000204.1 GCA_003248395.1 Citromicrobium sp.
AAAGACGTGGCGGGGCGTGCCGGCGGCGGCCCAGACGGTGTCGAACTCGGACAGGCGCGGGTCCCAGTAGGCCTCGACCGGGCCGAGGTGCCCGACCGGCGCCACCCCGCCGATCGCAAACCCCGTCTCGGCCCGGATCAGCGCGGCGTCGGCCTTGCCCAGCCGCTGCCCGGCGACCGCGGACGCCTTGGCCGGATCGACCCGGTTGCCGCCGGCGGTGAGGAACAGCACGACATGGCCCGTGTCCTCGCCGCGGAAGATGATCGACTTGGCGATCTGGTCCACGGCGCAGCCGACCGCGGCCGCGGCCTCCTCGGCGGTGCGGCAGGCGCCGGCTTCGATCACCCGGACGGGCAGCTCGGCTGCCGCCAGCGCCGCCTCGACCCTTGCCAAACTTCGGCTCATGTCCCATCCCCGTTGCCATGACGGCGGGCAACATCGCAGGGGGCGCGGGATGGCACAACAGGTCTACACGCTGCTTGTCGAGGTCGGGCGCAAGGCGGGCGACGGCCTGCCCAAGGGCGCCACGGGCGCTGCGCTGATCTGCTATGCCGCCGGCAAGGACCAGGCCGAGGCGGTGCGCGAGACGGTGGCGATCCTCAAGCAGGCCGACCTCGCGCCGCTCGAGGTGCAGGGGTACGGCAGCCTCGAGGACCGGCTGAAGGGCGGCGACGAGATCCCAGCGTGATCGTCGCCCAGATGGAGCCGCTTTATCCCGAGGACGACGCCCCACGGGGGTGATCCAAACGGCCAGCGGCGGGGCAGGGCGCGCGCGCGACGGGTTGCCAGCCGCGCGGGCGCGCGGTTAGGATTCGCCCAAGCAAAACCATAACACGGCGAGGGCAGCAGATGGTGATTGGCAGCGGCGGCGGCGCCCAGACCGTCGCCCCGATCCCCGCGACCGACGCCGGCACCGAGGCCGGTTTCCGCAAGTGGGTCAACGACTTCCGCCCCCGCGCGCTGTCGCAGGGGATCACCCCCGCGACCTATGACCGGGCCATGTCCATCGCCCGCTACAACCCCGAGGTGATCCGGCTGGACCGCAAGCAGGCCGAGTTCTCGCGCCCGGTCTGGCTCTATCTCGACGGCGCGGTCTCGGACGTGCGGGTGGCGACGGGGCGGCAGATGCTGGCCCGCCACGCCGGCACGCTCGCCGCGATCGAGGGCCGCTACGGCGTCCCGCGCGAGATCGTGCTGGCGGTCTGGGGGATGGAGTCGAACTTCGGCTCGAACCGCGGCCGGATGCAGATCATCCCGTCGCTGGCGACGCT
>QFNA01000045.1 GCA_003248395.1 Citromicrobium sp.
TGCAATGCCGACATCGCTGATCCGTGCGGCGAAGAAATTTTCGAATGGCACGATGGCCAGCGCCAGGTCCAGCATCACCTCAAGGTCGTGCAGGAAGCGGCAAGGAACAAGGTCGCGGTAAATCCTCACGAGCCGGTGAAGGATACCGGCCTTCGTCGCACCTATCCGAATTGGGTCAGCCGCGAAGGCGCAAGAGGGCAGGAATACAACGCTTGGGCGAAATACGGCAACGGTCCCGACCATGAACCGACTCTGGTCTACACGCGGATGCTGTCAGGACCGATGGACTTCACCCCCGGCGTTCTCGGACTGGTAGGCGACAACGAACAACCGATGTCGTCCACTCTTGCAAAACAGCTCGGTCTATATCTCGCACTTTACTCTCCGATCCAGATGGCAGCGGACTTCCCTGAAAGCTTGGCCGCACATCCTCGAGAGCTCGAATTCATCAAGCAGGTTCCCGCCGATTGGGCGGAAAGCCACCTGATTGCAGGAGAGATCGGCGACTACGCGATTTTTGCGCGCAAGGATCGAAATAGCGAGGACTGGTATGTCGGGGGCGTCAATGATGCCACAGCGCGCAACGTGACGCTCAACTTCGATTATCTCGACGAGGGTGCCAAATACACGGCGAAAATCTGGAAAGATGGACCAGATGCCACTTACGAAACGGACGCACGACATCAGATTGCCTATGAGACGCTCACGATCCGAAAAGGCGATAGCTATACCGTACGCCTCGCGCCAGCGGGCGGCCTGGCCGTCCAACTCAAGCGAGCGCAATAGGAAGCGATTGACTAGCGCAAGTATCTAAGTCGATCATCACGGCAGTTTCGAAAAATGTGCAGAGGGCGGCAGAACTGCCCGCCCTCTGCATTCTATCCGCTACTTACTGCGCGTCAGGCTCCTCTGCGTCGTCTGCCGACGGCTCCTGCTGCTGGACGATTTCACCGGACTGAAAAACCACTCCGCTGTCCGACGTCTGACCGACGGCATCTGGGTTGGTCCCGGCAACAAAAACCACAGCCTCGTCGTTCACCGTTGGTGTCGGCGTCGCGACGTTGCGCGTATCTTCGCCGGAAATCACCACGGGAGGAGATGCCGAAGATGTTGCTGCAGCGACCCCCGTCGTATTCGTCGGTGAACTTGTGGCTGGCAAAACAATCCTCGGCTCGGCAGGCACCGCCGAAGGCGCAGGTGTCGTTTGCTGGACGGTCGAGGCGACCGCTGAAGACGGCGGGACCGTTGTGGGCGACGTCGTCGGCTGGTAAGAAGGCGTCGGCAGCGCTTGGCTCGTATTGCCACTATAGGTCGCAACCATGGTGGTTGCCGATCCAGGCGGGCCATATTGGGCATTCCAAGCAGCAAGGTCGGTGCGATACTGCTCGAAAGCCCGGAAGAAATCCTCGAATACGCTCTCGATCCGCGGCAGCGTACGTGCAGCGAAGCTGGCGAGGTCGCCAGGTGCCACCAGCAAGGCCTCCTGACTTACTGCAAACGACACATCGCAAAAATTGTCCATCGCAGGGGGCAAGGCGTAGTAGTTATACACCTTGGTCATGTAGTGGTCCTGTTCGTTGCGGAATTCCGAACCGTACCGATCACGAAATTCTGCAAGAACGGCCTTGTTAGTGTCGGATAGCTGCTTCTCGTTGCGTTCCAGGAACGATCCATAATTGGCGACCATCCCGGTGTGTTCCATGTCGAGGCAGTTCAAAGCGGCTACGTTGAGCGCAGACCGGAGGTTCCAGGTGGTCTGCGCAGTTGAGAGCCGCGCATTCACCGTCTGCCGAATACCATCGGGCGCTACCATCGGAATTGCCATCGTCGCGACAGCACCCATCGGCGGTATTGGCTTCGGCGGAATGACCACCGGTGGAGGTGGCGGCGGAGGGGGCGGTGGCGGTGGGGGCGGCGTCGTACAGGCGGCCAATGTCGCCACGGTTGCTGAGATGGCTGTGATACGAATTATTTTGGTCGAAACGCGGCTCATAGCTCGCGGGCCCTCCTCGAAATCTGGCACTCACTTTGACCGCCCCCTGATTGACGGAACATGAAGCGCGATCCCTAGGGCATCCTCTCGCCAAAGAAAATGCCCGGAGCGCGCAAGGCGCCCCGGGCACGATAAAGCGAGTCGCTGCTGCGACAAGCGGCTGGCGATTACTCGCGGCTGCCGAGAAATTGCAGCAGGAACATGAAAAGATTGATGAAATCCAGATAAAGGCTGAGCGCGCCCATCACGATGGCCTTGCCCGCGTATTCGGTCCCGCGGACGATCGAATATTCATTCTTCAACCGTTGGGTATCGTATGCCGTGAACCCCGCAAAAATTAGTACGCCGAGAATGTTAATGACTAACCCCATCACACCCGACTGGAAGAAAAAGTAGTTCAGGAGCATTGCCACGATGATGCCGATGAGGCCCATCAAGAGAAAGCTACCCCAGCCCGAAATGTCGCGCTTGGTTGTATAACCGTAGAGGCTCAGGCCGGCAAAAGCGGCCGCAGATGCGAAAAACGCGGTTGCAATCGACTCGCCTGTGTACGTCGCAAAGATGGTCGACATGGACATGCCGAACAGCACGGCAAAACCCCAGAAAAGCGCCTGCAACGCAGTCTTGCTAAACCGCTGAACTCCGCCAAAGCTCAGGACGAGAATGAACGCCAGCGGGGCGAGCGAGATGATCCAGCCCAGCATGGTCGGCTCGATTGCTCGACCATAGGGCGTCTGGACGACTTGATAAGCAGCATCGAACAGCGGCGTGTTGACGAAAAGCAGCGCCACGATGCCGGTCAACAGCACGCCTGATGCCATCATGTTGTAAATCGACAGCATGTGGGACCGCAGCCCCGCATCAAACGTGTCACGGCGAGTAACGGCGTCGCCAGCGCGCGGCACGGACGAGAAGCCCTGCCTCTGGTCGGTGTCGTTCCAATCGGCCATGTTTCATTTCTCCCTAGCGCGGACACAGATCTGTCCGCCTGCCTTGGCAATATCGGGCGCCAAGCGAGGGATTTCAAGCAAAACCGAACACTCTGGCCAAGGATCGTTGCCTAGGCGAAGGCGCCCGGCCTTACGCCTCGCCTGCGGCATCAACCATCGCTGCCGCCAAGGCTTCGCGAGGGGACTTGTCGCCCCACAGCACGAACTGGAATGCCGGGTAAAACCGATCGCATTCCTGTACCGCTATTTCGACCAGTGCCTGCGCTTGATCCAGGCTCAATAGTCCTTCGTCCCCGAGCATCGTGCCGTTGCGGTAAAGAAGCACACCTCCATTGGACCAGATGTCGAAATGTCCGAGCCACAACTGCTCGTTGACGAGCATGACCAAATCCTGCGCTGCTGCGCGCTTGGCCTCGCTCACCCGGATGTCGGGCAAACAGAGGATCTGCAGGACCAGGTCCTCTTCCCGCCAGACACCTCGCAACTGGTAGTTCGCCCAGCTGCCCTGAATCTCGCCGCAGAGTTCTTCCTGCGAGACATCGCATGGCCAACCTCGCGCCTGAAATAGCGCCGCAAGCATCTCCAACGGTGCCGCGTCATTTTCCGCTAACGATTGCGCATCCACGACGCGCATCAGTTCAATCCCGTCCAAGCCATGACGTGGTGTGTGGCGAACCGCCAGGCGATTTGGCAATCGCACCGCACGACGGTGTTGGGGAGAACGCAATCGGTCTGTGCAAACCCTGTGAACAAGCTCGCTCTAGCCGTCGCGCACCATTCAATCGAGCGGCGCGATTTCCTGTCCTGCGTCGCTGGTGAAGGTAAAGGAGTCGATGCCATTTTCCTTCAACTGATTCACCACCAGTCGCGCGGCGCTTGCCGTGTCATAGGGACCGGCCAACAGTCGATTGGCCTCGACCCATGGGGTCGTGAAAGGTCCTTTTCCATCCAGCAACTTATCGGCCTTGCGCGCAATCCGGCGCCAGTCAAAAGCAAGCGCCGAGATGTCCTTGCCCGTAGCAACTTGTACCCAATGACGAGCGGGATGGGCCAGCGTCGGAGGCGGAGATACAGGCTCATTTCGCTCGCGTGGCACCTCAATCTTGGTGATGTCCACCGCACCTTGTTGCGCCGAAACACTAGATCCCGATGTCTGCGACAAATCGAATGTAGCGAACGCGTCGGCTACGCTGCGCACTGGCAGGGTTTGCGATGGCGCGCCCGCAGATGGCGGTTCCTCAGGAAGGACCAATCGCGTCGGTAGGGAGACATTAGAAGCTGAAGGTTTGGAACTAACGGCACTTGATGACGGAATTGTCCGCACCGGCATCGGCGGCTCGGAAGCCGAAGTCTTCGGCGCACCCGCAGCCAAAGGCGGCAATTCGCTGACGGTTGACGAGATCGACGGTGCAGGTGCGGATAGCGGCGGCGGCGCGACAGGTGCAGGCGCGCGTCTCGCCATGGGTTCGGCCGCGGCATCCGTCTTCGAAACGACGACTACGTGCTGTCCTTGCCCACTGGGGACAGGCTCGCCCGCAGGTATTCTGGGATCGGTCGGCCGCGCGCTGCGCGATACGAGTGGCGAGGTCGGCGAAATTCCTGCCGCCGCATCAGCTTGTTGTGCGACTGCCGGCGTAGAACTGGTAACTGGTCGCGAAAGCTGCGTGGTTTCCGCTGCCCCGGCTGCCCCCTGAATTCGCGTAGGTTGTTGCGGAGAATAAGCCGCGATCTGAGCATCATCCTGACCGATCGCCGCGCTCTGCGGGAATATCCCAAGGATGCCGGCTGCTGCCTGCTGCGCTGGAGTCAAACGCTCCATATATCGAAGGTACGGGGCGACGCGATTGGCGATCTGCGGCGACATCATTTGCTGTGCGATTCCGACGGCTTCTTCTGAATCTCCAAGGATTGCCAGACCGAACGCTCGCGTCCGAAACGCCGCGAGATCACCGGTATCGAGCAGTGGCCGCAACGTATCTTCGAATTGTTGCCGATTGCCCGAAATAGCCAGACTCAATGCGAGATTTCGCCGCACCTCGCCATTGTCGCTGCTTCCCAACGCAATCCGATAAAGCTGCTGTGCCGTGGCAGCGTCACCAACCAGATCGAAAGCCTTCGCGCGGTCGGCTGCCATTCGCACTGGAGCCACCCCAGCCCGCTCCGCCTCGGCGAAATAACGCAGGGCCTCCACCGGGCGGCGCGACAAGGTGTAGGCGCGAGCAAGACCCAGTGAGACCCGACTGTTGCCAGGAGACATGTCTTTGGCACGACCGAAAAAGCCGATAGCCGCCGGTATGTCATTGAGCTCGAGCGCCGCTTCGCCGGCATCGAGCATCGCGTCAACGTCGCCATCATTCCTAGCTAGACGTTGAAGCGCGGATGAAAGCTGTTGCGATGCGGGAGACGGCAGGCGCTGGACTACTTCCTGCGCAGCAGCACCTCCACATGTTCCAACAACGATTACACCCAGGAGGCTGGCACTTAACAGGCTATTTGCGCGGACAAATGTCTTCATAATCTGCCCCTGCATAGCAGATTAGCGACGCAGGGGTCCGTTTCCTGTCTTTGGTAGCTACGAGCGCTCAGTCGCGCCTTGCCCTACTGGTTGTTCTGGCGACCGAGGAAACGTGGAATGTTGAGCGCGCTATTGTCGTCATCGTCTTCGACCTCTTCCTCGATCTTGTTCGCCTTGGGCGCGGGTGAAGCGGGCGTGTTGCGAGAGAGGTTCGCCATGCGTTCGAATAACGTGCTACCCTGAGCAGGCGCCGAACTCCTTGCCGCTGTAGCATCGCCCTCGCTGCGACTCCGACCTTCAGACTGCGACGAGCCGGCCTCCGAACCCCCGAAAAGTGGGCGTTTGCGAGCGGGCTTTGCGGCCAGGGGACTTACGTCTTCGGCCACCTGCTCCGATCCGAGCTGCAATTCGTCCTGATCGTCGCCTACCGGATCCGATAAGTTCAGCGGCGGCCGAGCGTTCGTATCGCCTTCATCGGTCCATCGCTGATCGCGGTCGCTCGCATTACCGAAAGCGCGATCATCTGCCGGTGCCGGCGCACTGCCTTCGTCTTCATATCGATCGAACCGCTCGTTTTCTGCGGTACGCATGCCGGCCAGAGGATCGACAATGTCGTCGACATCTTCTTCTTCCTCATCGGCATAATCATTCATGCTGGCCGGAGATAGTCCGGCTGAACGCACCGGTTCTCTCTCCTGCGCTTCGGTAAAGGGATCTCTTTCCTGTTCGCTGTCATACGCAGGCTCAGGCATCGGATCGGCATCGCGAGAGCGATCGGGCGCAGACTGCGTCTCACTCGCCTCACTATCTTCGGAGAGGTCGAACACCGGGCGTTGCGGCGCGCGCGCCTCGGACATCGAAAAGCTGCGCGGCATACTGCTTGCGGTTTGCCCGGTGCCGTCGATGCCGGTGGCGACGACCGACACGCGAATCTTGCCATCGAGGTCGGGGTTGAATGCCGAACCCCAGATGATGTTCGCATCTTCATCGACCAGTTCGCGGATATGATTGGCCGCTTCATCAACTTCGAGCAGCTTCATGTCTTCGCCGCCGATTATCGAAATGATGACGCCCTTGGCGCCCGCCATCGACACGCCGTCAAGCAGCGGGTTGGCGATTGCGCGTTCCGCGGCTTCGAGCGCGCGATTGTCGCCTTCACCCTCGCCCGTGCCCATCATTGCCTTGCCCATCTCGCTCATCACGCTGCGCACGTCGGCAAAGTCGAGATTGATGAGGCCGGGCATGACCATGAGATCGGTGATCGACCGCACACCCTGTTGCAGGACCTCGTCCGCAAGCATGAACGCTTCCTTGAAGGTGGTTTCTGCTTTCGCGACAAGAAAAAGGTTCTGGTTCGGAATGACGATCAGCGTATCGACGTGCTTCTGAAGCTCCTCGATGCCAGCCTCGGCAGCCCGCATCCGGCGCGTTCCCTCGAACAAGAATGGCTTGGTCACGACTCCGACCGTAAGGACGCCCTTCTTGCGTGCAGCCTCGGCAATGACCGGTGCAGCACCCGTTCCAGTTCCGCCGCCCATCCCGGCCGCGATGAATACCATGTTGCAACCATCGAGCGCGTCCTCAATGTCCTCGACTGTCTCTTCTGCCGCGGCCTTACCGACTTCGGGACGGGCACCGGCACCCAGGCCACCCGTGATGTCGGGCCCAAGTTGAATGCGCTTTTCGGCAGCAGAGCTGGACAAGGCCTGCGCATCGGTATTGGCAACGATGAAATCGACGCCTTCGATTTGCGCTTCCATCATATTCGCAATGGCATTGCCACCCGCACCGCCGACGCCGATCACCATGATCTTGGGACGCAGGTCGTCGCTGGAGGCGGGTCCGATATTGATGCTCATTTGGGCTTTCCCCGAGGTAGAATTCTGGCCGGATATGGCTTGTTGTATGTTTGGCACAAAGCGAATCGCGTGTGCAAAGGGTAAATCCCGTTATCCACAAGGGTAGATGAACGATTTACCGACGGTAACAAGGTCAGAAATATTCACGTACCGCCTGAATGACACGGTTCACCAGACCGACCCCACGATATCGCCGGGATGGTTGATATCGAGGCCCGACAGAACGGATGTCGATCGGACCCTCCGCCGCGTAAAGGCACAGGCCGACAAGCGTCGCGAAGCTCGGTGTCGCGTGCGCCTCTGGCAGTCCTCGAAGATTGGGTGGCTTGCCAATCCGTACGGGGCGTCCGATCGCAGCTTGCATGTATTCCGCGATCCCATGCAGTTCCGCTCCGCCGCCAGTGAGCACGACTTGGCCAGAGGAACCTGCGAACCCCATACCTTTCAGGCCCTTCGCGATTTCCGCAGTCATCGTGCTCAAGCCGTCGGTTACGATCGACACCAATTCGGCGCGAGGAATGCGATTTTGCTCGTCCGCGCCCCGGGCTAGTCGTCCGCCAGGCTCTTCTCCGGGAGCGCTCACCGGGATCATTTCCTTATGATCGCTGGGCGTCGCGATCGCCGAGCCCGACACGCATTTCAATCTCTCGGCTTGGCTCCGTCGAATGCCGAGAGACGATGCGATTGCGTCGGTAATGTCGTTCGATCCGACGGGAATGGATTTCAGCCCCAGGAGCATGCCGGCAGCGTGGACCGAGACGTTGGTGACCTGCGCGCCGATTTCGACCAGCGCCACCCCCAAATCGCGTTCTTCCTGGGTAAGACATGCGTGGGCGGAGGCAAGCGGGCTTGCGACGACATTCTCGACATCGAAATGTCCGGTCTGGACCGCTTCGATCAGGTTTCTGACCGGCGCACCCTCTGCCAGAGTGACATGGATGTCGACGCCAAGCGTTTCGGCGTGAAGACCGATCGGATTGGCAATTCCGTGCGCCCCGTCGAGCGTGTAATGCGCGGGTTGGGCATGTAACACCATGCGCCCATCGGGCTGGATGTGATCGCGCGCCGCGTAGAGCAGGTGTTCGATGTCGTCTTCGTCGATGCGCCTCCCGCCGACACCGATCTCGACGCTCGCGATCTTGCTGGAAAGGCCCGCGCCTGCACAGCCAACCCATACGCTCGATACGGTCGTATTGGCATTCGCTTCCGCTTTTTCGATGGCTGTCCGGATGGCATGTGTCGCCGCGCGCATATCGGTGACGTAACCGCGCTTGATGCCTTCGCTGGCACGATGCGAAGAACCTAGAATGATCAGCTCACCGGATTCGGATTGGCCCATGACCATCGATGAAATCCGGAATGACCCGATATTCACCGAGCCGAATACCTTGACGATCCGCGGCAGCGGGGTGGCGGACACTATTGAGCGCTCCCCATCGTCATGCTGCGTGGGCAAGGTCCGTCCTCGCAGCGCAAATAGGCGCGATCCGGCACCCGCATGTCGATCGCAACTGCCTTCCCGCCGATCAGCCGGTTTCGCCCATCCATCTCGGCAAATCGGATCAGTGCCGCCGGTCCCTGGTCTCCCTCCGGAAGCGCAAGCATCTGGCCGGTCTTGAAGGTAAGGTTCCAGCGCCGATTGCCGACCCATTCTGCTGCCGCAACCTGCGGCTTGAGTGCCGGGGCGGCGTCGAGAAGGTCACCGAGCTCTCCTACTTGCTTCTGCGCACCCGGCCCGCTCACCAGCAACAAGCTCCCCGCTTTCTCCTTCGAAATTGGCTCGAGCTCGTGCCCTTGGCTGTCGACAAGGATCAGGCGATCAGCTTTCTGAACGACGGCATGAGGCTCACGCTCGACGATGTCGATACGAAGCATGTCGGGCAGCTGGCGCGATACCCGCGCATCTTTCACCCAAGGCAATTCGAGCAGGTTGTCGCGAATTGTGTCGAGCTCGACCAGTGGCATCGGCCGATCCTGCTGGCCGAGTACGCGCTGGTATATGACTTGCTCGTTCATCCGTTCGACGCCGGTTATCCGGACCGTTCGGACTTCGAATCCGGCGCGGCTGGCAGATTTCGCCAGCTCGGTCCGCGCCAATTCCGGAACACCGGCAAAACTTGCAACTGTCCAGGCGACAAGAAGGCCAATTGCGACAATCACATAGAGAAAGAACTTGTGCCATTGCTCTTCGGTGAAGGGGAGAGCGGCCATTAGACTGTCGAAAACGCCGGATGTCCGTTTTCTGGCAACGCGCACTTTCTGGTTGCGATTCTTGACCGCGGCGGAACGTCGCACGCCAGTCGGATTGCGCCTAACCTTCGGCATCGTCATCCCGTTTCGAATGGTGCTTCAGTCCGGCATCGATAATCGTTTCCACCAGATCGCCGTACTCGAGGCCGACATAACGCGCTTGCTCTGGCACGAGACTTAGAGGCGTCATTCCAGGCTGCGTGTTCGTTTCGAGGACGAACAAACCGTCTTCGCCCTGCTCTTCATCCCAGCGAAAGTCGGTGCGGCTCGTGCCGCGACAGCCGAGGACCGCATGCGACTTCAATGCGATATCGAGGCACAGGTCACGAATATGCTCGGGAATATCCGCCGGACAGACATGATCGGTCATGCCATCGGTATATTTGGCGTCGAAATCGTAGAAACCGCTCTTGGGCTTGAGTTCGGTTACCGCAAGTGCGCGGGGCCCATCGGAAAAATCGACCACGGCTGCGGTCATTTCGCGACCCTTGATGTAGGGCTCGGCAAGCAGGGTCTCGAAATCCTGCCACGGACCTTCGGCATCTCGTGAAATCGGATTGCCGTAATTGCCGTCTTCGGTCACGATCGCCACGCCCACCGAACTGCCTTCGTTGACTGGCTTGAGCACAAAGGGGCGTGGCAGTGGATCGCGTTCGAATACGTCCGCGCTCCTGACGATCCGCCCGCCTGGCATGGGAATGCCGTGCGGCACGAGCGCCTGTTTGGTCAATTGCTTGTCGATCGCGATGACCGAGGTGGCGAGACCGGAATGCGTATAGGGGATTCCCATCAGGTCGAGCATGCCCTGAACGCTCCCGTCCTCTCCCGGCACGCCGTGCAAGGCATTGAAAACGATATTAGGGGCGGCCTCAGCGATCCGTGCCGCGACCTGCCTGTCCATATCGATCCGCGTCACGCGATGGCCGCGTTCTTCCAGTGCTTTCGCAACCCCTTCGCCAGACATCAGCGATACCGGCCGCTCGTTGGCCCAGCCACCCATCAGGACAGCAACATGCAGTTTGGCGAGATCGGTCATCTCAGTTCCTCAAGGCCGTCCGACACGCTGGATTTCCCACTCCAACATGATCCCCGAATTCGCATAGACACGGCGCTTCACTTCCTCGCCTAGACCTTCGATATCGGCGCTCGTCGCGCTTCCGGTATTGATCAGGAAATTCGTGTGTTTCTCGCTCACCTGAGCGCCGCCCATTTCAAGCCCGCGACACCCGGCAGCATCGACCAGCTGCCAAGCCTTGTCGCCGGGCGGATTCTTGAAGGTCGATCCGCCAGTCTTCGTCCTCAATGGCTGCGACGTTTCGCGGGCCGCTGCGATCCGGTCCATCTCGGCACCGATCGCGCTCGGGTCGCCAGGCGTTCCACGAAATCTGGCGCCAACGACGATTGCGCCAGGTGGAAGTGCCGAGTGACGGTAGGTATATTGCAAGTCGCTCGCCGGCATCGTGTGGCATTCGCCGCCAGGCATGACGACGTCGCAGTCTACGAGTACATCGCTAACTTCGCGGCCATAGGCGCCACCGTTCATTCTCACAAAACCGCCTACGGTCCCGGGAATTCCGCGCATGAACTCCAAACCGGCAATGCCGGCGTCTCGCGCCGCTGACGCAACCAGTATGCCATGCGCGCCGCCGCCACATGCAACCAGATTGTCGGCCATGATCTCGACCTTGGCAAACGCCTTGCCGAGCTTCACCACCACCCCCGGAACGCCGCCATCGCGCACGATCAGGTTTGACCCCAGACCAAGCGCCATGACCGGCAGGTCGCCGGCGAGGCGGCGGAGGAACTCCCGCAGATCATCACTGTCTGCGGGCTCGTATAACCAGTCCGCCTTGCCGCCGGTCTTGAACCAGACATGCTTCGCCAAGGGTGCGTCGGGCGTCAACGTCCCCCGAAGTTCGTCGGTCGAGACGGGCGCTATCACGCCGCCTTCGACGGCGCAGTCGGGTGCCATCCCGCTATCCCAGTTCGGCACGTCGTCAGGCTGGTCCATCAGACCCCGCGCTCCTGCGCGATGGCGTCCGCCAGGCCCGCTGCCCATTTCGTGATGTCACCCGCACCGAGGCAAACGACCAGGTCGCCTTCACCTGCTTCATTCGCAAGTTGCCGAGCCAGATCCTCTCGGTCGGACACAGTCGTGGCGGCGCGGTGCCCACGCGACTTCAACCCCTCGACGAGCGTTAATGCGTCGATACCGTCGATCGGATCTTCGCCGGCTGCGTAGACCGGGGTGACGTAAACGGCATCCGCCTCGTTGAACGCCCCCTGGAAGTCTTCCATCAGATCACGCAGACGGGTGTAACGATGCGGCTGTACCACCGCGATAACGCGGCCCTGCGACGCCTCGCGCGCGGCTGAGAGCACTGCGCGAATTTCCACTGGATGATGGCCATAATCGTCGATGATCTTCACGCCACCGACTTCGCCAACCTTGGTGAAGCGCCGACGGACGCCGCCAAACGCCGCAAATCCGCTGGTAATGACGCTGTCCGGACACCCCATTTCGATCGCCACGGCAATCGCAGCGAGCGCATTCTGCACATTGTGCCTGCCGGGCATGGGCAGCATCACGCCTTCGATGCGGCGATCCTCCTCCCCGCGCTGGCGGACAATCACATCGAACACGTTGCCGCCTTCGTGCGGCCGGACATTGATGCCGCAAATATCGGCCTGGAGCGAAAACCCATAGGTTACCACGCGCCGGTCGCGCACCTTGCCGATCACGGCCTGCACCTCGGGATGATCGATGCACAGCACCGCCGCACCGTAGAAGGGCACATTGTGGATGAACTCGACGAAAGCGTCCTTCACCCCTTCAAAATCGCCATAGTGATCGAGATGTTCGGGATCGATGTTGGTCACGACGGCTATGGTCCCGTCCAATCTCAGGAAGCTGCCGTCGCTTTCGTCTGCCTCCACGACCATCCATTCGCTGTCGCCCAGCCTGGCGTTGGAGCCGTATTGCTCGATAATCCCGCCATTGATGACTGTCGGGTCGATATTCCCGTGGTCGAGCAGGCTCGCTATCATGCTCGTCGTGGTGGTTTTGCCGTGCGTTCCAGCAACTGCGACAGTCGATTTCAGCCGCATCAATTCGGCAAGCATTTCGGCCCGGCGGACGACCGGGATACGATTTTCCAGCGCATGGGCGACTTCGGGGTTTGTCCGCTTCACCGCCGTCGAGGTTACGACAACGGCCGCACCGTCGACATGCTCTTTTTCGTGACCGATTTTCACGGCGATGCCCTGCGAGCGCAGACGCTCGACTACGGCGCTTTCGTTCAGGTCACTGCCCTGCACTGTATAACCGAGATTGTTCATCACCTCGGCAATGCCGGACATGCCAATGCCCCCGATGCCGACGAAATGGATCACTCCGATATCGGTCGAAACGCCTTTCATTGTCCGCTCTCCCGAGTGAGATCCCGGATCGATTGACCCGCGGCCAAGCCCTGGGTTGCGCCGCGCGCATTGTTTCCGCCTACGCGGATCACGTCCATCATGTCCGCTCCGCCAAAACTCTCGACCAGGTCGGCCAGATCTTCCTTGCGGGTCTTCGGCAAGCACACGGATTTGCTTGGCGAGTTCTTTGGCCTCGAACCGTTCCTGTCGGATCATCCGCGCGCCGCCTGTCTTCACCATCTCGCGCGTGTTTGCGGCTTGGTGGTCGTCGGTCGCAATGGGCAGGGGGATGAGGATGGCAGGGCGGCCGACTGCAGTCAGTTCCGCTATCGTCGATGCCCCCGCGCGACCGATAAAGAGATGCGCATCGGCAAGCCGCGTCGCCATATCCTCGAAATAGGTGCCCAGTTCGGCGGGAATGCCATGGCTGCGATAGCGCTCACGGACCGGTTCGAGATCTTCGGCGCGGCATTGCTGGGTCACTTGCAGGCGCTGCCGGATCGCTGGAGGCAACATGGCGAGCCCGTCGGGCACGACTTCGGAAAGGACGCGGGCACCCTGACTGCCGCCGGTGACCATGACGCGCAACAGGCCATCCTCGCCATAAGCCGGAAACGGTTCATCGCGCAGCGACAGCACCGACGCGCGAACCGGATTGCCGACGAGATGAACTTTGTCCTGCAGTTTCGGCTTCATGCGTCGAACGTCAGGATAGGCAGTCGCGATCGCCTGAACCTGGCCCGCTAGCAGGCGGTTGACCCGGCCCAAAACGGCGTTCTGCTCGTGAACGATGGTGGGAATTTTCGCTGAAGTCGAGGCCAGGATTGCCGGCAGCGACGGATAGCCGCCGAAGCCGACGACCGCACTTGGCTCGAATGTCTCGAACAAGCGCAATGCCATGCGCCGCCCCTCGGCGACCGCCTTCATACCCTTGAGCCAATGAAGCGGATTCTTGCCGAAACGGCCTGCCGGAATGACATGCGCAGGCATGGAATCCGGCTTGCCAGGGATCTCGGCGCCGCGCGCATCCGTGATGAGCGCTATGTGATGGCCACGCCGCTCCAGCTCCTCTGCAAGTGCAAACGCAGGCAGCAAGTGACCGCCAGTTCCACCCGCGGCAAGGACATAATGCCGGTTCGACGCGGTCACGACGATATCTCGCGCGCCGGACGGTGAGCTTTTTCGATCATCGGATCGGCCTGCCCGAAACCGAACAGGTCGCCAAGCCCCTGCGTCTTGCCTTTGAGGAATGGATTGCGGCGGGTAATCGCAATCAGCAATCCGACAAGGAAGCACACCGCGATTGTCGACGAACCGCCATAGCTGACGAGCGGCAGCGTCATGCCCTTCGACGGGAACAGCTGCAGATTGACCATGATGTTGATGAAGGCCTGACCGCCGAGCAGGGCGACAAGGCCCGTGCCCGCCAACATGGCGAAAATATCTTCTTCGTCGACCAGCCGCATCAGGACCCGCGCGACGATGGCGAGATAGACCAACACGATGAAGGCGCAGGCAATCAGGCCGAATTCCTCGCCAATCACCGAGAAGATGTAGTCGGTGTGCGCCTCTGGCAGGCTCATCTTTCGGATGCCCAGACCATAGCCCGCGCCGGTCCAACCGCCGGAAAGGATCGTGCGGCTTGCCAGGTCGACCTGGTCATAGGCCGTGCCGCCGCCGAAGAATGAATCGATGCGGTGGCGCGCATTGTCGTAGAGGAAGTAGGTCGCGGTCAGCGCCGCAATGCCGATCCCGAGCACGGCGCCAAGTCGTTTGACCGGGATTCCGGCGAGCAGGATCATGACCAGCCACATGCCGGCAAAGAGAATGGCTTCTCCAAAATTCGGCTGCAACATCAGGAGGATGAAGATAAGACCGGTCAGTCCGGTCGAAATGCCGAGAACCGGAAGGTTCGGGTCACGCATGCGCCATGACAGGATCCAGGCCAGCGCCACGGCAAAGGCCGGTTTGAGGAATTCCGAAGGCTGGAATTGCATGCCCAGCCAGATCCAGCGCCGGGCACCATTGATTTCGACACCGATGAAAGGGACGAGAAAGAGGAGGCCGAGCATCCCTGCACCGACCAGGAGCGCCAGTCGGCGGGCGTTCTCGCGCGTGAGCATCGACACGCCGAACATCACGCAGAGCGCGACCGCCTGCCAGCCGAGGTGACGGTAGAAGAAATAGAGAGGATCGAGCGTCGTGGCCGAGGTCGAGAGCCGATTGGCGCTCGCCGGGCTGGCGGCGGCGACGGCAATCGTGCCGAGCACCATCAGCAGCAGGACCATCCCGACCAGTGGCCGGTCGATTTCACGCCACCAGATCTTGATCTCGCTCCAGCGCGACATTCTGCGGTTCGGCATGTGCGCCGGTTTGCGCCGGACACCGGGGACGAAGGGCTGCATCGAGTTCATTTGAGGGCCTCGACGAGTTCGCGGAAATGGTCGCCGCGGGCCTCGAAATCGCGATACTGGTCGAAGCTGGCGCAGGCGGGAGACAGGAGCACGGTGTCGCCGCGAGCGGCGCGACTTGCGGCGCGAGTCACGGCGCGATCGAGCGTGTCGCAGGGCGTGACCGGCACGCGACCGTCGAGAAGCGCCGCGAAGTCGCGCCCGGCCTTGCCGATCGTGTAGGCGGCTTTCACATGGCCCAGTTCAGCCTCGCATTCGCCCAGCCCGGGCTCCTTGGCGAGCCCGCCGAGTATCCAGTGGATGTTGTCGAATGCGGCGAGTGCGGGTGCGGAGGCGGCGGTGTTGGTGCCCTTGCTGTCGTTTACGAAAGCCACCCCGCCGATCTCCGCGACCCGCTCCATGCGATGCGGGAGGCCGGGGTAGGTTTTGATAGCTGCTTCGATTTTGGGAAGATTTATCCCAACTTCGCGACAAGCTTCGAGCGCTGCCGCAATATTCTGCCAGTTATGGGGCCCCTGGAGCGTTGGCACTCGACGCAGCGACTTTGGCAGCTGCCTGCCAGAAATACGGGTGAGCGGCATACCGCGTTCGTCAGCAATCGCTTTAGAAGTTGGATCGTCTAGCCCTACTATCGCCCAATTTCCTCGTTGCATCGCGAACAACCGCGCCTTGCTCGCCGCGTAAGCCTCGAAACTCTCATACCGATCGAGGTGGTCCGGCGTGATGTTGAGCAGCACCGCCACGTCGCAGTCGAGCGAATAGGTCAGGTCGATCTGGTAGCTTGACAGCTCCAGCACATAGACGCCGCCTTCCGGCAACGGATCCTGCTCCAAAATCGGCAGGCCGATGTTGCCGCCCATGGTGGTGGGGACGCCCGCGGTCTTGAGGATGTGGTGGACCCGCGAAGAGTTCGATATCGCCGATCACCGGCACGCCGAAGCTGTCGGCATGGGGCTTGATGGGATGGGTGTTGAGCGGGACGCCGGGGCTGACGACCACGCCTGCATAACCGGAGAGGTCCGCCTCCAGCGGATCGCCGATGGCGCAGCGACCGGCAAAGGGTTCGCGCGCCTCGGCACGGTCGTCCCACACCAGCACGTCCGCGCCGGCCGCCAGCAGCGCCTCGACCGTCGCCCGGCCGGACCGCGCGAGGCCGAGCACCGCGTATTTCTTGTCCTTCCAGGCGGGCGAGGTGATCATCTGAGCTTGAGCGTGGCCAGACCGAGCAGTGCGAGCACGATCGCGACGATCCAGAAACGGATCACGACCTTGCTTTCCGACCAGCCAAGCTGTTCGAAGTGGTGGTGGACGGGGGCCATGCGGAAAACCCGTTTGCCGGTTCGCTTGAACCAGAAGACCTGGATGATGACGGACAGCGCCTCGAACACGAACAGGCCGCCGACGATTGCCAGCACGACCTCGTGATGCGTCGCGACGGCAATGGCGCCGAGTGCGCCGCCCAGCGCCAGCGATCCGGTGTCGCCCATGAAGACCGCGGCGGGCGGTGCGTTGAACCAGAGGAAGGCAAGCCCCGCCCCCATGATGGCGGCGCAGAATATGGCGAGTTCCCCTGCCCCCTCCACATGCGGGATGCCGAGATATTCGGAATAGTCGACGCGGCCGACCAGATAGGCAATCAGGGCAAAGGTGCCCGCCGCGATAATCACCGGCATCGTCGCCAGCCCGTCGAGGCCGTCGGTCAGATTGACCGCATTGCCCGCGCCGACGATCACGATGGCGGCGAAGACGAAATAGAGCGGCCCGAGCTCGATGCCGAAATTGTTGATGAAGGGCACATAGAGGAAGGTGTTGATCTGGCTGACGATGATCCAGCTCGCCACGCCCGCGACGATGAATTCGAACAGCAGCCGCACCTTGCCCGATACGCCCTTGTGGCTCGCCTTCGACACCTTGTCGTAATCGTCGAGGAAGCCGATCAGGCCGAACCCCGCGGTTACCGCGAGACAGGCCCAGACGAACGGATTGCGCAGATCCATCCACAGGATCAGCGCAATGAACAGGCTGGCGAGGATGAGCAGGCCGCCCATCGTCGGCGTGCCGACCTTGGCAAGATGCGTCTGCGGGCCGTCGGTGCGGATCGGCTGGCCCTTGCCCTGCCGCACGCGCAAGAGGTCGATGAACCGCGGCCCGATCAGCAGGCCGATGAGCAGCGCCGTGAGCAGCGTCGCGCCGGCGCGCGCCGTCTGGTAGCGCACCAGGTTCCAGACACCTTCGAAATTCAGATACTCGGCGAGCAGATAAAGCATCGGGCCGCGCAGGCTCCTAACTGGTGCGGGTGAAGTGATCCACGAGACGGCCGAGACCGACCGAATTTGATCCCTTCACGAGAACGGCATCACCCGCGACGATGCCATAATCTTCGAGCAGGACGATCGCCTCGTCAGCGGTGCTGCAATGCTCCCACTCGAGCGGCTTGCCAAGCGAGTTGAAGGCAGGTTTCCCCAACTCGCGGGCGAGCGCGCGCATCTCTTCGCCGACCAGTACGGCAAAGTCGACATCGGCGGTCACCAGCGGTTCGGACAATGCGGCATGGAACCCGGGACCGAAATCGCCCAGTTCCTTCATCGCGCCGAGGACGGCGATGCGACGGCTGGACGGGGTCTGGCCAAGCTGGGCAAGCGTGGCGCGCATGCTGGCCGGGTTCGCATTGTAGCTTTCGTCGATCAGCATGGCCTTGCCACCGGGAACGTCGAGGCCGTGGCGCGCACCGCGGCCCTTGAGCCCGCCCATGTCGCCGAGCGCAAGGCCCGCGGCGGCCAGATCTCCGCCGGCGGCGAGCACTGCCGCCATGACCGCGAGCGCATTCATGACCCAATGGTCCCCCGGCTCCGCCACGGTAAAGCACAACCGCCCGGTTGCGAATTCGCAGGTCACCAGGCTGCCGCCATTGGCGCTGGGAATGGCATCGAGCAGGCGCATGTCCGCCCCGACGGAGCGGCCGAAGCTGACGACCTTGGCCCCGACGTCCAGCGCGGCCGTGCGCAACTGTCCGGCGTGGTCGCCGTCTGCGGGAATGACCGCAGTGCCGCCCGGTTCGAGCCCGCCGAAAATCTCTGCCTTGGCGGCGGCGATCGCCTCCATGCTGCCGAGATTTTCGATATGGGCAGGCGCGATCGTGGTTATGACCGCCACATGCGGGCGGACCTGCGCCGTCAGACCGGCGATTTCGCCAGCGTGGTTCATCCCCATTTCGAAGATGCCGAAGCGGCTGCGCGCGGGCATCCTGGCGAGGCTGAGCGGGACACCGACGTGGTTGTTATAGCTCCTGGTAGAACGGTGCGCGGCGCCGCGGCTGGCCCGTTCGAGACTGGCGAAAATCGCTTCCTTCACACCCGTTTTGCCGACCGATCCGGTGACGCCGATGATCGTGGCATCGGTCCGGCTGCGCGCGGCGCGTGCCAGCAGTGCGAGCGCGGCGTTGGTATCGTCGACAAGGATGTGCGGATAGTCGACCGGGCGGTCGACGATGCAGGCTGCAGCGCCGTTTTCGAACGCCTTGTCGATGAAGCGATGGCCATCCATCGCCTCGCCCTTGAGCGCGACGAACAGATCGCCTTCGACGACGTCGCGGCTGTCCATTTCGACGCCTGCAACCTGGAACTCGGCGCTTGCCACGCCGCCGACAGCCTCGGCAATGTCTGCCGAATTCCACAGCGTCAGCGGCAGCCGGTCACGCGGATCGGCGGGCCATTCGACATAGGCGGGATGACGCAGGATCGCGGCGGTCATGCGCGGTCTCGCGCGATTTGCGCGGCACATTCGCGGGCGACTTCCACGTCGTCGAAGGGAAGGACGCGCATGTTTTCTCCCGATCCGATGATCTGACCCTGTTCGTGACCCTTGCCCGCGATCAGCACGATATCGTCGGGCCCGGCCTGCGTGATGGCGGCGAGAATGGCCTCGCGCCGGTCGCCTATTTCGCGCGCATTCGGCGCGCCCTCAAGCACGGCAGCGCGGATATCCGCAGGCGTTTCGCCGCGGGGGTTGTCGTCGGTGACGATCACGAGGTCGCTGGCCTGCGCCGCAGCCTCACCCATCGCCTTGCGCTTGCCGTGATCGCGGTCGCCGCCGGCGCCGAACACCGTGATGAGTTTGCCGGAGACGTGCGAATCGAGCGCCTTGATCGCGGCAGTCAGGGCGTCGGGCGTGTGCGCATAGTCGATGTACACGGGCGCACCGGTCGGCGAGATGACAGCGCGTTCCAGCCGCCCGCGAACCGGCTGGAGCCGCGCCACCGCATCCCAGACGAGCGCGGGTTCGACGCCCGTCGCCAGTGCGAGCCCGGCAGCGCAGAGCGCGTTGGATGCCTGGTAGGCACCGATCAGCGGCAGGGTAATCCTGCGCTCGCTGCCGTCGTATTCGATTCCCAGCACCTGGCCGAGCTGGGTGGCTTCGCGCGAGACGAGGCGGATATGTTCGCCCTGGTCACCGACGGTCATAACCTTGAGCCCGCGTTGCTGCGCATGGTCGAGCGCGCGGCGGTTCCAGCCCTCCCCTTCGGGGCCGAGCCAGATGACGGCGGTCGCATCGTCGGCAACCACTTCGTCGAAGAGCCGCATCTTGGCCGCGAAATAATCGTCCATGTCGGCATGGTAATCGAGATGGTCGCGGCTGAAATTGGTGAAGGCGGCCGCCTCGACCGGGAGGCCTTCGTTACGAAACTGCGAAAGGCCATGGCTCGACGCCTCGTAAGCGACATGTGTGACGCCTTCGCGGGCGAGGCCGTTCATGTTCGACAGGAAGGTGACGATATCGGGCGTGGTGAGCCCGGTCGACACGCTTTCGTCGGGCGTGGTCACGCCGAGCGTGCCGATGCTGGCGGCGCGCTCGCCCGCCATGCGCCAGATCTGGCGGGTCATCTCGACGGTCGAGGTCTTGCCATTGGTGCCGGTGACGGCGACGATATGGCGCGGGACGGGCGAGAAATAGCGCGAGGCCAGCCGGGCAAAGGCGCGGCGTGGCTCGGCATCGGCGATATGCGCTGCGCCGTCCACCACGGCTTCCGGACGCGCGACGATTGCCACCGCGCCCGATTCGACGGCGGCGGCAATGAAATCCTCGCCATCGAAGCGCGCGCCGCGGAAGGCGCCGAAGACGGTGCCGGGTGCGACCTTGCGATGGTCGATGGCAAAGCCCGACACCTGCGCATCGCCGGCGCAGTCGAGACCCGCCTCTGTGCAGAGCGAGGCGAGCTTCACCGGCGCGCCTCGGGAATCAGCGGGGCGATGGCGGAGATGTCGATGTCGCGCGTGTCGTCGGGGCGCACGCCGATGAGCGGACCGATCCGCGGCACGAGCCGGCCGACGATCGGCGCGGCATTCCATGCGGCGGTCCGCTGGTAGCTGGAGGCGAGCGTGCCGCGCGGTTCGTCGAGCATGGCGATGACGACGTAGCGCGGACGATCCATCGGAAAGGCGGCGGCGAAGGTGGAAACGAGCTTGCTGCGGCGATAGCCCGCGCTGCCCCCGGGCTTTTCGGCCGAGCCGGTCTTGCCGCCGACGCGATAGCCGGGCGCATCGGCGTTGCGCCCGGTGCCGTAGACGGCGATGGCGCGCATCATCTGGCGCATCCGGCTGGAGGTGCTGGCCTTGAACACGCGGCGCCCCTCGGGCGCTTCGCCTGCGCCCAGCTTCTTCAGCGTCGCCGGACGCCAGATGCCGCCATTGACCATGGCGGCATAGGCGCTGGCGAGATGGAGCGGCGTCACCGCGATGCCGTGACCGAAGCCGACGGTCATGTTGGTCAGCCGCGCCCAGTCGCCCTTGGGCCAGAGCGGGAAGCCTTTCGCCGGCAATTCGATATGCGGGCGTTCGTTCATGCCCATGTCGATCATGTATTGCCGCAGCCGGGCCGGACCCATGTCGTCGGCAATGCGGGCGGTCGTGGTGTTCGACGAATGGATCAGCGTTTCGACCGCGTTGAGCGAGGCGCCCATGGCGTGGCTGTCCTTGATCGTGAAACGGCCCATCCTGACCGGCGAGGCGTCGTAACGCTTGCCCAGATCGCGGATCGTGCCGGAATCGATCGCCGCCGCCACGGTCAGCGGCTTGAAGGTCGAACCGAGTTCGTAGACCTGGTTGGTTACGCGGTTGAACATGAGTTCCTGTCCGCGTTCGTCGATCTTGTTGGGATCGAATTCGGGGAGCGAGGCCAGCGCCAGCACCTCGCCCGTGTCGACATCGAGCACGATGCCCGCCCCGCCTTGCGCCTGCGTGAGCTTCATGCCGCGGCGCAGTTCGTCCTCCAGCGCGCCCTGCACGCGCACGTCGATCGAGACGGCCATCGGCGTGCCGCGGGTGACGGGACTGCTGAGCTGTTTGTCGAAGACCTGTTCCATCCCGACGCGGCCCTTTCCGTCGGCGGCGACGTAGCCGAGCACGTGGGCCGCCATCTTGCCCTGCGGATAGTGCCGGTCTTCCTCCATCGGCATTTCGAGCGCGAGTTCGCCGATGTCCTGCACCTTGTTGGCGTCTTCCGGCAGCAGGCGCCGCAGGATATAACCCTGGCGGCGCGCCGCGAATTGCGCAGCGACCTTGTCCTCGTTCAGGTCGGGGAAGATCGCCTTGAGCCTGGCGGCGACCTCTGCGGGAGACTGGACCAGCGGATCGGCGCCTTCGCCCATGGCATCGGGATTGAACCACAGCGCATAGGCAGGAAAGGCGCGCGCGAGCGGGACGCCGTTGCGATCGACGATCTCGCCGCGCGGCGGCAACAGCGCATCGGCGAGCGAGGTCGAACGCGCCTCTGCCCCGTTCATGCCGAGATAGCCGATCCGCAGCAGCGCCATCAGCGCGAGGAAGGCGAAGGCCACCACGATCCACAACACGCGCCAGCGCGCCAGGTCGAGCGATTCCTGGCGGATCGACACCAGTTTCACGCGTCCGCTGGCCATCGCCATGCTGACCGCGCCCGGTCCGCCCGTCCAGGCGGAATAGGCGTTCACCGGGTGACGTCCGCCGCCGCGAGGGCGGTGCGGGAAGGTCCTGAAAGACGCTGGGCCAGGCTGCTGGCGACGCGGGTGCTGTCGACCGCGACCCGTTCGGGAGCGGGGACGACGGGGCGATCATCGCCGAGCAGCGCGGCGAACATGTCGTCGCGCGGTTCGGCCACGTCGACCGAATGCGCCGCGGCGACGCGGATGGGTTCGGGGGCGTCGTGGCCGCGCGGTGTGCCGAGCACGGCAAGCTGGCGCTCGTGTTCAACATACTGGTCGGCGCGCGGCGCGGCATAGCCGAATTCGACCGCATTCCAGTCGGCGAGCTGGTGCTGGCTGGCGCGGGTCTGGAATTCGGTTTCGAGCATGAGCTTCGACCGTTCGGCAGCGATGATCTGGCGTTCGACGAGACGCACGTCGCTCTTCACCGCATTGACCTGGAAGGTCAGCGCGAGCAGCGCGGCGAAGCAGGCGCCGAGGAGGAGTGCCCAGCCGATCTGGCGGAAGCGGGACGACGGGGCCATCACGCAGCCTCCCTTGCCGGTGTTGCAGTGCGGGTCGCGTGGCGCAGGACCGAGGAGCGGGCGCGCGGATTGCGCGCGAGTTCCGCCTCGCCCGGCTTGATCGCCTTGCTGATTCGGGTGAAGACCGGATCGCCGGGCGCGACCATAGGGACATGCCGCGATGCGCTCGGGGTTGAGGATGCGTCGCGCAGGTAACGCTTGACGATCCGGTCTTCGAGGCTGTGGAAGCTGACCACCGCAAGGCGGCCCCCTTCGCACAGCAGGTGTTCGGCGGCCGAGAGACCAAGGGACAGCTCGTCCAGCTCGCCGTTCACATGAATTCTGATGGCCTGGAATGTGCGCGTCGCCGGGTCTTTCGGCGCACCGGCGCGGTGGCCGAGCGCCTTGCGCACGACGCGCGCCAGTTCGCCGGTGGTTTCCAGCGGGCGCGCGGCGACGATCGCACGCGCGACGCGGCGCGACTGGCGTTCCTCGCCATAGTTGTAGATCACGTCGGCAATCGTCGCTTCCTCGGCGGAATTGACGAAATCGGCGGCGCTTTCACCCTCCTGGCTCATCCGCATGTCGAGCGGACCTTCGGAAGAAAACGCAAAGCCGCGCTGCGCCTGATCGAGTTGCATGGAGGAAACGCCGATATCCATTACGACACCATCGACGCGACTCACGCCGACCGCTGTCATGACGTCGAGCATTTCGGAGAAACGGTGCGGATGGAGAATAAGGCGCGGCGGGTTTTCCCCCGTCTCGCGCCACTTGCGACCCGCCGAAACGGCATCGGGATCACGATCGAAGGCATGCACGGTCGCGCCGCGATCGAGCAGCGCGCGCGTATAGCCGCCCGCACCGAAGGTCGCGTCGATGACGACGTCGCCCGGCTGCGGATCGAGCGCCGCGATCACTTCGTCGAGGAGGACGGGGATGTGCGGCTGGATCATTTCTTGCGGTCCTTGCCGTCGGCAAGAAAGCTGTCGCAGGCAGCCTTGGCCCCGGCCCATTCATCGCCCATTTTCTTCAGTTCTGCCGGATTCCACAGGGTGAAGAAGCGCCCGCCACCCTGGAAAAATAGCCCTTCGTCGACATTGCCGAGGGTCCGGAGGTGATCGGGCATGACGAAGCGTCCGCTATCGTCGAACGGCAATTCCTGGAAACCGAAGAGCTGGCTGGCGCGGGTATCGCGGTCGAAATCCTTGCCCAGCGCAGTGGCGCGATCTTCCTCGCGGTCGAGCTGCGCCTCGAGTTCTTCCTTGCGGCTGAGGCCGAAGCCGACGAGGCAGTTCCAGGTGGGGTGCTTCATCAGGCACAGTACGCGCCCGTCGCTGGAATCCTTCACGGCCTTGCGGAATAGGGGCGGAAGCACAAAGCGGCCCTTGTCGCCCGCGGGCGAATAGGCCTGTCCACTGTACCCTCCGAATTGCACCTGCCCCTAACCCCGGCTCGTGTTCGACATCCTCCGCAGACACACCTTCCCCGTCGCCGGAGCGCAGGCTCCCGCGGCGCGCCCGCCAGAAGCGCAGCGCACGAAGACAATGGCATGTCCGATGTCTTGCGGATTTATCGCGGGTGACGCGGGGATGGAAGGGAAAACTACGGGATTTTACGGGATAGAGTGATAATATCCTGTTTTTACTATCTTTAAATTTTCCCACAGCGCCAATGACGCTCCCCCATCTGCCGAGATTGTGGCAGCAAGGCACCGTAATTTGGAGGGATTTTGATCAGGCAAGCGCCGGATTCGAATCGTTTCCCGCAATTTCCCGCGGGAGCCTAGTCCGCCGCCAAGGCGCGTAGCAGATCGCGCAGGATTCCGCGTCGGGCGGCGCTGTCGCGTTCGGTTTCGAGCAGCGCCGCATCCGCCAGCAGGATCACCCTGCCCTGCCCGACGCGGCAGTTCGCCACGAGCGCGCTTTCGCCCAAGGTGCAATGCGCATCGACGCCGCCATCGCTGGCGGCGAAGCGCCCGGCAAGATTGACCGGCACGGCGCCGTAGGGCGTCGCACGCAGCGTTTCCCCAAGGTCCTGCGCATCGTCGAATTGCAGTTCGAGCCCCCAGCGCGCGAGGATGGGCGAAAGCACCACCGTGTCGTGCGGGCGGCGCGGATCGCCGATGCCAAATTCGCTGTGTTCGGTCAGCATCGGATCGGCGAACATGAGCAGGCGCCCACCCGCGCGCACCCAGTCGTCGAGTGCGACATTTTCCGACGGGGCAAGCGGTCGCGGCTGCGCCATGACGAGATGCTTTATCCCGCCGAGCGCGCCTTCCTCCAGATTGTCGAGCGGGACGAGGCGGGCATCCTCCTCCAGCACCGACCTGACCCAGCCGGGTTCGCCATCGCTATCGTCGAGGATCGTGGCGATGTCGCCGTCGCCGCCCCAGTAGATCGGCAGGGTGGTAAACAGCGCGAGCGGCGCGCGGTCCGGTTCCGGCTCGCCATTCCGTGCCGCACCGCTGCTGCACGCGGCGAGCAGCAGTGAACCTGCCAGAACGGCAATCCTATTGGGCGGGCGGCGCATCGGTGGACCCCGGTGCCGGCGTGGCCGTCGGCTGGCCCTGGCCCGGCGAGGGCGCGGCCTGCGGCGCGGGCGTTTCCTGCGCGGTCATGTCGGGCACCACGCCCGCCTCCGCGAGCGGATCGTTCTGTGCAGCGCCAGCCGCCGGTTCGACCGTCGCTGCCGCCTCTGGCACGACGTTGGTTTCCACCTCGTCCGCGCGATCGCGCACGAGGCTGGCTAGCCCGACCATCAGCCCCATGAGCACCAGCCCGGCAATGCCGACCTGCGCACGCTGGAGCGCCTGCGCCTTGGTACCGCCGAGCGGGGCCTCCACCACGGGCAGATCGTCTGCTCCGCTGCGGGTCATGTCTAAAGTACGCGGCATTGCGGGGATTCTGGCCAATAGCGGCGCATTCGTCAATCGAATGCGGTTATTCGCCCGGTTCGAGCCAGTCGAAGACAGGCAGGCCCTTGTCGGCGAGCCATTGTGCATCGAACAGGGTGGAAAGATAGCGGAAGCCGGTATCGCAGAGCACAGTGGCGACGCGGACATCCTTGCGCCCCTGGTCGACCAGCTGGCGACCGAGCGCGATCGCCCCGGCGACGTTGATCCCGCTCGACAAGCCGAGGCACAGCCCCTCTTCGCGCAGGAGCCGCGCGACCCAGCCGAGCCCTTCCTCGTCGGAAATGCGGAACTGCGTGTCGATCGGAGCGCCTTCGAGATTGCCGGTGATGCGGCCCTGGCCGATCCCTTCGGCAACCGAGGTGCCCTCTGCCTCGAGCTCGCCATTGGCGTAGTAATTGTAGAGCGCCGCGCCGTGCGGATCGGTCAGCGCGATGATGACGTTCTCGTCGAATTCCTTGAGCCCCATCCCGACGCCGGCAATCGTGCCGCCGGTGCCCGCGGCGCAGGTGAAGCCGTCGATCCGGCCCTCCATCTGCTCCCACAATTCCTTCGCCGTGCCCTCGATATGCGCCTTGCGATTGGCGGTGTTGTCGAACTGCCCGGCCCAGATCGCGCCGTCGGTTTCGTCCGCCAGCCGGCGCGAGACGTGCTGGAAATGGTTGGGATCGGCATATTTGGTGGGCGGGACCGTGACGAGCTGCGCGCCGAGCGCGCGGAGCGTGGCGGTCTTTTCCGGCGACTGGTTGTCGGGCATCACGATGATCGTGCGATAGCCGAGCGCATTGGCGACCAGCGCGAGGCCGATACCGGTGTTGCCCGCCGTCCCTTCGACCACCGTGCCGCCGGGCTTCAGTTCGCCGCGCGTCTCTGCATCGCGGATAATGTAGAGCGCTGCGCGGTCCTTTACGCTGCCGCCGGGATTGGCGAATTCGCACTTGCCGAAAATGTCGCATCCGGCCTCGCGGCTCGGCCCGTCGAGGCGCACGAGCGGCGTGTTGCCGGAATAGCAGTCATGCGGTCAGAGGTAGGCACCTTGCCCCGCCCTCGCAAACAACATCAATCTTCAGCAGCGATAGTAACCTTCAGCCCGTCGAGTTCGCTGCCGAAGGGAATCTGGCAGCTGAGCCGCGAGGTGTCGTTGCGATGATCGCTCGATTCGAGCAGGTCGTCCTCGTCCTCGCTCATCGGCGGGAGCTTGTCGGAAAAGGCCGGATCGACATGGACGTGGCAGGTCGCGCAGGAACAGCAGCCGCCGCACAGCGCGAGCAATTCGTCGAAGCCGTTGTCGCGGATTGCCTCCATCACGGTCAGCCCGTCGCCAACATCGACTTCGGACGTTTCGCCTTCGCGGGTGGTGACGATCAGCTTGGGCATCGAGCGCATTTCCTGTGTTGCCTCGCCCGCCATGCGGGCCGTATGCGCAGCGCTGCTATTCAATCGCCATGCGGAAGGCAAGACACAGCCGATGGGCATCAGCCAAGCACAGCTTCGCACGCATCTGGACACGGTGGCGGCGAAGGATCCGATCGTCGCCGATGCGCTGGCGCGGTGCGGCTATCCCGAGGAAAGGATCAGGCCGACCGGCTATCGCACGCTGCTGCGCACCATCGTCGGCCAGCAGGTTAGCGTCGCCGCGGCGGCATCGGTGTGGTCCAGGCTGGAGGCCGAACTGGGCGAGAATGTCGCCGCCGAAACGCTGCTGTCGCGCGATTTCGACACGCTGCGCGCCTGCGGGCTGTCGCGGCAGAAGCAGGGCTATGCCCGCTCGCTGTGCGAACTGGTGACCAGCGGAGAGCTGGCGCTCGACACCTTGCCGCGCGACGACGAGGACGCGATAGCCGAACTGACCCGAATCAAGGGCATCGGGCGGTGGTCGGCGGAAATCTACCTGCTGTTCGCCGAAGGGCGGCAGGATATCTGGCCCGCCGGCGATCTGGCGGTGCAGGTGGCGTGCGGCAAGCTGCTGGGCCTGGCCGAGCGGCCCGACGAAAAGCAGACACGGGCGCTGGCAGAAGGATGGCGCCCCTATCGCGGGGCGATGGCCATTTTCACCTGGCACGCCTATTCCAACCCCGCGCTTTAAACAGAGGGAACAGGGGACGATGGCGACACGCAAGACAATTTTCGTGACCGGCGGCGGATCGGGCATCGGCCGGGCAATTGCGCGCAAGTTCGCCGCCGAAGGCTGGTTCGTCGGCCTCGGCGATATCGACAGCGAGGCGATGGCACAGACGGTCGCTGAGATCGGCAGCAGCTTTTCCTATAGCTATCGCTTCGACGTTCGCGAGCGGGACGCGTGGGATCTGGCGCTGGAAGCGGTCGCCACCGCCTCGGGCGGGCGGATCGACGTGGTGGCGAACAATGCCGGCATACCGCTGGGCGGGTCGCTGATCGAAAACAGCACCGAGGAAATCGAACGCTGTCTCGACATCAACCTGAAAGGCGCGCTGTTCGGGGCGCAGGCGGCGTGGCCCTATCTGAAGAAGAGCGCGCCGGACTCGTGCCTGCTGAATACGGCCAGCGCGGCCGGCATCTATGGCACGCCGGGTGCCAGCGTCTATTCCGCGACCAAATTCGGTGTGCGCGCCCTGACCGAGAGCCTCGATGCCGAATGGGCGGCCGACGGGATCAGAGTGCGATCGCTGATGCCGGGCTTCATCGATACGCCGCTGCTGGAGCATGCGCCCAACGCCAAGAGCAACGAGGCGATCCGCCAGCGGGTGATCGACGCGGGGCTGGAAATCACGCCGGTCGACGATGTTGCCGCCGCCGCCTGGGCCGCGGTGCATGGCGAGCGGCTGCACACGCTGGTGGGCAAGACGGCGCGGACGATGGCGTTCGGTGCGCGGTGGCTGCCGGGCAAGGTGCGCAAGCAGTCGCGCGCCTCTGCCCGACCGCTGGGTTCGTGATCAGGCGACGAGTTCGTCGATCCGCCGCGCCATCTTCACATCGCGCAGGCTGAGCCCATCGGCATCGTGCGTGGTCAGCGTGATCTCGACCTTGTTGTAGACATTGGACCATTCGGGATGATGATCGCGTTTTTCGGCGATCAGCGCCACGCGGCTCATGAAGCCGAAGGCCTGCGAGAAATCGTCAAATTCGAAATGGCGCTCGATCGCCTTCCCGTCGCGCGACAGCGTCCACTTGGTCAGACCGCGTAGCCAGCTGTCGCGTTCTTCTGCAGAAAGTTGCTCGACCGACATGCGCACAGTCCTCCTCTTGCTTGTCGCTGGGCAGCCTTTTGCCTATCGCTGCCGCCCATGCAAGCTCGCCTCGCCGCAAACGACCTCGCCTGCCGCCGCGGCGAACGGTTGCTGTTTCGCGGGGTCGGCTTCGCCTGCGAGGCGGGCGAGACGATCCATGTCGCCGGACCCAATGGCATCGGCAAGTCGAGCCTGATCCGCATTCTGGCGGGCCTGTTGCGCCCCTTTGCAGGTTCGGTCGAACGGTCGGGGGGCCTCGGTCTGGTCGATGACCGGCTCGCGCTGGACGAAAACCTCCCGCTGGGCAAGGCACTGGCCTTCTGGGCCGAGCTCGATGGCAGCCGGGGAATGGATGACGCGCTCGAACTGTTGGCGCTCGACGCGCTGCGCGACGTTCCGGTGCGGTTTCTGTCGACCGGGCAGCGCAAGCGCGCTGCGCTGGCGCGGCTGCTCAACCGGCGCGCGCCGATCTGGCTGCTCGACGAGCCGTTGAACGGCCTCGACGATCAGGCCTGCCGCAATTTCGAGACGCTGATCGCGCGGCATTGCGATGAAGGCGGCCTGGCCGTGATTGCATCGCACCAGCCGATAGCGCTGACGCGTGCACGAACCATCGCGCTGGCGGAGTTTGCGGCGTGATCGGCACCTTGCTGCGCCGCGATCTGGGTTTGCTGCTGCCGGGTGGACGTGGCGGCGCGGGAATCCTGCCGCTGCTGTTCTTCCTCGCCGTGGCGATGCTCTATCCGTTCGCCGTCGGCCCCGATGCCCAAGTGCTCGCGCGGACCGGGGGCGGAATCATCTGGGTGGCGGCGCTGCTGGCCGCGATCCTGCCGCTGGAACGACTGATTGCCGACGACCTGCAGAACGGTGTGTTCGACCAGCTGGCACTGCGCGGGCTGAGCGAGGAATGGATCATGGCGTCGCGCCTCTTGGCGCACTGGCTGGCCTTTGCGCCGCTGCTGCTGCTGGCGACGCTGCCAGCCGCCGCGCTGCTCGGCCTGCCGGGCGAGACGACGCGCACCGTGCTGCTGGGCCTGGCGGCAGGGACACCGGGACTGGCGGCGGTCGGGCTGGCGGTGGCCGCGCTGACGGCGAGCCTGCGCGGGGGCGCGGCGCTCGCGGGGCTGATGGTCATCCCGCTCGCCGTGCCGATCCTGATATTCGGAGCGGGCGCGCTGTCGCGCCCCGACACGAGCGCACTTTACCTGACCGCAGCGATCAGTCTGGGCCTGTGTGCCGTCACCCCCTTCGCCGCGGCCGCAGCGATCCGGTCGAGCCGCGAGGGCTGACCATCCGAAACCGCAAATCGGGGGTCAATACGGGGGCTTGTGCAAGCCTTTCGGGCTTTCGGTAAAGATTTCGACCCCGTCGTCGGTGATCGCAATCGAATGTTCGAACTGTGCGGAAAGCGACTTGTCGCGAGTCACCGCCGTCCAGCCATCGTTGAGCATCCTCGCCTGAGGACGGCCGATATTGATCATCGGTTCGATGGTGAAGAACCACGCCATAGCGATGCTGTTTCGCATGTTCTTCGATGACTGCACCGATATCGCCCAGGCGCGCACCGGGCTGCGCCGCAGCCTCGATCCCGAGCATCAGGCATTCGTAAGTAACGTCCACCAGCCTCGCCGCCTTGATCGACGGCTCGCCGGCAAAATACATCCGGCTGGTGTCGCCGTGCCATCCATCGAGCAGCGGTGTGACATCGATATTGACGATGTCGCCGTCCTTCAGCGCCTTGTCAGACGGAATACCGTGGCAGATCACGTGGTTGATCGAGGTGCAGCAGCTATGTGCGTAGCCCCGGTAACCCATCGTCGCGGGAACGGCCCCGGCATCGAGCGTCATGCCGCGCACCAGATCGTCGATCTGCGCCGTTGTCACTCCCGGCTGGACGAAGCCGGTCAGCTCGTCGAGAATCTCGGCAGCAAGCCGCCCGGCCTTGCGCATCCCCTCGAAACCATCGGGCCCGTGGAGTTTGATCGTGCCGTCGCGGTATACGGTCTGTTCGCTATCGATTACCTGATATTCGGTCATGTGCGCCCATGTAGCGAATGGGGGCTAAAAATGCGAGCGCTCACCGCCCGACGCTGAAAGCGCTGGCAAAGCGCGGCTTGACCGCGTCGATGACCGAGGCGGTCACCGGGAAGTCGAGTTCGAAGGCACCTTCTGCGTAGGGCCCCGCGACGTAAGGCCCGAAATAGATCGTCAACCGGTCGAAGGTCTCTCCGTTCGAGGACCCGATCAGGACCGTCGATTCGTCGATGCCCGGGCAGTTGTCGAACATGCCGTTGCTGCCTGCCCTGACCGGCTGGCCGCGCCGTTCCCCGCGTTCCCGATTGAGACTGTCGCACAGGCGCTGGCCCAGGGCATTTTCCAGCGCAACGGGGGATTTGAACAGATCCGATCCGGCGTAGCGGCGCTGGTCGGCCTTGTTCCAAACCAGCGATTCCATCCCGCTCATGCCATGCGCGCCGCCGGTGTAGACATGCGTTTCTGCGCTGAGGCTGAGCCATTGAGGCAGATCGGTCACGACCTTCCATTCCTTGCCCATGCTGCGCGACCGGCAACTGACGCAATCGGCAGGCGAGTCGGCGAGAGCGGTTTCCCATTCGTCTTCCTGCTCCGCAAGCAGCCGCGATCGTTCGTCGCGCAGCAGCGCGGCGAGCGGCGCATCGGCGCCCACTTCGCCCGGCCAGCTATAGGTGAATTCGCGACTGCCCCCATCCCGCTCCTCGTTATCCTCGAAATTCTCGGCACCGCCAGCACCGGTCGCTTCGGCCGTCGCCGATTTGGGAGCTGCGGTCGCGGTCGATTCTGCCTCGCGATCCACGCCGACGTCGGATGCCATTTCGTCGGGCTGCGAACAGCCTGCGCTCGACAGGAGGATGGAAATAAGGAACAGGGGCGCGCGCATCGGATTTTCCTTGGCAAGACGTAATTGAACGAAGGGCAGCATATGGCCGAAACCGCCGATCTTATCCAGCCGGACCGCGGGCAGGACGCAATATCGATCCACCTGGTCGACAAGGACGGTTACGCCGACTGGGCCAAGACATTGTCGGCGGGCCAGCGTGCCGCACTCGAAGCGCAGAAATTCGACGGCAGCGGTTTCCAGACCGCGATCGTTCCCGATGGCGACAGCTGGTTCGCGGTCGGCGGCGTGGCCAAACCGAAAGACCTGGGCAGCTGGTGCCTCGCCCGACTGGCCGAAGCGCTGCCCGAAGGAACCTATCGACTGGCCGATGGAACGCCCGGCGCCGCAATGCATGGCTGGCAAACCGCGCAATACCGGTTTGAACGGTACAAGAAAGCGGACAAGCCGGTTGGCGCGCGCGTGCTGCTGACCAAGGAAGCGAAGGCGCTCGACGCTGCGATAGCCGAGGCGCAGGCGGTGTGCCTGGTCCGCGATCTGGTCAACACGCCGGCCGACGACATGGGCCCTGCAGCGCTCGAAGAGCAGGTCGAAGCCCTCGCCAAGACGCATTCGGCCGACATCCGCACCGTGCGGGGCGATGCACTCGAACAGGATTATCCGATGGTGCATGCAGTGGGCCGCGCGGCCACGCGCCGTCATGCACCGCGCCTGATCCATCTTACCTGGGGCAAGGACAGTGATCCGGTGCTGGCCGTCGTCGGCAAGGGGGTGTGTTTCGATTCCGGCGGCCTCGACGTGAAAAGCTCTTCGGGCATGCTGCTGATGAAGAAGGACATGGGCGGCGCGGCCCATGCTATCGCGCTGGCCGGATTGATCATGAACGCGCGCCTTCCCGTACGCCTGCACCTGATCGTCCCCGCAGTCGAGAATGCGATTTCGGGTGACAGTTTCCGTCCGGGCGATGTGCTCAAGAGCCGCAAGGGGCTGACGGTGGAAATCGGGAATACCGACGCCGAAGGCCGCCTCATCCTGGGCGATGCGCTCACCCGCGCCAGCGAGGAGAAGCCCGACCTGATCATCGATTTCGCCACGCTGACCGGTGCGGCGCGGGTTGCGCTGGGCCCCGATTTTCCCGCGCTGATGACGCGCCGCGACGAGACCGCGCAGGCGCTGATCGAGGCAGGCAAGGCGCATGACGACGAGCCATGGCGCCTGCCGCTGCCCGAAGCCTATGCCGAATGGCTGGCGTCGGACATTGCCGATACCAACAATGCGCATCCGAATGCATTCGCGGGTG
This sequence comes from Citromicrobium sp., assembly GCA_003248395.1. GTDB lineage: Bacteria > Pseudomonadota > Alphaproteobacteria > Sphingomonadales > Sphingomonadaceae > Qipengyuania. The sequence continues at coordinate 33,152 of QFNA01000045.1, forward strand.
CGAGCGTGGCGGGGCTGTTCCTCGACAAGTTCGTCGGCGATGGCATCGACTGGGCGCATTTCGACACCTTTGCCTGGCGTCCGACGGCGAAACCGGGGCGGCCCAAGGGGGGCGACGCCTACGGCCTGCGCGCGGCATGGCACTTGCTGCAGGCCCGTTACGCCGCGGCATAAGCGGCCCGCGCATCTTGCGGGAAAGCGCAGGCACGGCTAAGCGCCCGCCACCCGCAATTTGAGAGCGTTTCCCCGTACGTGAGCGAACAGGCCAGCTATTCCCTGCCCGAGGGCATCGTCGGACTCACCGGTCCGGTCGACCGGCCTGCGCCCGGAACGCTGCCCCTGCGCGGGGATCTTGCGCATATCGCGCTCGCCGGACGCTATCTGGCGGCGCATTATGTCATTCCCGTGTCAGCCCGCCTCGACGGCAGCGATGTGACGCTCAAGCTGTCCATGCAGGACGATGCCGAGGACGGTGCGACGCTGGCATCGGGCAGCGCGGTCGAGGTGCTCGACCAGGCAGGCGACTGGGTGTGGGTGGCCTGCGGACCTGAGGGGCCGAGCGGCTATCTGCGCCAGTCCGCGCTCGCGATCGACAGTGACGCATAAGGTTTTCATCGACGGCGCGGCCGGCACGACCGGCCTCGAAATCGCCGCGCGGCTGGAAGGACGAGAAGAGTTTTCGCTGATCGTGCTCGACGAGGCGTCGCGCAAGGATGCGGCGGCGCGGCGCGACGCGCTGAACGCCGCCGACGTCGCGATCCTCTGCCTGCCCGACGATGCCGCGATCGAAGCGGTCGCCATGGTCGATCCGGCGGGGGCGACGCGCATCATCGACGCATCCTCCGCCCATCGTACGGCCGAGGGATGGTGCTATGGGTTTCCCGAACTCGTCGGGCGGAACCGTGTCGCCGATGCGCGCCGCATATCCAATCCGGGCTGCTATCCGACGGGCTTCCTCGCGCTGGTCGCGCCGCTGGTGCGCGAGGGCGTGCTGCCCGCCGACTGGCCCTACACCGTCAATGCCGTCAGCGGCTATTCGGGCGGCGGCAAGGCGCTGATCGAACGCTATGAAGGCGGTGATGCGCCTGCTTTTCGCGCCTATGGCTACGATCTCGCGCACAAGCATCTGCCCGAGATGAAACTGCACGCCGGGCTGGCCCACCCCGTGCTGTTCGCGCCGGCGGTGGCGTCTGCCTATCGCGGCATGATCGTCGAGGTGCCGCTGCATCTTGGAGCGATGCGGCAAGACCTGCATGCCGACAGGTTGCGCAACGCGCTGGCGGAATTCTACGCCGATTGCCCGATGGTGCGCGTGCACCAAGGCGATGCGCCAGGCGAGCTGGTGCTGGAGAAGGACGCCGCGCCGACCGACGGGCTGGAACTGTTCGTGTTCGGCAACAAGGGTGGATGGAACGCGCGGCTGGTCGCGCGGCTCGACAATCTCGGCAAGGGGGCCAGCGGCGCCGCGGTACAGAACCTAAACCTGCTTTGCGGCCTGCCCGAGACAGCCGGGCTGACGCCGCCCACTGCCTGATTTTTAGGCAGGCGCCGCCCGTTTTTCGGGCAATGCTGCGTTCTGGGGACGGGCAGGAATGGGAAAGACATCTTCATAAATCGAAGAAAATTGCCTGAATCGGCGACTCGACAGGCCGAAAACTTCGCCTAGGTTCGAAAGCCAACTTTGGCACGATTCTTGGAACGTCGCGCGCAAGGGATCATAGAAACCACAGCGGGCACATCTCGTCCGCGCAGGCAATTTTTGGACGGACCGACGTGAAAAAGATCGAAGCGATCATCAAACCCTTCAAGCTCGACGAGGTGAAGGAGGCGCTGCACGAAATCGGCGTCTCGGGAATCACGGTCACCGAGGCCAAGGGATTCGGGCGCCAGAAAGGCCACACCGAACTCTATCGCGGCGCCGAATATGTCGTCGACTTCCTCCCCAAGGTGAAGCTCGAGGTCGTCGTGCCCGACGATATCGCCGACCGCACGGTCGAGGCGATCGCCGCGGCGGCGCAGACCGGGCGTATCGGCGATGGCAAGATCTTCATGTCGCCGATCGAGAGCGCGCTGCGCATCCGGACCGGAGAGAAGGACGACGACGCGATCTGACTCGGCCGTAGGTCCCGCGGCGCACTGTCGACCGCTGGGTCATGGCCGATAGACCAACCACCAGCCCTGCCCGCAGATCGCGGGTCGGATACCCGAAAAGGAACTACCAATGGCAATTGCAACCGATGTCCTGAAACAGATCGAGGACGACGGCATCGAATGGGTGGACCTTCGCTTCACCGACCCCAAGGGCAAGTGGCAGCACCTGACGATGGTCGCGAGCACGCTCGACGAGGACCAGCTCGAGGACGGGCTGATGTTCGACGGTTCGTCGATTGCGGGCTGGAAGGTCATCAACGAGAGCGACATGATCCTGAAGCCCGATCTGGAGCGGGTCTATGTCGATCCCTTCAGTGCCGAGCCGATGATGATCCTGTTCTGCGACATCGTCGAACCCTCGACCGGCGAATGGTATGCGCGCGATCCGCGCACCACTGCCAAGCGCGCCGAAGCCTATCTGAAGAGCACCGGTATCGGCGACACGATCTATGTCGGGCCCGAGGCGGAATTCTTCATGTTCGACGATGTCCGGTTCGAAGACGGCTATGCCGCGTCGGGCTATCGCATCGACGACATCGAACTGCCCACGAACACCGGCCGCGAATACGAGAGCGGCAACCTGGCGCACCGTCCGCGTGCGAAGGGCGGGTATTTCCCTGTCGCCCCGGTCGACAGCGCCGTCGACATCCGCGGTGAGATGGTCTCCACCATGATGGAAATGGGCCTGCCGTGCGACAAGCACCACCACGAGGTCGCCGCAGCCCAGCACGAGCTTGGCGTGACCTTCGGCACGCTGGTCGAAACCGCCGACAACATGCAAATCTACAAGTATGTCGTGCACCAGGTCGCGCATATCTATGGCAAGACGGCAACCTTCATGCCCAAGCCGATCAAGGACGATAACGGCAGCGGCATGCATACGCATATGTCGATCTGGGACGGCGGCAAGCCGACCTTTGCCGGCAACCAGTATGGCGGCCTGTCCGAAAACTGCCTGTTCTTCATCGGCGGGGTGATCAAGCACGCCAAGGCGCTCAATGCCTTCACCAATCCGACGACCAACAGCTACAAGCGGCTGGTTCCGGGCTTCGAGGCTCCGGTGCTGCTCGCCTATTCGGCGCGCAACCGCTCGGCATCGTGCCGCATTCCCTATGGCGCGGGCGACAAGGCGAAGCGCGTGGAATTCCGCTTCCCCGACGCCATGGCCAATCCCTATCTCGCCTATGCCGCGCTGCTGATGGCGGGCCTCGACGGCATCCAGAACAAGATCCATCCGGGCGAAGCGATGGACAAGAACCTCTACGATCTGCCGCCAGCAGAGCTTGCCGACGTGCCGACCGTCTGCGGTTCGCTGCGCGAGGCGCTGGAAAGCCTCGAGGCCGATCAGGACTTCCTCGTCAAGGGCGACGTCTTCACCAAGGACCAGATCGAGGCCTATGTCGAACTGAAATGGGAAGAGGTGCTGCGCGTCGAAACCACGCCTTGTGCGGCAGAATTCGACATGTACTACAGCGCCTGATTTGCAGCGCTACAGCTGCGATTAAGCTTGGCGCGCTAAAGCGCCGGCATCACCGAGTGGGCGTCCGGAGCAATCCGGGCGCCCTTTTCGTTGGAGGGAATTGCCCCTATCGCGTCGCCAGCATGCCCCTGAGCCCGGCGACGATGAAGGTCGCGATCAGCATGATGGCGAAGAAAAGGGTCAACCAGTCGAGCGCCTGCGGCTGGCCCACCACACCGAAATGCGTGAGTGCGGCCCAGCCACCCCCCGCAATCACGATAAGCGTATAGGACAGCGCCATCGATTCGTTGTTCACCGCCCGCATGAGCTCGTCCTGGCGGCGGAACGACACGACATTGGCACCGATCGAGACGATAACCAGCGCAAGAAAACCGATGAGGCCCGGCGTTGCACCGAAGACGGCGCCCTCGCCCGATAGCGCCGCCAGCATCAAGGCGGCCCCCAATGCACCGCTACCCACGTCGTTCGCCGATAGCATCGCGCGTTGCTCGCGCAGTTCGTCGCCGTCTTCGACATTGAGGAATTTCTCGCCTGCATCCGGCAGGAAAACACCGAAAGCGATAGCGATCGACAACAGCAAGTAGATCAGTCCGACAAGGAGCGCCGCCTCGCGCGAAAAGCCGAGCCGATCGACAGCGAATGCATCGACGAACTGCATGACGAGGAAGGTCGCGAGGAAGCCCGCGACACCGCCAATGACGAGCGATCGCGCGGTCTTGCGTGCGCGGCGCTTCGCTTCGAACGTGTCAGTTTCAGTGTCTGTCATTCAGAGGGCTCCCATGTGTCGATAAATAGCTCTGGCACCTGCACCGCGAACAGTTTCGCCATGCGCAATGCAAGCGGCAGGGAGGGATCGTACTTGTCGGTCTCGACCGCATTGATCGTCTGCCGCGAGACGCCGAGCCGGCGCGCAAGCTCGCCCTGACTCCAGCCCTGCGTCTCGCGATAGTGCTTCAACCGGTTCTTCACCGTTCGACTCCTCACCTTGTAAAGAGCTCTTTACTGTAAAGACTTCTTGTCAGTCAAGTGTTCTTTACACAATCGGCGTGGCAGAAAGCATTTTCCTACATGGGCCATGCATGCCTAATCCCTGCACCTCGATTCGACCGGCAAGAGGTGACCCCATGAACCGCAAGGCAATATTCGACCGTGTCAGGCAGTTGCTCGGCAGAGGTTTTCGACAAGAAGAAGTGCGCGCTCTCGACGAGGCGATCGACGATGCGCTGGCCAGCCGCGGGCACGTGACGCACGCGCGGACGATCTCCGCGGCGGGGCTGGCGCTGATCAAGGCATTCGAAGGATGCGCGAAGCTGCGGTCCGACGGGATGGTGCAGGCGTATCCGGACCCGGGAACGGGCGGCGCGCCGTGGACGATCGGCTGGGGCGCGACAGGTCGCGACATCGGTCCTGAGACAGTGTGGACGCGCCAGCAATGCGACGAGCGTCTCGCGCGCGATTTGCAGCGCTACGCCAGCGAAACGGCGGATGCGATCGGCGACGCGCCGACCACGCAGCCCCAGTTCGATGCCCTGGCCAGCTTCCATTACAACACCGGGGCCATCGCACGCGCCACGCTGACGCGGCTTCACCGCGAGGGCCAGTTCATCGACGCCGCCGCAGAGTTCGCTCGGTGGAAATTCGCCGGGGGCCGAGTTTTGCAGGGCCTGGTACGTCGGCGGAGGGCGGAAGCTGCGCTTTACCGAACCGTAGCGTGAGGGTTGCTGTCACATTAACCGGAACCGCACGCTCTTGTCCTGCGTTTTCCGGGAAAAAGGAGCTTGATGATGCGTAAGTTGATGGCCGGAGTGGCAGCCATTGCCCTCGTCGCGACGGGTGCTGTTGCCCAGAATAACGGCAAAGGCAACGGTAACAAGGAGCCAGCCGCAGCGCAGCAGAAGGGCGACCGCAAGGACAACGCGAAGCGTGGCAACGGCAATGGTGCCAAGGCCGACCGCGGCCAACAGCGGGTGACGAACGGTGCGCGCGGAAATGGAAAAGTCGCAGCTAAAACCAATGGCAATGGCAATGGCAATGCAAAGTCCGATCGTGGACCGCAGCAGCGCGAAGCCAAGAGCGAAAACCGCAGGAATTCGGGCAAGGCGAATGGCAATGGAAACGCAGCTCCCGATCGCCGCGTGGTCGAACGGACTGATCCGGACAATGCACGCCGCGATCGCGCCAAGCGGGCAGTGCGGCCTGCCAATTACGACCGCGATGACCGGCGCGACTACGATCGCTATGGACGGACCGACCGGGACCGCGACTTCGACTGGCGCTGGTTGGAGCAGGATCGGGCGCGCACTTTCGTCAAGGGCTGCCCTCCGGGTCTGGCGAAGAAGCGCAATGGCTGTAACCCTCCCGGTCAGCTAAAGGGGCGGTATTATGATCGCAGCATCTTTGGGTATGACTATCGCCCGCGTCTGTTTGGACTGACCAATTACCGCAACGATGATTATTATTATCGGGACGGCTATCTGGTCCGTTATGGCAACAATAGCATTTCCAGTTGGATCCCGCTGTTGGGGGGAGCGCTGGGTATCGGCAATCTCTGGCCCGACGGATATTCGAGCTATGACGTACCAGACTATTATGTCGATTATTACGATCTGGGGGGAACGGACCGGTATCGTTATGCGGACAACGTGATTTATCGCATGGACCCGCAGGACGCCGCCATTTCATCGATCGCGGCGCTGATTACGGGTGACCAGTTCGTGGTCGGCCAGCCCATGCCGTCGGGATACGATGTGTATAATGTGCCTTACAGCTATCGCGACCGGTATTACGACACGCCGCAATCCCACTATCGATATTCGGATGGGCGCGTGTATCAGATCGACCCCGAAACACAGTTGATCGCCGCAGTTATCGATCTGCTGGTTTAAGGAGAGCCCGTTTCGTGAAACCATCCAATTCGAATGGCGTGATATTAGCCGCAATGGTCGCATCGCTGGTCGTTCTGTCGGCATGTAGTAAGACCGATGAAAGCGCTGGGGAGCCCAGCGGAACACGAGCGGAACACACAAAGACACTGGCGGAGTCTCTGGCTGAAATGCCCGACCTTTCGCAATTCGGCACTGCTCTAGAGACAGCACAACTTGGCTCGATCTTCGATGGGCCGGGAAGTTATACCTTGCTCGCCCCGACCAATGCCGCTTTCACGGCGATAGCGGACGAGGCGACGGTGTTGATGACAGAAGAGCAGCGGCCGGTGCTGGTCGCCGTGGTGCGCGAGCATATCCTGCCTGGTCACCTGACGACGGGGAATATTTCGCAAGCAATCGATTCCAAGGGTGGCCCGGTGACCGTCACGACGCTCGGCGGGACGGATGTGACCTTCTCCAGGATTGGCGATGTGATCACAGTTGATAATGGAGCGGGATCGACCGCGACCCTCGCGGGCCCGGAAGCCATCGCATCCAATGGAACAATCATCCCGCTAGACGCTATTCTGATCCCAGAGGAACAGCCTGACGCCTGACCACATCGTTCGGTTCGACCCTTGATCTCAATCGGGTCCGACGCCTTGTCGTGTCGGACCCGATTTTTACGCCCTGTCCACGCGATGCTTCGCGACCAGCGCGGCGACATCAATAATCGCGTTCGATCTCTGCAACGATGCTCTCGCGACCGATGGTCGAGACGCTGGCGAGGATGGAGAGCCAGCTGGTGATGCGGAACTCTGCCTCGGTCGCG
>QFNA01000046.1 GCA_003248395.1 Citromicrobium sp.
GATTTGGGCTTCATCTTCGTTCCTTCGTCACTACGACGAAGCCCAAATCCTCCTTAAATCACAACCTCAAATCTGTGCCATAGGTGCTGACGGGGGACAGTTTCGAGCTCCAACGACGCTTGAGCAGAACTTGCGCTCTTTCGTGACTTCGGAACGGGGACGATAAACCGCGATGGCCGCCGGCCGGAAACCGCAGGCTGCTCGATCGGTTGCCCGTGATCATCGAGAGGGTGATGGAATGACGGGGCCGCGTATGGCGAATTCAGGATTGGTTGATCGTAAAATGTGCCTGGCACGGTGCCCCCAGTAGGCATTCGAAACCGGCACATGCCAGACATCTCTGCCAACCAAATTAAGTTCTTACTGTTACTTGGTGCCTTCGAAAGTGCGTGAAGGCAACTGCAGTCTGTTTGTAGGCATCATTAGGGACTGTGTCTTTCTCAATGACCGTGAAAGACGGGTTATGGCAGCACACCGATATGAGCTACCCTACCGGGCGACCTGCTCTATCCGCTGTCGCGGACCGGGCCTGTAGTCCCGGCCCATTCGGTGACGATCAGGAGCATTTGAAAGCGGAGCGGGAATTCCTGGTGGACGCGCTCTGTCCCGCGCATTCTGCGCTCCTGAGGGCGCGGCAATCATAAGCTAACCCGCAGGCACTCTTGCCTCTCTCATTGCCGGAGGCCCGCTGGCGCACTGATCGCGCGCGCAGGACCTCCGTCGGCTTCGCGCCATTGCAAGGGTGCCGATGTTCTCTGGATCGCCAGGCGATCCCTGGCGGGAACACCAGGGGCTTTGCCCTCTCGTTCCCGAAACCGGAAATAGACGCCCCCGTGTGGCGGGCTTCGCCCGCTGGCCCGCGCCAGGGCATCGATTCCGGTTTTCCCTCCCCCTCCCATCCTCGCCGGAAGGCAGGCCGCATGCCGCCTGTCGGATGCGGCTTTCAGCCGAAGGAGGGCAGAAAATGGGTGACCTGATCTTGAACTACCGCGCTTGCGGAGCCGAGTGCCGCGAGGACTGGTTGCGGATGCTGGCCAACGAGAACGGTTTGCCGTTCGGAACGGTGCAGCGTCTGGCCGAGGAACTGGGCGAGCGCGAGGATTTCGGCGAGCTGGTCGAACAGTGCGAACTTGGCGGGATGGCGGTGCAATGACCGCTGGCACTCTTTCCCGCAGTGAGCGGATTGCCCGGCTAAATGATAGGGCACGGCAGGCGATGGGGCTTGCATGCGTTGCGGTGGCAACCGAGGGCTTTCGGACCTTAACCGACCGGCTCCATCGATGCTTCAAGCCAGACTTGCAGAATGAGCATCAGCGGTTGCGCAATCTGGCGGTGAGATCGATGCCGGCTGCCTGGGCACAGGCCATCACGCGGTCGAATTCGAGGCTGGCTTTCCCGCCTTCGAGTTCGGAAACGAACCTTCGTCCGACGCCTGCATGAGCGGCAAATTCAGACTGGTTCATTTTCATGGCTTTGCGCGCGCGGCGGACCAGCGCGCCCAGTTCGGCAACTGATCTTACACGCTCGCCAGGAGGGGGAGTACGCGGTGCTTCGATTCGCGGCGCGGGCAACTTCGGAACAGAAATGCCGGAGGAAGCTTCCGACAGCTGCCGCGCGATATCAATCGCCCGCTGATACTGCGGGGTGCGTAGCTGTTCGGAAATTTTGCGTGCCGTGGCACCCGGCCCCTCGACCAGGTCGTTTATCGCACGATTGATTTTGTTGACGGAATCGAAGGCCGGATTCGTGGCAAGTTTCCGAAATGCCTGATCCTGTTCATTGAGCGCCTTCAAAAGGCGCTGGCTATCGGTCACCGGCTTCATAGTTGTTCCCTTTCGGGAGCAAAGTGGCATTTCATGCCCGAAAAGTCAATAAATGATCCCGAACGGGCGCGAAACGCTTTTTGACCGATTAGACAGCGAAATTTGCTACCGTTCGGGGTCATTAGCTAGATCTGCGGGTAGCGCGAGAGCCGCCGGAGTCCAAGCCAGCCGCCATCTCCGATCAGCCCGCCCGCAACCCATCAAGATAGTCGCTCCACCACTGAGCCATCTTGACGCGCTCATCCCAGTAGTTCCCGCGATTATAGACCCCGCGAATGGCGTTGCTGTCGCCGTGGGCCAGAGCACGTTCGATGGCGTCGGGATGCCAGAGACCGCTTTCGTTGAGCATGGTCGAGGCCGTTGAACGAAGGCCATGAGCCGTCACTTCGTCCTTGGTGAAGCCCATGCGACGAAATGCTGCATTGATCGTGTTCTCGCTCATGGGACGTTGGCTCGTGTGAAACGCTGGGAAGATGTAGCCCTTGCTGCCGGTAATCGATCTCAGATCTCGAAACAGTTCCAACACCTGGCTTGATAGAGGCACCACATGGGTCCGGCGCGCCTTCATCTTGCCTTCCGGAATTGTCCAGGTGGCCTTGTCCCAGTCGATCTCGTTCCACTCGCCATGGCGAAGCTCACCGGGCCGCACAAAGACATGTGGGGCAATCTTCAGGGCAAATTTGGTGGCGGGATAGCATTCGAAGTCATCGATAGCGCGAAGTAGCCCGCCCAACTTCTCGGGCTCAAGGATCGCCGCGTAGTGCCGAGCCCTTGGCGTGACCAATGCGCCCTGCAGGATCGATGTTGGATCGGTTTGGCACCGCGGTTTCCAGATTGCCTTTGGCTTCGAGCTTCTTGAGAGCCGCCAGCATTAACTGCGGATCGACATCGTTGATTGGCATATTGCCGATTGCGGGCTTGAGCAGATCAAGGAACCAGCGCGCCTTGCGCAGCGTGGCCTCCGCCCGGCCTTCCAGTTCCATCTTCTCGTCGATGTACTTGTTGGCGATGACCTCGAAGGTGTTCTCCGCACCCAGCTTGATCCTGGCCTTCTTCCGCTTCCGCTCCAGCATCGGATCGATGCCATCGGAAACCTTGAGCCGCGCTCGGTCGCGAAGCTGGCGGGCTTGCGACAAGCTGATCTCAGGGAATGCTCCTATGGGCAGCTTCTTTTCCTTCCCGCCGAAGCGGTACTTGAAATACCAGAGCTTGGAGCCGTTCGGCTTCACCAGAAGCAGCAGCCCTCGCGAGTCGTATTTCTTGTACGACTTGTCGGCAGCCCGGAAGCCTTTGATTTCTTGCACATTGAGGCTCATTTGGGGGCCTCACTTTTTGGCAAGTTGGGGCCTTTTGAGCTGGAGCCCCCAGCCGAGGCCCCCAGAGACGTTGGAACAAAGCGGAACAAAACAAGACCTCGCTTTCTGCGCTAGAGGTCAAGAATGGCAGAATTCCGCCATTTCTGCAATGTTTTGGAACGTTCTGATGAGAACAAATGGTGCCCAGAAGAGGACTCGAACCTCCACGCCCTTGCGAGCGCCGCCACCTGAAGACGGTGCGTCTACCAATTCCGCCATCTGGGCACATCATGCGGCATCGGTCATCGTCGGCCGGTCCGCGGGTAGGTGCGCGCCCCTAGCGAAGGCTGGCGATTCTTGTCAACGGGATTCGCGTGCCGGCCGGCGCGGCGTGGCGCTTGCAGGCGGCCCACCATTGGGGCAAGGGGCGCTGCAGCGGACTAACCGACACGAACGAAGGCAATTTCGATGGCAAGACAGGGCGCGCTGAACGGCAAACTGGTAGTGCTGATGGGCGGGAGCGGGTTTCTCGGCAATTACGTCGCGCAGGCCCTGCTCGAACGTGGTGCGCGCCTGCGCATCGCCTCGCGCCAGCCGGAAAAGGCATTTACGCTCAAGCCGCTCGCCAATCTCGGCCAGATCCAGTTCGCCCGCTGCAATGCGGCAGACCGCGACAGCGTCGAACGCTCGCTTGCGGGAGCCGATGCCGTTGTCAATTTGGTCGGTAGCTTCGAGGGGAACCTCCAGCGCCTGATGGGCGAGGCTCCCGGCTGGATGGCGGCCGAGGCTGCGCGCCAGGGCGCGAAGTCGTTCGTGCACGTCAGCGCGATTGCGCCCGAGCCCGACGAAGACGCGCCCAATGCCTATGCCGATGCCAAGCACCTGGGCGAGACGCGGGTGCGCGAAGCCTTCCCGGCAGCGACGATCGTCCGGCCGTCGATCATGTTCGGCAAGGACGACAATTTCCTCAACATGTTCGCCGGACTTATCGCGCGGCTGCCGATGCTGCCGGTGTTCGGACCCGAGGCCAGGCTGCAGCTTGTCCATGTCGACGATGTCGCCGAAGCCATCGCAACGGCGCTCGAAAGCCCCGGCGAGCATGGCGGGAAAACCTACGAACTCGGCGGCCCCGAACAGCTCAGCATGATGGAGATCAACCGCGCAATCGCCGACGCGCAATTGCGCAAGCGGACCTTCCTGCCGATGCCCGATGTCCTGTCGGCGGGGTTTGCTGCGCTCCCCGGCACGCCGATGGGCAGCGACCAGTGGAACCTGCTGAGGCAGGGCAATGTGGTCTCAGGCAATCATCCAGGATTTGCCAAGCTGGGGATCGAGCCGAGGCCGCTCGACCTGTTCCTCGAACGCTGGATGGTACGGTACCGCAAACACGGGCGTTTCGACCCCCGATTGAGCGCCTGACTGGCGATTATCGCGGAACGTCCTGCTCGATCAGCGCAATCGGCTCGACCAGCAGGTCGGTCCCGCGACTGCCGGTGATCCGCACCCGCTCGCCCACGTCGGCGTCGTTCCCGCGCGCAGTCCATTCGCTGTCGCCTATCTTGACCCGCCCCGCCCCGCTTTCGATCGCCTGAGTCACCAGCGCGGTCTCCCCGACCAGCCGCCCGGCCCGGTTGTTGAGTAGCGGATCCGACGAAACGATCGGTCGCTCGCGCAGCCACCGCTTGGCCGAAAAGACGAAAATCAGCGACAGCGAAACGAACGCGATGACCTCCATCGCCAGCGGCGGCCCGGAGACGAAGGACAGGACCGCAACCGCCAGCGCTGCCAGAGCAAGCCAGATGAGATAGACGCCCGGCACCAGCATCTCGAGCGCGGCCAGCGCCAGCCCGATGATGGCCCAGACCCAGTAGTTGTCGATCCCGTCCATTCAGGTCAGCGATCGTCGCGCGTCTGCGGGACAGCGGGGCGCCTGACGGTTTCGCGCTCGCGCCGTTCGGGAATGGCAGTGCCGGTATCGACGGTGCCTTCGGTGTCGCCGAAGGTGCCTTTGACCAGCTCGCCGATCCCGCCGAGCGAACCGATCAGCTGGGTCGCCTCGACCGGGAAAAGGATCGTCTTGGCATTGGGGCTGTCGGCGAACTTGCCGACCGCCTTGGTATATTCCTGCGCCACGAAATAGTTGATTGCCTGGCTGCCCGAACTCGCAATGGCGTTGGACACCATCTCGGTCGCCCGCGCTTCGGCCTCGGCTGCACGCTCACGCGCCTCGGCGTCGCGGAACTGGGCTTCGCGCTTGCCTTCCGCCTCGAGGATGGCGGATTGCTTGCGGCCCTCGGCACGCAGGATCGAACTGGTCTTGTCGCCTTCCGCCTCGAGGATTTCCGCGCGCTTGAGGCGCTCTGCCTTCATCTGGCGCGCCATCGCCTCGGAAATGTCGGTCGGTGGGCGGATGTCCTTGATCTCGACCCGCGTGATCTTGATGCCCCAGGGCGAGGTGGCATGATCGACGACGCTCAACAGCCGGGCATTGATCTCGTCGCGCTTCGACAGCGTCTCGTCGAGATCCATCGATCCCATGACCGTGCGCAGATTGGTGGTCGTGAGCGCCATGATGGCCTGATAAAGATTGGCGACCTCGTAAGCGGCCTTGCCTGCGTCGAGAACCTGGAAAAACACGACGGCGTCCACGCCGACCATCGCGTTGTCCGCCGTGATGATCTCCTGCCCGGGAATGTCGAGCACCTGCTCCATCATGTTCACCTTGTGCCCGACGCGGTCGATGAAGGGCGTGATGATATGCAGGCCGGGATCGGCGGCCTTCGTGAACTTCCCGAAACGTTCGATGGTGTAGACATAACCCTGCCGGACGACGCGCACCGCCATCAGCAGGAACAGCACTACCAGCAGGACCAGTAGTATCAGCGCAATCGTACCGCCCATTATCCACCCCTCTCGTCAGTCTGCATGCAATGGTAACGTTGCGGGCCGAGCCTGCAAGTCAAACCCGCGGTTTTCAGTCACGACGGCCGAAAAGCAATCACAATGCTTCGCGATAGAGCGCGAGCAAGCGACCCCAGGCGCGTTCTGCCGCGGCGTGGTCATAGGCGGGTGAATCGGGAACGCACCAGCCATGATCGGCCGGATAGACCTCGATTTCGGCATCGATCCCTGCCGCTGAGGCTGTCTGCCGCAAGGTGGCTGTCGTCTGCGGTTCTTTCGCGTCGTCATTGCGGGCCACCGCAATCAGGTACTGCGCATCTTCGTCGAGCATGCGGTGCGGGCTGTATTCGCCGTCGCGCACCAATCCCCCTCCGTGAAAGCTGGCTGCCGCCCGAACGTGCTCGTCGAAGCCCGCGCTCCAGATCGCGAATGGGCCGCCCATGCAATAGCCTTGCGACCCTATGCCGCGCCCGACATCGACCGCGCCTTGTTCGCGCAGCCACGCCGCAGCGCGGTTGGCGTCGGCGCCGATCGCGCCCGCATTCAGCTTCTCGCGCCACGGCTTCACCTTCTCAAAGCCCTGCTGGGCGGCGAAGCTCGGGAAATCGGCAAACTGTTCGCCCGCCACGTCCCGATAATAGGGATTCATGACGAGCACTGCATACCCCTCACTGGCCAGCCGCCGCGCCATCTGGCGCTTGGCCTCGCGGATGCCGGCGATATCGGGCCACAAGATGACGCCCGGATGCCTGCCGTCACGCGGGTGGACGAAAAACCCGTCCGCTGTGTCGTTATCTGTCGCAAACGAGACAGTGCTTTCGGTCAGGGCGCCGGACTGTCCTCCCGGCATCGTGTCGATCGGAGCGCACGCCGCTGCTGCGCCCGCGATGGCGCCTGCGCCAAAGCCCCGACGGCTCAATCCCTTCCGCGCAAAATTCGCAAGGTCGGTCTCATCGCACATGGCAGTCTCTCCCGTTCACCGATGTGCCGGTATCCTAGCCCGGATCGGGATCAGGACAAGGCTGAATTCGCAGCAGAAAACCGCCAGCGACAGCGACTAGCTACGGAAGACAACCGTCCTGCTGCCGTTCAGCAGCACGCGATCTTCCAGGTGGAGCCGAACCGCCTCGGCGAGGACGCGGCTTTCGATCTCTCGCCCCTTGCGGATCAGGTCTTCGGGTCGGTCCGCGTGGCTGATGGCTTCGGCCGCCTGATGAATGATCGGACCCTCGTCGAGATCGGCCGTGACATAATGCGCTGTCGCGCCGATCATCTTCACGCCGCGATCATGCGCCTGGTGATAGGGTCTGGCGCCCTTGAACCCCGGCAGGAAGCTGTGATGGATGTTGATGCAGCGTCCGGCGAAATGCGCGGCCTGATCGTCCGACAAGATCTGCATGTAGCGCGCCAGTATCACGAGCTCCGCGCCGCTCTCCTCAGCCACGATTCGCACCTGCTCCTCCTGCTTGGCCTTGGTTGCCGATGTGATGGGCAGGTGATGGAACGGGATGTATCCAAGGTGCGTGTGCGCGATCGCGTCGCGCTCATGGTTGGAGATGATCGCAACCGGATCCATCGCCAGTTCGTCGATGCGCCAGCGGTAAAGCAGGTCGGCCAGGCAATGATCGAACTTGCTGACCATGATCAGCACGCGCCTCGGCCGATCGCGGCTGATCAGCTTCCATGTCATGTGCAGGCCCGCGGCGATCCGCTCGAACCCGCTCCGCAATGTCGCGGCCGATGCACCCGCCGCGTCGAACTCGACCCGCATGAAAAAGGCATTGGACGCGGCATCGTTGAACTGCTGCGCTTCGAGGATGTTGCCACCGCTCTCGTGCAGGAACGTCGTGACGCGCGCGGTGATGCCCGGGCGATCTTCGCACGACAGGGTAAGAATGAACGGTTTTGTCATGGCGCACAGGTGGCGGAACACCGCAGCCTATCGCAAGCGCAAAGCTGCTAGGGCGCAGCCAAGCGACGGTTTCAATCGGCCAGTTCGAAGACGATCTCGGCCATGCCGATTTCCCGCAGCGCTGCCTCGATGATCGCCAGATCGCGCTCATCGTCGCATCCGTCGCATCGCACGACATGCGCGATCGGGCGGAGCAGGGAAAAGCCGCCATGGGCCATGAGCTGGCGCATGGCACGCACCAGCGTATCTTCCAGATGGCGCGCATGCGCGACGACCGAGGCGTCGGTGGAGAACGGGAATTGCGCGGGCTGGTCGACGAAACCGTCGCCTCCTCGCCGGGTCAGCTGCACGCGGTCGCGATAGATCGAAACTTCGAGATCGAGCGACCTGATCATCGCTTCATCGGCGCGTCAGCGCGTCCTCGCTCTGGGCCATCAGCTTGGCGATGATTTCGGCGACCGGCTCTTCTTCCTTGAGCATGCCGACGGACTGGCCGGCCATCAGGCTGCCGTTTTCGACATCGCCGTCGATCACCGCCCGGCGCAGCGCGCCAGCCCAGTAATGCTCGATCTGCAACTGCGCTTCGGCCATGGCGATGTCCTCGCGGTCGAGCACGGCCGCAACTTCGCGCTGCTTGGCAGTGAACTCTTCCGTGCCCTTGTTCTTCAGCGCGCGTACGGGGATCACCGGCAGGCGCGGATCGACCTGCACGCTCGCGACCGCATCGCGCGCTGACGCGCGGAAGAACGCCTTTTTGAAATCGGGATGCGCGATGCTTTCGGTTGCACAGGCAAAGCGCGTGCCCAGCTGCACGCCCGCCGCGCCCATTTCGAGATAGCCTGCCATCGCCTGTCCGCGGCCGATACCTCCGGCGACGAACACCAGGTGATCTTCGGCCAGTTCGGGCAGCATTTCCTGCGCCAGCACGCTGGTCGACACGGGTCCGATATGGCCCCCGGCCTCCATACCCTCGATGACCAGTGCATCGGCGCCCGAACGCAACAGCTTCTTTGCCAGCGCTAGCGTGGGGGCAAAGCAGACGACCTTCGCGCCATGCGCCTTGATCGCCTCGACGCTGCCCTTGGGCGGAATCCCGCCGGCCAGCACGACGTGGCCGACGCCGTGCTTGCCGCACACCTCGATCAGGTCGAACAATTGCGGATGCATGGTGATGAGATTGACGCCGAAGGGCCGCTCCGTCCGACGCTTCGTCTCGGAAATTTCGGTATCGAGCAATTCCGGCGTCATCGCCCCGCACG
Organism: Citromicrobium sp.; assembly: GCA_003248395.1. GTDB lineage: Bacteria > Pseudomonadota > Alphaproteobacteria > Sphingomonadales > Sphingomonadaceae > Qipengyuania. The sequence goes on from QFNA01000046.1 coordinate 9,191, forward strand.
CGATCACGCCGAAGCCACCGGCATTGGAGATCGCGGATACCAGATTGCGTTCGGACACCCAGCTCATCGCCCCGCACAGGATTGCGGTTTCACTGCCGAGGAAGTCGCGGCCGCGCCGCATCAGCGACGCTGTCTTGGGGTAATTGCTCATGGGGCAGCGATTACGCGGCGCGGCATTGGTGGGCAAGCGGAATGGCCCCGATTGAAAATCTCGCTATGCTTTTGCGAATTTTCGATTAGCGCCCAATCAGATGCCTTCGCTGCTGCCCGAATCGCTCAGCGCCTTTCACCCGCAAATCGGGCTGGCATTGCTGGTTATCCTGTTCGTCGGCTTCATGATCGAACGCCTGCCGCCGGTCGTGCTCGCTGCGACATCGGGCATCGTCATGCTGCTCTTCGGGTTCATTTCGGTCGACGAACTGCTGGGCGTGTTCTCCAATTCGGCGCCGATCACCATTGCCGCCATGTTCGTGCTTTCAGGGGCGCTCCTGCGCACCGGCACGCTGGAGGAGGTGTCGGGGTGGATCATTCGCCGGACCTTGCGCAAACCGCGCCTTGCAGTGGCGGAAATCGGCGCGGGGACGGTGCTCGCCTCCGCCTTCATGAACAACACGCCGGTCGTGCTGGTGATGATCCCGATCGTGAAGCGGCTCGCCCGGGCGCTGGGTGTGGCGGCCACCCGGCTGTTGATCCCGCTGTCCTATCTCTCGATCCTTGGCGGCACGCTCACGCTGATCGGCACCTCGACCAACCTGCTGGTCGACGGTGTGGCGCGCGATCAGGGGCTGGAGCCGTTCGGCATGTTCGAAATCACCGGCGTGGGGCTGTGCGCCGCTGCGGCCGGGATCGGCTTCATGGTGCTGTTGGGACGGCGTATCTTGCCGGACCGGCCACCCCGCGCACTCGACGAGGAAACCGAAAGCGATTCCTATCTGTCGCACCTCGTCCTGGTGCCCGAAAGCCCGCTGGTGGGGCAGCGGATCGACGAATTGCGACTCGTCCGGCGACCGGGCGTCAAGCTGCTCGGCGTGAAGCGCGGCGGGCGCATCATACGCTCGCAGTTCGGCGACCAGTTGCTGGCTGCTGGCGACCAGCTCGTGATCGCTGCCAGCCCTGCCGAGCTCGCCTCGCTGGCGGAAGCACACGACTTTCGCACCGGATTGACCGGCGTTGGCGGCGGCGTTGCGACCGCGGGGGCGGAACGCCCACGCGATCTCGCGATGGTCGAGGCGGTGGTTTCCTCTTCGCATCCGATCATCGGGCGCAGGCTGGCCGAGATCCCCCTGTTGTCGAGGCTCAAGGTCCGCGTGCTCGGGCTGGCCAGGCCGCGCCACATGGCCGGACCGGAACTGGCCGAAGTGCGCGTCCGCGCAGGCGACCGCCTGCTCATCGCCGCCGGAACCGATGCAGCACAGGCGCTCCAGGCCAACGTCATGCTGGGGACCGTATCGCAGGCCCCTGCCCGCGCCTTCCGGCGCAGGCAGGCCCCGCTGGCGATTGCCACGCTGGTTGCGGTGGTCGCACTTGCCGCGCTGTTTTCGTGGCCGATCCAGGCCCTGGCGCTGGTCGGGGCCGGCTTCGTCCTGCTTACCCGCTGCCTCGAGCCCGAGGAAGCATGGGCTGCCATCGACGGCAATACGCTCGTCCTGATCTTCGGCATGCTGGCCTTCGGCGTCGGTCTGGAAAACGCAGGCACGGTCGAACTTCTGGTCGACAGCGCGCGCCCGCTCTTCGCCTCCGCCTCGCCATTGCTGCTGCTGATTGCGATCTATGCGCTGACCAGCGTGCTGACCGAAAGCGTTACCAACAACGCCGTAGCCGTCATCCTGACTCCCATCGCCATCGGTCTGGCCCAATCGCTCGGCACCGATCCGCGCGAACTCGTCGTCGCCGTCATGTTCGGAGCCAGCGCAAGTTTCGCCACCCCGATCGGTTATCAGACCAATACGCTCGTCTATGGTGCAGCGAATTATCGCTTCGCCGATTTCCTCAAAATCGGCCTGCCGATGAACGTCATCGTCGGAGTCGCCACCTGCATTGCGATCCATTTAATGTTCGGTTGAGGCGGCGCCCCGATCATTCGTCGCAGAAATTATTCCGTTCATCTCAGCTTTCCATTTCCTGACAATCCCGAATTCGCGCCGTTCAGATGGCGCGGTCCAATCCCTCGTTCGTGACGCGGTGCTGACGGTCGGGACCGCCGAGACGGAGATAACAAGATGAGGAAATTGATCCTTCAGGGAGCGGTTGGCATTGGACTTGGCGGAGCGATGCTGGCGACACCCGCGCAGGCCTACGAGCTTCAGGGCAGCGCCTATGCGGCACCTCTCTCCATGGCCGACATGACCATCGATTATGGCGACCGCTGGGACGATGATGACGATGACGATCGCTGGGAACGGCGCCGCAATCGTGATCGTGGCTATCGCAACCGGCGCTATCGCGGCGAGCCGGTCTATCGCGACACCCGTGTATGGCGTGGGCGCGATGGTCGGGCCTATTGCCGCAAGCGCGATGGCACGACCGGGCTGATTATCGGTGGCGCCGTCGGCGCGATCGTCGGACGCGAAGTCGATAGCCGCGGCGACCGGTCGCTCGGGACGATCCTCGGTGCGGCGGGCGGTGCGCTGCTTGGCCGTGAGGTCGACCGCGGCGGTTCGCGCTGCCGCTGATCGCTAGGGGCTAATCCCCGTAGATAATCCTGACCTTGCCCGCTGCAGCGACTGCGCTGCGGCGGGCTTCGTCGATATCCGGGCCGGTCGCGAGCGCAACGCCCATCCGGCGATAGGGTCGGCTGGTCGGCTTGGCGAAGATGCGAATATCCGCCCCGTCGGCCATTGCGTCGGCCAGACCTTCGTAGGACAATTTCCCGCTGTCGCGATCGGCCAGGATGACCGCGCTCGCCGCTGGTCGTGCGCGCAATTCTCCCGGTACCGGAAGGCCGAGCACCGCGCGGGCATGGAGATCGAACTCGCTCAGGTTCTGGCTTACGAGAGTGACCATTCCCGTATCGTGCGGGCGCGGTGAAAGCTCGGAAAAGATGACCTCGTCGCCCTTCACGAAGAACTCGACGCCGAAAAGGCCATGGCCGCCGAGATCGTCGACCACCTTGCGCGCCATGTCCTGCGCCCTTGCGATGGCCGCATCCGGCATCGCCATCGGCTGCCAGCTTTCGATGTAATCGCCGCGTTCCTGCCGATGGCCGATCGGTGGGCAGAAGGTGACGCCGTCCTTGTGCCGGACGGTCAGCAGCGTGATCTCGTAATCGAAATCGACGAACTGCTCGACGATCACGCGCTGCCTGTCGCCGCGCATGTTGGCGCAGGCATAATCCCACGCTTCCTCCAACTTGCCTGCCTCGTGCACCGTGCTCTGGCCCTTGCCGCTGGACGACATGACCGGCTTGATCACGCAGGGAAAGCCGGTGTGCTCGGCCGCGGCGCGGACCTCGTCGAGATTCTTGGCATAGCGATAGGTCGAGGTAACCAAGCCGAGCTCGTTCGCGGCGAGGTCGCGGATGGCGTCGCGGTTCATCGTCAGCTGCGCCGCACGCGCAGAGGGTACGACGGTGAAGCCCTCGTCTTCCAGTTCGGCCAGCACCGATGTCCGGATCGCCTCGATTTCGGGCACGATATAGTCGGGCCGATGCGTTTCCGCCGCTTCGCGCAGCCTGTCGCCGTCAAGCATCGAGAACACTTCGCGCGCATCGGCCAGCTGCATCGCGGGCGCGTCGTCATAAGCATCGCACGCGATGACATAGGCGCCGAGCCGCTTGGCAGAGATCACGAATTCGCGGCCCAGCTCGCCCGAGCCCAGCAGGAGGATTCTAGCCGTGTGGCTCACTGCGCTTCCTGGATATCCGCAGCATTGTCACGCAGCGCCATTTCCTTGCCGACGATGTATCCGGCGACAATCGCAAGCGTGAGCAAAACGAGGAAAAGTGCAATGCCCATCTGAACGGTCTTGTGACCTTTCTTCGTCATCAGTTTGGCCCCTCGTCCGCCGCGTCCAGCCCGTAGGCCGTATGCAAGACGCGCACGGCGAGCTCGGTCTCGTCCTCGTCCACCATCACGCTGATCTTGATCTCGCTGGTCGAGATCGCCTGGATGTTGATGCCCCGATCGGCCAGCGCCTGGAACATCGTCGCGGCGACGCCGGCGTGGCTTTTCATGCCCACGCCGACCACGCTGATCTTCGCGATGTGGCTGTCGGTAATGATGCGGTTGTAGCCGATGTCCTCGCGCTTGTCCTCGAGCAGGGCCTGCGCGCGGGCAAGGTCGGCCTGCGGGACGGTGAAGGTGACGTCGGTCTCGCCCTTGTCGCGGCCGACGTTCTGGATGATCATGTCGACATTGATGCTCGCCCTCGCGAGCGGCTCGAAGATATGCGCCACGGCACCCGGCTTGTCGGGGACGCGGGTCAGGATCACCTTCGCCTCGTTCTTGTCATGCGCGATGCCGGTCACGTGCTGGCGTTCCATTTCGCCCTTCTCCACCAGTTCGTTCATTTCGTCTTCCGACACGATCATCGTGCCGGGATGCTCGTCGGCGGGAATGGCATCCTCGCCGACGAAGCTGGAAAGGACCTGCACGCGCACGCCCTCTTTCATGGCCAGCCCGACCGAGCGCGTCTGGAGCACCTTGGCTCCCACGCTCGCGAGTTCGAGCATCTCTTCGTAGGTCACGGCCTTCTGCTTTTTCGCCTTGGCCACGATCCGCGGGTCGGTCGTGTAGACACCGTCGACATCGGTATAGATGTCGCAGCGATCCGCCTTTATCGCAGCCGCGACAGCGACGGCGGAGGTATCCGACCCGCCCCGTCCCAACGTGGTGATCCGACCGTCTTCGCCGACACCCTGGAACCCCGGTATCACCGCGATTTCGCCCGCCTCCATGCTCGCGACGAGCGCGTCGGCATCGATCTCCTCGATCCGCGCCTTGGCGTGTGCCTCTATCGTGCGCACCGGCAATTGCCAGCCGAGCCAGCTCCGCGCCTTGCACCCGATCGACTGCAGCGTCAGGGCCAGCAGCCCGCTGGTCACCTGTTCGCCGCTGGCAACGACCACGTCGTATTCGGCAGGATCGTACAGCGCATTGGCCTCGCGGCAGAAATTGACCAGCCGGTCGGTTTCGCCCGCCATCGCGCTGACCACGACCGCCACCTGATGGCCGCGCGCCGCCTGCTTGCGCACGATATTCGCCACGCGCCTAATACGCTCCGTCCCCGCCATCGAGGTGCCACCGAATTTCATCACGATACGGGCCAAGCGGACGGGTCTCCGTGCTGGAATGCGCGAGGCTAGGCTGCTAGCCATGCCGCATGAGCGATGCAACCACGAGCGCGCGAAGCAATCCTTCGCAGGGGTCAAATGCGGCCGTCACGATCCGCCCGGACGAGGCCGCCCATTTCGGCAGGCTGGCCGCGGAATGGTGGGATCCCAAGGGGTCGTCCGCCATGCTCCATCGCCTCAATCCGGTGCGCCTCGCCTTCCTGCGCGAGGCGATCGACCTCCACTGGGGCGGCGACGTGCGCGACCATCGCCCGTTGCTGGGCAAGGCGGTGCTCGATGTAGGCTGCGGCGCGGGTCTGCTGTGCGAGCCGCTGGCGCGGCTAGGCGGCGCGGTCACCGGCGTCGATGCCGCGCCCGAAAACACCGCTGCCGCTGCGCAGCATGCCGATGCGATGGGCCTCGACATCCGTTACATGACCGGCGAGATTGGCTCGCTCGACATCGGTCGCTTCGACCTCGTCACCGCGATGGAGGTGATCGAACACGTCGCCGACAAGCACCGCTTCGTTGCCGCCCTGGCCGACCGGCTCGCACCGGGCGGTTTGCTCGTCATGTCCACCCCCAACCGCACGCCCCGGTCGCGCCTGCTGATGATCGGCGCCGCGGAGGGGCTGGGCCTCATTCCCAGGGGCACCCACCATTGGGACGATTTCATCACCCCCGACGAACTGCGCGAATTGCTCGAGGCGAACGGCCTGCGGATGGACGAGCCCAAAGGCATCGCCTTCGCGCCGTCGAAGGGCCTTCACCTCTCGGGCGATCTCGCGCTCAATTACATCGTCACCGCCCGCAGGGCCTGACGGCTAGAGGATCCGCTCCGCCTGTTCGGGCGTCGGGACGAAACATGTCTCGCGCCTGCCGAACCAGCGATAACGGTTGCGCGCGACCAGGCGATAGGCAAAGTCGCGCAATCTCCGCGGCACGAGGCGCAGGATCGCCAGCGCTTTCCACGGCCAGCCGAGCCCCTGCCAGATGGCCAGCACGGCGTCGCTGTTGCGCAGCGCCCTGCCGTCGCGCACCAGGATGAACGTCTCCGGATCGATCGTGTCGATCCCGAACCGCTGCATCAGCGCACGCCCGACAGCGCCCTGCATCGTCGCCAGCCTGAACCGCCCGCGCGTCGAACACGACGATACCACCGCTACCCGGCTCTGCAGTGTCGTCAGCAGGCAGGGCCGTTCCCCGCGAGCGTCGCAGCCGCACGCGCCGGATCGTCGGTGAAAATACCGTCGATGCCAGAGCGCACCAGCATCGTCAGCAGCTGCGTGTCGCATCCCGCTGCGCCGTCCTGCGACCCCCGCCGCAACTGTTCGGGCAGGAAGGCATTTTCCTTGCGCAACGTCCATCCGTGCACCGCCAGCCCTTCCGCATGCGCGGCCGTCACCAGCGCGCTCGGCGTCCCGTCGAGTTCGAGCAGCAGCCGCAAGTCCGCCCCGACCCCGTCGGCATATTCGGCGATCCGCGCAAGGCCGGGCGGCGCGATCATCGCGGCGTAACTCAGCCCGCCATCGTCCGCCGGACCGCCGTCGGCAGCGACCAGCTGGACCAGCGGCGTATCGATCATATCGTCGAGCCGCCGCAGCGCCCCGACCTCGAAACTCTGGACGAAGACGCGGTCGTCGGCATCGTCGAGATCGGCCTCGCGCAGCGCGGTGACCAGCAGGTCGACCGTGTCGATCCCCGCCTCCTGCAGCAGGAACGTCGGGTGCTTCAGTTCGGGATAGAGGCCGATGGTGCGCCCCGTTTCCGCCTCCTTGGCGCGCACCAGCTGGACGATCTCGGCAAAGGTCGGGATGGCATGGAGCCCGTCGAACCGCGCATTGCCCGGCCGCAGCGCAGGCAGCCGTTCCTTCGCGCGCAGGGTGCGCAGTTCGGCCAGGGTGAAATCCTCCGCAAACCATCCGCTCACCAGCCTCCCGTCGATGGTCTTGCTGCGCTTGCGGTCGGCAAATTCCTCGCGCGATCCGACATCGGTCGTGTCCGACAGCTCGTTCTCGTGGCGCGCGACCAGGATCATGTCGCTCGTCGCGACCAGGTCCATCTCGATATAGTCGGCCCCCTGATCGATCGCCTTCTCATAGGCTGCCAGCGTATGTTCGGGCCGCTCACCGCTCGCGCCGCGATGCGCGATGACGATCGGCTCCTCGGTGCCGACCTGCGCCGCAGCGGGCGCCATGCCCAGCGCGGCGATTAAGGAAATCTTGAGGACAAGTCGGCTAAGTCCGGCAATCATGTTTAAAAAGCTCCTCATCCTTGGCGCGGTCGTGCTCGGGCTGGTGTATGGCTCTGGCAGCGATCTGAAATCAATCAAGCGCTCGATCACCGGCGCGGCGAGCGACAGCGCCGGCACGCTGACCGCGCGCGACAATGGCGGCTGGGGTTCCGGCTCCGGCTACTGAAGCGCGTCACGCCAGCGATCCTCGTCGAACCCGACCAGCAGCCCGCCGGGATGCTCGACCACGGGGCGCTTTATCATGCTGGGGTTGTCTTGCAGCAATGTGACGGCTTTCGCCGCATCGATTCCCGCCTTTTGCGCCTCGGGAAGCTTGCGCCAGGTCGTGCCACGCCGGTTCAGGATGGCGTCCATGCCCTCCGCCTCGATCCAGCGCGCCAGCCGCGCGGGATCGGCACCCTCCTTCTTGTAGTCGTGAAAGCGGTAGGCAATGCCCTGCCCGTCAAGCCACCTGCGCGCCTTCTTCACGGCATCGCAGTTCGGGATGCCATAGATGTCGAGTTCGGTCATTATCATTCCTACCAACTGTGTCCGCGGCATGCGAATTTTTCATGGCAATTGCGTATGCCAGAGGCGGTTTAACAAAAGCAGACGTTCCGTTGTCGACCCTGATCTCGGTCATTCATGGAGTCTTCAGGAGACCACAAAAGCGGTCTTCTAAGAACCTTGAACAATCCCTCGCAGCCCTGACGCAAAGCAAGCATGAAAGAAAGATCAAAGGACAGGATAACAATTCTTATGATCCTCGGTTACGCGGGTACCAAGTCGCGGCGCAGAAATTTATCTTGACGACAACCTTTGAGGTTTAGCTTCAAATGAAGAAGTATGGATTTTCTGGGCTCATCTCCGTCAGTTTAGCCGGGTGTGTTCCCTTGCAGCTGCCAGCACCGCCTGACCCGGACGAAGTGAACGCTGGTTTTGACCGACTTCAGCCCTTCGTCGAGAAGATGAATGCGGTTGCGAAGGGCGATCCTGATTACTCTGGTGCGTTTCCCAACCCTGACGGCACGCGAGTTTTCGTGGGCTTCAGGAGTGATCCTGATTCGAAGTTGCGATCATACTCTCGTGCGGATGTCTATGTTCCGACGAGGACACGGTTTTCTATTGAAGAACTTGATCAGGCCAAATTAGCCGCTGAGCAACTGATTGCTCGCGAGCAAATAAACTTCCGGTTTCTCGCTATCGATATCCCCTCGAACAGGGTCTTTTTTACCGAGGTTGATAGCGCGCATCGTTCTACAGTTGACACGCTTGTTCGGCAGCATCCCGCTCTTCAGGTAACGTATAAGGAGTAAGACATGATCTTTCGTATTATGAGCGCTTCTTTTGCGCTACTTGCTGGTCAAGCCCATGCACAACCTGCCCAAGATGATCCATTCGTACTATCGCTGGTGGAAAGCGGAATGAGCGAGTCGGATGCGCTAGAATGGACCGCATGAAGACATTCACGATGCCATCACCCGAGAAAAAGCGATGAAGGCGTGGAGGCGCGCATGGAAAATCGAACTGATCGAGCAAGCCAATCCGGAGTGGAGCGACCTTTTCCAGCATCTCGCGATGCCGTGAGCGATCCCAGCTTTCGCTGGGATGACGGGAGGGCTTAAGCTGGGATGCGGGAGTACCTCTTCCGTCTCACCTGACCCTCAGCGTCGCGACGACGCCGAAATGGTCGGAGGGGTATTCGTCGCCGGTCGGGCGGTCGCCGATGATGCGGGCGTCCACTATGTTGAACGCGGTGCGCTGCACGAAGATGTGGTCGATCACTCGCGGATTGGCGTGGCCGCGCGCGGGGTTGAGTGTGGTTTCGGCGGCAGCTGCGGGCAGGGCCGAGAGATAGCGCGTGCCGGCGAAGCCGGTCAGGGCAGGCTCGTCCAGCGGCGCGTTGAAATCTCCCATGACGACTGTCGGGACGCCGCCGGTCGGGAGCCAGCCCGCAAGGTCGGCCAACTGTTCGGCCCGCATGGGGCCCTGATCCGCCTTCCATGCGAGATGCGTGCCGACCACGTCCACCGGCCCTGACGCAGTGTGCACGCGTACCCGGATCGCGGTGCGATGGTCCTCCAGCGGCGCAAGGTTCCGCCGGGCCACCTCCAGCACCGGAAGCCGCGAGAGGATGGCGTTACCGTACCGCCTGGGCGCGCCTTCGGGCTCCGTCGCGGCGAAATGGACGTGCGGATAGCCGAGCGCGGCGGCGAGCGTTTCCGCCTGGTTGGGAAGATCCTTGGCGGCATCCTGCAACACTTCCTGCAACGCGATCACATCCGGATCGGCAGCGCGCAGCGTCTCGACCAGCAGGCCGAGCCGCACGGGCCAATCTGGCCGGTCGTGCCAGATATTGTAGGTCGCGACAGTCAGCGGCGCGCTTGCGGTGCCGTTGGCAGCGTTCCGCATCGCGCATCCCGCCAGGGGGAGTGCGGCCAGCCCGGCCAGCACGCTGCGCCGGTCCGTACCCGATCGGATCGTCATGCAGTCGCTCTCCATTCTTCCCGTCAGCGGACTGTCCGCAGATCGCCATATGGGCGCCTCTTGTCCAGCGACGCGTGCCTTCGTCTTTACACCCTGTCCGTCGTCAGAACATTTGGCACACCTTGCGGCGTAGGGTTACGGAGTACGGGCCTCGTCCGATGGTTGGTTTTAGGCGGCGAGCCTGCCGTGTTGCAAGCGCCGATGTTCGAGTGTCTGTCGCTTGATCCTTTCTCTTCGTTTAATGATGGCGGGTGCCCTGCCGAAGTAGGGATCGGCGGGCGTCACATTGTCGAGGCTCTCGTGGTAGCGTTGGTGGTTATAGTGTGCCACGAACGCATCGATCTGCTGCTCGAGATCGCCGGGCAGGAATTAATTTTCCTACACGCCGCGCCGTTGCTAGCTTCGCATCGGCTCTTTGAAACCTGAATAATACGGCAAAACGCGGGACACCCTTTGGGGAAGAAACCCTGCGCATGTGTTTCGTCAACTAAAGTCCCGGCGAGGCGCTTCGACTCGGCGATTATGCCGCCGGCGGGGCGGCCTCTTCGCCCAGCGCCATCATGCTGTCGCTGCCCGCTTCCAATTCGCGGCTGCGGAAGACGACCAGATACACCGGCTCATCGCCCTGCATGCGCATCCGCGATGGCCACGGCCAGCGCGTCGGCAGCATCCGCGCCTGCGATCTTTGCGCCCGGCAGCAGCACCTTGAGCATGGCCTGCACCTGCGCCTTGTCCGCGCCGCCGGTGCCGACGACCGATTTCTTCACCAGCCGCGCCGCATGTTCGTTGACCGCCAGCCCCGCCGCGCCGCACGCCGCGAGCACCGCGCCGCGCGCCTGCGCCAGCTTGAGCGTCGATTGCGGGTTCTTGTTGACGAAGATTTCTTCCGCCGCAGCGCGATCGGGCCGGTGTGTCGCAATCACTTCTGACAGCGCGTGCTGGAGCGTCGCCAGCCGCATGGCCAGCGGGGCCTTCGCATCGGTCGGGACCTGCCCGTTGGCCAGATGCGCCAGCCGCGATCCCTCGGCCCGGATCACGCCCCAGCCGGTACAGCTGAGCGACGGATCGAGCCCGAGGATGATCACGCCGCGCCGCCGCGCCAGCGCTGGCGTTTGCCGGTCACGCCTCGAGCTTGTCCATCACCTCGTCGGAGATGTCGTAATTGCCCCAGACGGTCTGCACATCGTCATCGTCGTCGAGCGCGTCGATCAGCTTGAGCAGCGTGGCGGCGTTCTTCTCGTCCATGTCGACCGTCAGATTGGGTTTCCACGCCAGCTTGACCGTTTCCGCCTCGCCCAGGGATTTCTCCAAATCGGTCGACACCTGATGGAGGTCTTCGGCGGCGGTCCAGATCTCATGGCCGTCCTCGGACGAGGCGATGTCTTCCGCGCCCGCTTCCATCGCGGCTTCGAGAACCTTGTCCTCGCTGCCTGCGTCGGCAGGGTAAAGGATGAACCCCAGCCGTTCGAAGCCGTGGGCCACGCTGCCCTCGGTCCCCAAATTGCCGCCGTTCTTGCTGAAGGCCGTGCGGATGCTGGTGGCGGTGCGGTTGCGGTTGTCGGTCAGTGCCTCGACGATGATCGCGCTGCCGCCGGGGCCATAGCCTTCGTAACGCACTTCCTCGTAATTCTCGCCATCCTGCGCGCTCGCCTTGTCGATCGCGCGCTGGATATTGTCCTTGGGCATGGACTGCGCCTTGGCCGCATTGACCGCCAGCCGCAGGCGCGGGTTCATGTCCGGATCGGGCATGCCCATCTTGGCGGCGACGGTAATCTCGCGCGAGAGCTTGGAAAACATCGCACTGCGCTTCTTGTCCTGCGCGCCCTTGCGATGCATGATGTTCTTGAACTTGGAATGGCCTGCCATGGCTATACGTCTGCCTTCAGCGGAAAAGTTGAATCTGCTGTCCCTTTGCCAAAGGCGGCCCGCACTGCCAACCCTCGCTGCCACTACAACATAGGTGAATCGCACCATTCAATCGCGGTTCATGGCCAGACGCGTAAATATCCGGACAGTCGCGTGCAAAAGGCCAAGGGGAACAGGCCGCTGCACACATTACGAAATACAGTGTATGCTTCGTGCGATACGAAGCGAAAGGACCGAGCCATGACCACCCGTAAACAGGGTTGGGGGCGCACGCTCAAGCTGGCCTCCATACCGATGATCCTTGCCGGACTTGCCGCCTGCACGTCCGGCTTCAATGCCGATGTCACCCGTTTCGAAACGCAATTGCCCGCCCCGACGGGCGAGAGCTTTGCCGTGGTGGCCGAAGACCCGGCGCTGGCCGGCGGGCTCGAATTTTCGCAATATGCCGACCTTGTCGAAGCGCAGATGGCGCGGCTCGGCTATGTCCAGGCGGCCTCGCCCGAGGCGGCGTCGCTGCTGGTCCGGTTCGACTACGGCGTCGACAACGGGCGCGAGCGTGTCCGCTCGACCGGCTTCCGCGATCCGTTCTACGATCCGTGGTACGGCTATGGTCGGCGCTACTACCGCTCGCGGTTCTATGGTCGGCCCTGGGGCTACGGCTTCTACGACCCGTGGTTCGGCGGCGGCGACGTCCGCAGCTTCACCGTCTACACCAGCGGGATCGACATGAAGATCGACCGCGCGTCGAACGGCGAGCGCCTGTTCGAAGGCAAGGCGCAGGCGCTGTCGACCTCGAACCGGCTGCAGTATCTCGTCCCCAATCTGGTCGAGGCAATGTTCACCGATTTCCCGGGCAATTCGGGCGAGACGGTGCGCATTTCGGTGCGGCCCGAGGATGAAAATACGGTCCGCCGGATCGACTGACATTGCTGCTCCCCAACCGGTTCGCGCCGGGAGGGAGACACCGAGAGGGCGGTCCCGGATCGGGCCGCCCTTTTTGCTGCCCGGCGGCTTTCTACCTGCGCCGTTCCCAAGCCAGATTGGCCGCAACGATCAGCGTGCAGAACACCGCCCCTTCGATGATACCGGTGGCGACATTGCTCGTGGCCAGAAAATCCGCTTCGCCGAACACATTGGCAATCGCGGTCATCGATAGCTTCGATTCCGGATAGCGCGCCTCTATCATCGCGAAGGTCCCGCCGAGAAAACGCCCGCTCGCGCCACACATCGCGCCGCCAGTCGCGCCGCCAATCGCGCCTGCAACGGGCAGGCCGGCCGCCCTCCCCCATCCCCTGCGGTGGACGAGCACCACCGAAGTCGCAGCGGCAAAGCCGAGCGCCATGCCTTCGAACATGCCGGTGACCGGTCCCGGATGCGCGCCGGTCACGGTTTCCATGCCCACGCTCGCAATGGCGGAGCCGAGTGCGCCCACCAGACATCCGCCCAGCGCCCCCCGCAACCACCGCCCAAGACCGGCGCCCCTTCCAGAGCGAGGACAGCGCCATGCCGAAACCGATGCCCGTTGCGCCCAGCAGCCCCAGGATGGTCGACAGCACGACGATGGTCGCCGCGCCGCCGCCCGCCCCGGCTGTCGCCAGAGCGGCATAGACACCGCCCGCTAGCGCGCCCGCCGCAGCACCTCCGACCGCGGTGGCGCCGACCAGACGACCGGCGGCGACGGTCTGGCTCCCCTGACGAACGGGTGGAAGGCATGGTGCATTCCGGACAGTGGCGATGAAGCGATAGCCGTGCTTCGGCACGGTACGAATGTATCTGGGATCGGACGCGTCCTCACCCAGCGCACGGCGCAGCGTGCGGATGCACTGGGTCAGCGCCTCGTCCGTCACCGGCACGCCGCGCCAGACCTCCGTCATGAAGCGCTCCTTGGAGATCAGCTCGCCCGGATTTCGGGCGAGCAAGACGAGCGCGTCGAAATAGCGGCTGCCGAGGTCAACCGCTTCGCCATCGCGGCGCAGCTGGCGCTGCTCGCAGTCGATCTCGAAACCGTCGAAGGTCAGCCGCAGAGCGTCGTCATCCATCACTCTCCAGCTTAGGCGAACAATCCCCTGTGATGAAGCTTTTCAGCGATTGCTCAGAAATTGCTCATGCCACGGCTCGCGGTCGCGCCCTATCTCCGGCCCCTTTCTGACGGTTGAACTGACGATGACAGACACGAATGCGAAAAGCGCATCCGCAATCAATCCATGGCGCGTGGTCGGGTGGAGCGCGGCGGGCGGCCTGCTGCTGTTGCCGGCCATTGCAATGCAATTCACGCCGGAGGTCGTATGGACAGCGGGCGACTTCATATTCGCCGCACTGCTGCTGTTCGCACTGGGAGTGGGCTTGGAACTCGCGATTCGCTTCGGGCGCGACGCACCGCACCGGGTGGGCATGGCCATATCGGTCTTGACCGCCTTCCTCACCATCTGGGCCAATGGCGCGGTCGGGATGATTGGCAACGAGAAAGCGCCCGTCAATTCGGGCTTCAACGTGATTGTTCTCGCCGGAGTCCTGGCCAGCCTGCTCGTCAGGTTCAGGCCGCAGATCATGCGCTGGATCGCGCTCGCCGCCGCTGTGGGGCAAATGGCGCTGGGGGTGGCTGCGACGCAAATGATGCCCGGCCACGGCGTGGAATGGGGCGTCTTGACCGTCTTTGCCGCGGCCTGGCTCACCGCGACGGCGTGCTTTCACCGCGCTGCAGTCGCTCGACGCGCGCGGTCAGAAGAGGCGCGCGTGCCCGCCGGTTGAGCCGAAGCCGCCTGCACCGCGCGCAGTGTCGTCGAGCGTCTCGACCTCGTCCCACGCCGCCTGAACGACCGGCGCGAGCACCAGTTGCGCGATCCGGTCGCCGCGCGCGATGGCAAAGCTCGTCTCGCCGTGGTTGATCAGGATGACCTTAAGTTCCCCGCGATAGTCGGAATCGATCGTGCCGGGCGCATTGGGCACGCTGATCCCGTGTTTCAGCGCCAGGCCGGACCGTGGGCGGACCTGGATTTCGAAACCTGCCGGGATGGCCAGCGCAAGCCCCGTCGCCACGGCATGACGCGCGCCCGGCGCGATCGATACATCCTCTGCCGCCAGCACATCCATCCCCGCCGCACCGTGTGTGGCATAGGCAGGCAGCGCCAACCCCTCGGCATGCGCCAGTCGCTTGACCTGCACGGCCACCGGTTCAGCCATTGCCATTGTCCTCCATCGCATCAAGCGCTCTTGCCGCACGCTGCACCAGTTCGCGGGCGACCTTGTCCTTCGGCATTTGTGGCAGGCTCTCCACCCCATGCGCACTCACGATGTGCACTTCGTTTAGGTCCCCGCCCATGACGCTCTTGCCGTCCGAAAACGCGACATCGTTGGCGATGATCCAGTCAGCCCCCTTGCGATGTCGCTTGGCGGTCGCGTTCTCCAGCACATGTTCGGTTTCAGCGGCAAAACCGACCAGCAGCGCGGGCCGCCGGTCGCTCGCCGCCAGCGTCGCCAGGATGTCGGGATTTTCGGCCAGCGCCAGCGCCGGCGGCGCACTGCCGCGCTTCTTGATTTTCTCGTCCGCCACGGCGCGCGTTTTCCAGTCTGCGACAGCCGCGACCATGAAGGCTGCATCGGCCGGCAGGGCCTTGTTCACCTCGGCAGCCATCTCGTCTGCCGTTTCGATGTCGATACGGTCGACGCCGGGCGGCGTCGGCAGATGGACCGGCCCCGCGATCAGCGTCACGCGCGCACCAGCCGCCGCGGCCATGGCCGCAATGGCAAAGCCCTGCTTGCCGCTCGATCGGTTGGCGATATAGCGCACCGGATCGATCGGCTCGCGCGTCGGTCCGGCGGTAATGAGAACGTGTCTACCATAGAGCGGACGGTGCGCCGGATCCTCGTCGAATTCGGGCTGTCCGATGAGCGGATCGGTCGCCATTGGCGCCTCCATCGGCGGAGCTGAAGCGGCCTTGCCCTTCTTCGCCAGC
The DNA here is from genome assembly GCA_003248395.1 of Citromicrobium sp. Lineage (GTDB taxonomy): Bacteria > Pseudomonadota > Alphaproteobacteria > Sphingomonadales > Sphingomonadaceae > Qipengyuania. Next base: position 24,999 of record QFNA01000046.1, read on the forward strand.
AGGCTTCCCGCGGCCGTCGGATTAAAGGCCGGTTCGTCGTGATCCCCGGCGATCGCTCCTGGCTCGTCATCGGGCAGCCCGGCATAGGATCGCTCGACCTCCTCATGCGAGCGGCGCGGGGTCGAGCGCGGAATGATCTTCGCCAGCAAGCCGCCAAACCCCCCACCCGTTTTGGGCGCGGCCTCGTCCTGTTCGTGACCGGCTGCTTCAGCCGGTTCGGACTGCGCGATCCGCGGCGCGGATCGGGCGGGACCTGAAATGTCCAGCCCCGGCACGGCAGCGATCGCCGCCAGGATTTCCTCGGGATCGGGCAGGCGCCCGGGGCCGAATTCGCCACAGGCCATCGGACCTTCGTCGGGTTCGATGACGGTCACTCCAGCCTGGCGCAGCCAGTCGACATTGCGCTGGGTCGCTGCATGTTGCCACATCTTGACGTTCATCGCAGGTGCGACCAGCACCGGCTTGTCGGTTGCCAGGATGAGCGTGGTGGCCAGATCGTCGGCAATTCCCGCGGCCATCTTGGCCAGCAAATCGGCTGTCGCCGGGCAGACGACGACCAGATCAGCCTCGCGGCTCAATTCGATGTGGCCCATCTCGACCTCGTCCTTGAGATCGAAGAGCGAGGTATAGACCTTGTTTTCCGACAGGGCCGCGAGCGACATCGGCGTAACGAATTGTTGTCCGCCCTCGGTAATCACGCAGGAGGATCTTCGCAACACTCACGCGCCCACTCCGCACGGTTCGATGTCATTCGCGCACCGTCGCGCAGATCGGCGATTGCTATCCCATCGTTTCATCGGCACGTTTGCTAGCGCCCCCTTTCAGACATGGCCAGCGCATTGCAGCGGCGAATTGCCGGAAAGCGCCTGCGGCCCTATGGTCGGATATGGGGAAAGGGAGGGCAGATGCATACTCTTCTCAGCGGACTCATGATCCTTCTGGCGATCCTCGATCTGGTGATCGGCACAGGATTCCTGGTGGATCCGGCATCGTCAGGCGGGGATTTCGGACTTTCGGTGGCGACGACGCATGGCAGTTCGACCCTGCGCGGCGACATGACGGCGTTTTTCTATATCGCCGCGGTTTCGATGGCGTGGGGCGCATGGAAACGGCGGGGCGACATTCTGTTGCCCGCGCTGGGCCTGTTTGCCATCGCGTTTGCCGGGCGCGCGATCAATCTCGCGATCGAGGGGGTATACGACGGATGGATAGTCCCGATGGCGGTGGAGGCGCTGCACATCGCGGTGCTGACCCTTGCGGTCAAGTCCTGGCGCTGGAAACCGGGCGCGGCATAATGGCTGCGCGCAAGTCGCACAGGGCACGCGGAACGAAGGCGAGGCCGACGCAATAGGCTGGCACGAAAAGCGCCATCCAGTAGAAATTTTCCTGCCGGGCGAACACCGAGACGGCGAAGATGAACCCGCCGAACCACAGCGTCGCGAGCACGCCCATGCGCCCACCCAGCGCTATCCAGCCGAGCAGCGGCAACACGCAGAGCGGTCCGGCGATCCAGCCGGGCATCGTTTGCAGCAGCGTGGTGAGGTTGATGCCGTAGAATGCCAGCGAGGGGCCGTGCATGCCCGACCAGCCCGGCGATGCCTGGTCGCCCGGCCGCAGTTGCGCCTCCACACCTTGCGCATGCAGCCACAGCCCGACTGCCACCAGCATTGCGGCGACCGCAATGGCAAGCAGTTTGCGCCGTTCTCCGGCGACCAGAACCACTGCGCCCCAGGCGAGCAGGACGGGCGTCGCCAACTCGCGCAGGGCAATGCCGAGAACGATGGCGACGAGAGCCCCCGGCCACCATCGCGTCGTGGAGAGCGCCAAGCCGAGCGAGATTAGCAGTCCGCTCTGCAATTCGTGCGAATAGGGGACTTCGGGAATCAGCGCGGCAGCGCCGCCGAACAGCGACAAAGCCATGGCCCCGCGCTTTTCCCAGTCACTGCCCCTTTTGCCCAGCGCAACGACCCATGCCACGGCGTTCGCAACCCACAAAATCGCAGCGATCGCCCGCCAGCCGGAATCCCCCCACAGCTTCGCGCCCCAGGCGAGCACTGGCGGACGGATGGTCACGAAGGGGCGGGTGGGATAGCCCATGGCGCGGTTCGCCTGCGTGGCAGCTGCATAGTAATTTTCGCCTGCGCGAACTTCGGCATGGACTGCGCGATATAGGTCCATGTCCTTCGACCCGCCGCGCGCAGTACGCTCGGCAATATCGGCATTGTGCGCCAAATCGCGAGTGCCGAGCGAAAAAATGGTCCAAGCAGAAGTGGCAACGAACAGTGCAACGAGCAGCAGGGCCGCCCAGCGTGGCAACCGGGCGAGGGGGCGATCCGGAATGCGCACTCCGCGCCATCTACGCCCCTGATGCGGACCGGCGGCGTTCGCCGCAAGTCCATCCGTCAGCCGATCAGCCCCTGTACCATTGCCGCCCATACCGCCAGCCCTCCAAGCCCGGCTGCCATGGCATAGCCGGGCCAGCTGCGCTTCTCGCGCGTGCGCTTTTCCCACATCAATTCGACCTTGGGCAGGGGCGGCGGCTCTGGCGCGCCGCCCTTCGCCGGAAAGCGGTCTTCGATCCGGCGGACCAGATCGGGGATGCGCAGCAGCGTTTCGGTATCGGTCCGGATGCGGTCGGCAATGGCGGCTTCCGGCCCGAGTTCGTCACGGATCCAGCTGCGCACATAGGGCGCCGAGACATCCCACATGTTGATCCCGGGATTGAGCTGGGTCGCAATCCCCTCGACCATGACCATGGTCTTCTGCAGCAACAGCAGATGTGGCTGCGTCTGCATATCGAAATCGCGCGTAATGGCGAACAGCCCGTCGAGCATCTGGCCGACCGACAGTTCGCTCACCGGCTTGCCGCGCATCGGCTCGCCCACGGCCCTCAGCGCCGTCGCGAACTCGTCGACATCGTGATAGCTGGGCACATACTGCGCCTCGAAATGGATCTCCGCGACGCGGCGGTAATTGCCTGTCGTCAAACCGTAGAGGATTTCGGCCAGCCACATGCGCGCCCGACGGTCGATCCGGCCCATGATGCCGAAATCGATTGCGGCAATGGTCCCGTCCGCCTTCACGAACAGGTTGCCCTGGTGCATGTCCGCGTGGAAGAATCCCGCGGCGATCGCCTGTTTGAGGAAGGCGAGCACCAGCCGGTTGGCGATTTCGGCCGTGTCATGCCCGGCAGCACGGATTTCGTCGATCTTGCTGATCTTGATCCCGTCGACCCAGTCGACCGTCATCACCCGGCCATTGGTGCGATCCCAGTCGATGCCGGGAATCTCGTAGCCCGGCGTGCCGACCATGTGCTCGGCCAGCTCCGAAGCGCTTGCCGCCTCGCGCCGCAGATCGAGCTCGCGGTTGGTCCACCGCTTGAAATTGGCGATGACGAGCCGCGGACGCAGACGTGCCGCTTCCCCGCCCAGCGCCTCCAGATGCGCCGCCGCCCACTCATAAGTGTCGATGTCCTTGGCAAACTGCTCGCGCACTCCGGGGCGAATGACCTTGACGGCGACCTGCCTGCCATCGGTCGTCACCGCGCGATGGACCTGCGCGATGGATGCAGCGCCAACCGGAACAGGATCGAACTCGGAAAATAAGCCTTCGAGCGGCTGTTCGAAGCTCATCTCGATACTGCGGCGAATATCCTCGTACGCGACCGGTGGCAGGTCGTCCTGCAGAGTCAGCAGATTGGCGACGGCATCCTCGCCCACCAGGTCGGGCCGCGTCGCCAGCGTCTGCCCCAGCTTGATCGCCGCCGGCCCGATGGCCCGAAACGCCCCGGCATAGTCGGGCTCCGCG
>QFNA01000047.1 GCA_003248395.1 Citromicrobium sp.
ACAGCTGAAGCGGCTCGGCCTGATGGCGGATTTCGACAATCCGTACCTGACCATGCAGTTCGAAAGCGAGGCGACCATCGTTGCCGAGCTGATGAAGTTCGCCGAGGCCGGAAACCTCTATCGCGGATCGAAGCCGGTGATGTGGTCGCCGGTCGAAGAAACCGCGCTGGCCGAGGCCGAGGTCGAATACGAGGACATCACCTCGACCCAGATCGACGTAGCGTTCGAGATCGTGGAATCGCCGATTGAGGAACTGTTCGGCGCGCATGCGGTGATCTGGACCACCACGCCGTGGACGATCCCGGTGAACCAGGCTTTGGCCTATGGGCCGGATGTTGAGTACCAACTCATCTCGGTCGATGGCACGAACTGGTTGGTAGCCGAGCAACTTGTTGGCGACTTTCTTCAGCGGCTCGCTGCGGCCAATCCCCAGCAGGTCTCACGCAATTGGGAAGGGCACAAGCTCGCTGCCACTGAAAACAAAAAGCTCGTCAGAGGCTCCGACCTCGCCGGAACGGTCGCCCGCCACCCGATGCACCATCTCGGCGGGTTTTATGCCAAGCCGCGTCCGCTACTCGCGGGCGATTTCGTTACGACCGACAGCGGTACGGGCCTCGTCCATATGTCGCCCGACCATGGTGAGGACGACTTCCTGCTCTGCCGCGAACACGGTATCGAGCCGGTCTTCGCGGTCATGGGCGATGGACGTTATCGCGACGACTGGGCATGGCTGGGTGGCGACGACGAGCGCCGCCGCGCGGTGATCAACAAGCAGTTCAACGCGCCCGACGGGCCGATCTGTTCGGACCTGCGCGAGGCGGGCGCGCTGCTTTCGGCGAGCGACGACTATCAGCATTCCTACCCGCATTCGTGGCGGTCCAAGGCCAAGGTCATCTATCGCTGCACGCCGCAGTGGTTCGTGCCGATGGACAAGGACCTTTCCCCCTCCGACGGCTTCGCCGCCACCTCCCCCAGAGGGGGAGACTCGACGGCCACAGAAACTCCCCCCCTGGGGGAGGTGGCAGACGCGCCAGCGTCTGACGGAGGGGGCAACACCTTGCGCGAAACCGCCATGCGCGAGATCGAGCGAGTGAAGTTCTATCCCGAGAAGGGCCGCCGCCGCATCGGTTCGATGGTCGAGGGGCGCCCCGACTGGGTGCTTTCGCGCCAGCGCGCATGGGGCGTGCCGATCACGCTGTTCGTGCGCAAGGACGGCAGCTATCTGCAGGACGCAGCTGTCAACGCCCGCGTGGTCGAAACCGTGCGCGAACAGGGCGTCGATGCCTGGGACGAAAGCCGCAAGGCCGAATTCCTCGGGACGGATAACGATCCGGACGAATTCGAGATGGTCACCGACATTCTCGACGTCTGGTTCGATAGCGGCTGCACCCATGCCTTCACGCTGGAAAGCGGCCGCTGGCCCGACCAGCGCTGGCCTGCCGACCTTTATCTGGAAGGCAGCGACCAGCATCGCGGCTGGTTCCAGTCCTCGCTGCTCGAAAGCTCCGCCACCCGCGGGCGCGCACCCTATGACGCGGTGCTGACCCACGGGTTCACCATGGCGAGCGACGGCAAGAAGATGTCGAAGAGCCTCGGCAATACGATCGACCCGCTCAAGGTCATGGAGCAGTATGGCGCCGACATCATCCGCCTGTGGGCGCTGAGCGTCGATTTTACCGAAGACCATCGCATCGGCGATGAAATCCTGAAAGGCGTGGGCGACCAGTACCGGCGCTTGCGCAACACCTTCCGCTATCTCCTCGGCGCGCTCGACGGCTTCGTCGGCGACATGGGCGATACGGGCGAAATTCCCGAATTGGAGGTCTATGTCCTCGCGCTGCTGGCCGATCTGGACGGGAAGCTGAAGGCCGCGCTCAAAGCCTACGACTTCAACACCTATACGCGCCTGCTGGTCGATTTCTGCAACGAGGACCTATCGGCCTTCTACTTCGATATTCGCAAGGACGTGCTTTATTGCGACGGACCGGACAGCGTGACGCGCAACGCCTATCGCACCGTGCTCGACCTGCTGTTCCACGCGCTGGTCCGCTATGCCGCGCCGGTGCTGGTGTTCACCGCGGAAGAGGCCTGGACCACGCGCTATCCGGAAGGCGGCAGCGTCCATCTGCTCGATTGGCCCGCGGTCCCCGGCGTCACCGCCGATGGCGCGCGCTGGGAGAAATTGCGCGATTTGCGCGAGCGGGTGAACGAGGCGATCGAGCCGCTGCGCCGCGACAAGACCATCCGTTCCAGCCTCGAGGCGGATGTGGTGGTGCCCGCCAGCGCCGTGCCCGAAGGCTTCACCGACGACGACCTCGCCGAATTGTTCATCACCGCGTCAGTGACGCGCAGCGATAGCGACGCGGTGTCCGTTACCCGTACAGACGAGAACAAATGCGGCCGTTGCTGGCGCCTGCTGCCCTCGGTTGCCGAGGATGGCGCGCTGTGCGACCGGTGCGCGGACGTGATCGCGACGCTGGACGGTGCGGCATGACCCCGGTCCTGCGCAACCGGCTAATCGGCGTGGCGCTGGCCTTTGCGATCTATTTCGTCGACCAGTGGGCCAAGTCCTATGTCACCGGCCCGCTGGGGATCAACCAGATCGGCGATTACAGGGAATTGCTGCCCTTTTTCGACCTGCGCTTCACGCAGAATTTCGGCGTGTCGCTGGGCATGTTCGAAGCGCGCAGCGTCGAGACGCGCTGGTTGCTTGTCGGCGTAACCGCGCTGATCGCGCTGGTGGTGACAGCGTGGATGTTCCGCGAGCGGTTGATGGGCGATATCCTCGGCCTGGCGCTGATCCTGGGCGGCGCGCTGGGCAATATCAAGGATCGTTACGACCTCGGCTATGTCGTTGACTATGCCGATTTTCACATCGGCGAATTTCGCCCCTTCCTCATCTTCAACATCGCCGATGCCGCGATTACCATCGGCGTCCTGATAATCCTTGCCCGCGCCTTCTTCATGCGCGACAAGGCGGACGACGAAACGGTCGACGGCACGATCGAAGGCAGAACGGCAGACGCCGCGGAGAGCAACTGATGAACCATTCCACCCGCATCGCACTGGTTTCGGCCGGCGCCGCCATGCTGGCCGCCTGTGGCGGCGGCGGCATCCTCAACCGCGAACGCCCCGACGAATTCGCCGTGCAGCGGCAGGCGCCGCTGGTGGTGCCGCCCGACTTCAACCTGACCCCGCCCGCCCCAGGCGCGCCGCGCCCGACCGAAGGCACCGCGCAGGAACAGGCGCTCGACGCGCTGTTCGGCGGACCGGCCGCGCGTAGCGGCGTGGAAACGAGCGTGCTCGACCGCGCCGGCACGGCAGATCCGGGCATCCGCTCGCAGGTCGGCGACGCGGAGACGAACACGGTGGCGAAAGGCCGCGTAACGCGCGACATCATCGCGGCCCCCGAAGGCGACGGCGCGACCGCACAAGCCGTAATCCCCGAGTAGTTTTTGTTCTTCGCACCGACGTCCGTCGGTGCGTCCGTTATTTTTTTGCGCCCTCAAACGCCGGGCGCGACGCGTCCGCGTCGCTTGGCTTCGCCGCATACGCGGCGGCGCGCAGTCGCGCTTTGGCTGCCGCGACCAGGAACAAATCACCTAATCTAGCGGTGGTTCGGGCTGCGACCAGCAGCCCGCAAGGGCGACCGCCCGCCCGCAGGGGCCCGGAGCGAAGCGGAGGAACAGCCCCGAGGACGCTCGCACGGAGGTGCGAGCGAAAAACGAAAACTTCACTAAACCTCTTCGGCGTCCGCCTTGGCCTTCGGGGCGAGCTGGGTCACCAGCAGCTTGTCGATCCGGCGTTCGTCGAGATCGACCACCTCGAAGCGCCAGCCCTGTTCTTCGAAATGCTCGCCCTCTGCAGGCAGCTTGCGCAGCACGGCGAGGACAAAGCCGGCGACGGTCGCGAATTCGCGTTCCTCTCCGTAGTCGAGGCCCAGCCGGTCGGCCAGCGCGTCGGCCGAGAGCGAGCCGGCGACGAGCAGCGAGCCGTCCTCGCGCTCGACGATGCCAGGCGTGTCGTCCGGATCCTGGTCGCTGGCGAAATCGCCCACCAGCGCAGTCAGCAGATCGACCGGCGTGACTATGCCGTCGAGATGGCCGTATTCGTCATGCACCATCGCCATGGCGATATCGGCCTGCTGCAGCACGCGGAGCGCATCGACCGCGTCGAGCTGGTCGGGGACGACCTCCGCCTTCTTCATCAGGCGGTCGAGCCGCACCTTCTCGCCCGCCACCTGCGCCGAGAGAATTTCGCGCACGCGGACGAGCCCGAGCACCTTGTCGCCCGAGCCATCGACCACGGGGAGCACCGAATGCGGGCTTTCGTCGAGCGTGGCGCGGATGGTTTCGTCGTCGGCCGAGATGTCGATCCAGTCGACATCGGTTCGCGGTGTCATCACCTCGCGCACGGGCCGTTCGGCAAGGCGGACGACGCCGGCGAGCATCTGATGCTGTTCGTGCTCGATCACGCCGGTGCGCGTGGCCTCCGCGAACAGCATGTGGAGTTCTTCGGCTGTGACCGAGCCTTGCCCGGCAGGCCGCACGCCGAGCAGGCGGATAAGGAGGCCCGACGAGGTATCGAGCAGCCACACCAGCGGCGCGGCAATGCGCGAAAGCCAGCGGATCGGCAATGCCATCGCAATCGCGATCGGCGCGGCGGCGCGCAGCGCGATCTGCTTGGGCACCAGCTCCCCGACGACGAGGCTGAGATAGGTGGTCAGGGCAATGACGAGCGCGAAGCTGAGCTGGTCGGCCCAGTCGGCAGGCACGCCCATCGCCACCAGCCGTTCGCCCACCGGCCCGCCGAGGCTGGCGCCCGAATAGGCACCGGCGACGATGCTGACGAGCGAAATGCCGATCTGTACGGTCGAGAGGAACTTGCCCGGATCGGCGGACAGCGCCAGCGCCGTCTGCGCGCCCGCGCTGCCCTGCTGCGCGGCGGAGCGCAGCTTGGCCGTGCGCGCGGAGACGATGGCCAGTTCGCTCATGGCGAACACGCCGTTGAGCACGATCAGGCCGAGAATGATGAGCAGGTCTGTCCAGGGAAAGGGTGTCACGCCAGCGTGCTAGCACAAAAGTGCATCGCTGCCAGCGATTCCCGGAACACCTGCGCAGTTCGCCGGTTCTAACACATCAGAGACGCAGGTGGGCGCGTCCGGATAAGCGTGGTCCACTCCGGTCCGGATACGGTGCCGGGCGGCCGTCTCTCAGAAAGGGGACTGAAAACATGAAGAATTCTCGCATTTTGCTCGCCGGGCTGTCATCTATCGCCCTGCTAGGCACATCCGCCTGCGTCACCGACCCGAATACGGGTGAGCGCAAGGTTTCGCGCACCGTGCTGGGCACCGGCGGCGGTGCCGTACTCGGCGGCCTCTTGGGCGGCGTGATCGGCGGCAAGACCGGACGCATCATCGGCGCAGTCGCCGGCGGCGCAGCGGGCGGTTACGCCGGCTATCGCATGGACCAGCAGATCAAGGAACTGCGCGAGCAGACTGCCGGTTCGGGCGTCGACGTGACCGAAGTCGACAATGGCGATGCCATTCTGGTCAACCTGCCCGACGGCGTGACATTCGCCACCGGCAGCGCGACGATCAACCAGAACTTCCGCTATACGCTCGACAGCGTCGCAGCGAATATGACGCAATATCCCAACAGCCTGATCGACGTGTATGGATACACCGACACGACGGGTTCGAACGCGCTGAACCAGCGCCTGTCCGAACAGCGCGCGCAGGCCGTGGCGAATTACCTGATCGGGCGCGGCGTCAATTCGTCGCGCATCCGCTGGCAGGGCTATGGCGAGCAGCCGCAGCACCTGCGAGTACAGACTGCCGACGGTGTGAACGAGCCGCTCAACCGCCGGGTCGAAATCAAGATCATTCCGTTCGACCAGGACGACGTGAACCAGGCCCAGCAGCAGCAGGGTTACTGATCACGCACGCGTTACAGCCAGCCCTTTGGGTCGCAATGGGTTGCGTTGGGGGGACCGGTCTTCGGATCGGTCCCTTTTTTCGTTCCGGCGCTATTTTTCCGAAGCGATCCCAGCGGCACGATCACCCAACCGCGCCACGGCGGCGGCATGGATGCCGGGCGCGCTGGCGATGACCCCGAAGGCACGCGGATCGCGTTTGTTGTAATTAAGTTTCTTGCCGAATGCGTCGCTGACCGCAGCACCCGCCTCGCGCGCGATGAGCGCAGCGGCGGCAATATCCCATTCGTAGCCCCAGCGCAGCGTGGCGACGAGATCGGCCTCGTCCGCCGCGACCATCGCAATACGCAGCGCAATCGAATTGGGTTGGTCGACGGTAACGAGATCGCGATCGACCTTGGGCAGATGGTGTGCAGGCACGCGCGCCCCGGATAGGTCGAGGCGGCTGGAAGCGACCAGCGACTGACCATTGCGCAAGGCGCCCTTGCCCGCCACGGCCTGCCAGGTTTCGCCACGCGCGGGTGCACACAAGGTGCCGATGAGCGGACGGCCATTGCTGATGAGCGCGACGGATACTGCCCATCCCGTGCGGCCGCGGATGAAATCGCGCGTACCGTCGATCGGATCGACCAGCCAGATGAGGTCGCGCGCCACACGTTGCGGATCGTCGGCAGTTTCCTCGGACAACCATCCGGCGGACGGCAGCAGGGCGCCAAGTTCGCGTTTCAAAAAGGCATCGACCGCCAGATCGGCCTCGCTCACCGGACTGCCGGGGGTTTTCTCCCACGAATGCACGGCATTGCCGGCGCCGGGCCACAGGCCGAGCGCGATCTCGCCCGCTTGCGCGACAATCGATTCGAGGCGGTTGCTGTCAATCACGCGATGGAGAGCGGCCCTGCACCCGAAGTGCGCACTTTTCAAGCGCCGCCAGACATGCTTATGCGGCGCGCGAGTCCCCTGTTTTCCAGATTGCGCCCGCGCAGGCCAAGCGAAGGATCCACACCCGATGAACATTCACGAATACCAGGCCAAGGAATTGCTCGCGAAATACGGCATCGCCGTGCCCGCGGGCCACGCAGCAACCACCGTCGAAGAGGCGGTCGCCGGCGCGAAACAGCTTCCCGGGCCGCTCTATGTCGTGAAATCGCAGATCCACGCGGGTGGCCGCGGCAAGGGCAAGTTCAAGGAACTCGGCTCCGATGCGAAGGGCGGCGTTCGCCTGGCCAAGTCGATCGAAGACGTCGAGGCCGATGCCAGGGACATGCTAGGCAATACGCTGGTGACCATCCAGACCGGTGACGAAGGCAAGCAGGTCAACCGCCTCTATGTCACCGATGGCGTCGACATCGCCCACGAATACTACCTTTCGATGCTGGTCGACCGTGCGAGCGGCCAGGTCGCCATGATCGCCTCCACCGAAGGGGGCATGGACATCGAGGACGTCGCGCACGAGACGCCGGAAAAGATCACCACCATCACCATCGACCCGGCGCAGGGCTTCATGCCACACCACGGCCGCGCCGTCGCCTTCGCACTCAAGCTGACGGGCGAGACCAACAAGCAATGCCAGAAGCTGGCCAAGCAGCTCTACACCGCGTTCATGGACCTCGACATGGAAATGCTCGAGATCAACCCGCTGGTCGAGACCGACAAGGGCGACCTGATGGTGCTCGACACCAAGATGAGCTTCGACGGCAACGCGCTCTATCGTCACAAGGACGTGGAAGCGATGCGCGACGAGAGCGAGGAAGACCCCGCTGAAGTCGAAGCAAGCGAATACGACCTCGCCTACATCAAGCTGGACGGTAACATCGGCTGCATGGTCAACGGCGCGGGTCTCGCGATGGCGACGATGGACATCATCAAGCTCAACGGCGCCTTCCCGGCAAACTTCCTCGACGTGGGCGGCGGCGCGACGACCGAGAAGGTCACCGCGGCGTTCAAGATCATCCTCAAGGATCCGGCGGTCGAGGGCATCCTGGTCAACATTTTCGGCGGGATCATGAAGTGCGACGTCATCGCCAACGGCATCGTGCAGGCGGCAAAGGACGTGAACCTTTCGGTCCCGCTGGTAGTCCGCCTCGAAGGCACGAATGTCGCGGAAGGCAAGGCCATCCTGAACAATTCGGGCCTGCCGATCGTCAGCGCCGACGATCTGGGCGATGCCGCCAAGAAGATCGTGGCCGAGGTGAAAAAGGCGGCCTGATGGGCGGCCACGCGCTATTCATTACGCACCGCACGCAGCCTGGAAAGCGCGATGCGGTGCGCGATGTTTGGATGCGGCACATGGCCCCTGCAGTCGGCGGCAATGCCGGCCACCTTGCCTATTTCTACTGCTACGACGCGGAGGATGGCGACATTCTCCGCGTTTTCCAGCTGTACGCCGACGAAGCGGCGGCGACAGCATTCCTCGAGCATCCGAATTACCGGACCTATCTGGAAGAGGTCGAGGGATTGCTGGCAGGACCGCCTGACGTCCATCCGGCCGAACCCCAATGGTCCAAGCCATCAGGTTGACGCTTACGTAAAGGTTATGTAGGTAACCGCCAAGTCTTGTAGGAGCACGAATCCATGAAAATCCTCGTCCCCGTCAAGCGGGTGATCGATTACAATGTAAAGCCGCGGGTCAAGGCGGACGGGTCGGGCGTCGACCTGGCCAACGTCAAGATGAGCATGAACCCGTTCGACGAAATCGCCGTCGAAGAGGCCATCCGCCTCAAGGAAGCGGGCAAGGCCGAAGAAATCGTTGCCGTTTCCATCGGCCCGGCAAAGGCGCAGGAAACGCTGCGCACCGCGCTGGCCATGGGTGCAGACCGCGCGATCCTGGTCGAAACCGATGACGAGGTGGAACCGCTGGCGGTCGCCAAGATCCTCAAGGCCATCGCCGAAGAAGAACAACCCGGCATCGTGATGCTCGGCAAGCAGGCGATCGACGACGATTCGAACCAGACGGGGCAGATGCTCGCAGCCCTGATGGGCCGCCCGCAGGGTACTTTCGCCAATACGGTCGAGGTCGAAGGCGATCACGTCACCGTGAAGCGCGAAGTCGACGGCGGTCTTGAAACGGTGAAGCTGACGCTTCCCGCCATCGTCACCACCGACCTGCGCCTGAACGAGCCGCGCTATGCCTCGCTGCCGAACATCATGAAGGCGAAGAAGAAGCCGCTCGATACCAAGAGCCCGTCCGATTACGGCGTCGACACCGCGCCGCGCCTCAAGACCACCAATGTCTCCGAACCGCCGGTTCGCCAGGCCGGGGTGAAGGTCGAAGACGTCGATGCGCTGGTCGCCAAGATCAAAGCGCTCGGCATCGCGTAACCCGGACAAGGAAGGAATAGACTTATGAAAACTCTCGTCTGGGTCGAACACGACAATGCCGAGATGAAGGATGCCACGCTGTCGGCAGTGACCGCTGCGAGCAAGCTGGGCGAAGTCCACCTGCTGGTTGCCGGTTCGGGCTGCCGCGCGGTGGCCGAACAGGCCGCAAAGGTCGCGGGTGTGGGCAAGGTCCACCTGGCCGACGATGCGGCATACGAACACGCGCTGGCCGAAAACGTCGCCCCGCTGATCGCCGATCAGATGGGTCACCACGACGCCTTCGTCGCGCCCGCCACTACTACCGGCAAGAACATCGCCCCGCGCGTCGCGGCGCTGCTTGACGTGATGCAGGTCTCGGACATCCTTTCGGTGGAGGGCGACAAGACCTTCACCCGCCCGATCTACGCCGGCAACGCCATCGCAACGGTCGAAAGCTCGGATGAAAAGCTCGTCGTCACGGTGCGCGGCACTGCCTTCGACAAGGCCGACGCCGAAGGCGGCTCGGGCACGATCGAAGACATTTCCGGCCCGGCCGACGCCGGCCTCTCCAGCTTCGTCAGCGCGGAAATCGCCGAAAGCGACCGCCCCGAGCTGACCAGCGCCAAGGTAATCGTTTCGGGTGGCCGCGCGCTGAAGGATGCGGAAACCTTCGAGCAGGTCATCACCCCGCTCGCCGACAAGCTCGGCGCAGGCATCGGCGCATCGCGCGCCGCGGTCGACGCGGGCTATGTGCCCAACGATTACCAGGTCGGCCAGACCGGCAAGATCGTGGCACCGGAAGTCTACATCGCCATCGGCATTTCTGGCGCGATCCAGCATCTGGCGGGGATGAAGGATTCCAAGACCATCATCGCCATCAACAAGGACGAAGACGCCCCGATCTTCCAGGTTGCTGACATCGGACTGGTCGGCGATCTGTTCAAGGCGGTGCCGGAACTGACCGAGAAGCTTTGAAAGTTTCTCCGGGCAATTGCCAAATCGCCTGAAACCATTACCCTCCTGCCTCGCAACGGGCAGGGGGGTTTTTCATGTTCGCGCGTATTTTCTCATGCTGGTCGGTTTTCGTATTGGCGAACGCTGTGCCGCTGGCTGCACAGGAGGAGCCAGTCGATCGAAAAGTGCTCCAGCCCACGTCGAAGTGGGTACTGGATTATGCGGAATCGCGGTGCCGCATAGGCCGGACATTCGGCAGCGACGAGGAACAGTCCATTCTGTGGTTCGAACAAGTCCAGCCCTCGGCGGCGTTCACATGGATGGCGGCCGGAGAGGACATCGGCAAACTCGGCAAAATGAAGATGAACGTCCGGTTCGGCCCGGGCTTCCACGCATTCGAGTCCGAAATCGACCGGCGCATGGAACTGCCGAGTTATGGCCAGGCCTTTAGCGGCTCTGGTGTCGTCGCTCCGATTAGCGAAGATGAAAAGAAAGCGGCGGCGGAAAAGGATCTTTCGCCGAAGCTGGCTATTCTCGACCCCGACCAAGGCGCCGCGATCGATTGGGTCGAATTTTCCCGTTCACAACGCGCCGTGCGTTTTGAGACCGGGAACCTGAAGCAGGTCTACGCGGCTTTGAATAGTTGCATGGATAATTTGCTGACGCATTGGGGCGTCGACCCTGCGGTTCAGCGCACTGTCGCAAAAATGCCTTCGATCAAGAACCTCCAGGCGGTCGCTCGACGTATCCAGAAAGTCTATCCTGCCAAGGCTTTCAGCAAGGGAGAGCAAGCCAATTTTCATTTCCGCGTCATGATCGATGAAACCGGGCGACCGACCGCCTGCAAGTTGACAAGCCTGACGAGCGCCGAAAATTTCGATGTTTCGGCGTGCGACGAATTCCTCGAACATGCAAAGTTCGATCCCGCGATAAATTTTGCGGGGCAGCCGACGCCGTCCTACTATTCCGGCGACCTAAAATATCGACTCAATTAGTTGCCTGGGCGATGCGGGCATTCGCGCCGAGGCAGCCTATCGAGGCAGTGATTGAACGAAGCGAGACGCTGTCTCTTTGCTTGAATTTCCAACCCCTCCGGTGCAGTCATGCGCCGGAGGGGTTTTCATATGCGCATGATGTACAGGGTCTTGGCCGTGCTTTCCGCTGCAGCGGTGATCGTCCAGCCGCAGGCCGGAATGGCAGCAGGAAAGGAACCGATCGTGCTGCGGCCATCGCTGCAGTGGCACCTCGACATGGGGGAGGACCGGTGCCGGCTTGCCCGCCGGTTCGGGCCGGAGGGCGAACATACGGTTTTCTATTTCGAGCAGTGGGAGCCGTCGAACCGCGCCGATTTCGTCGTCGCCGGCCCGCCGGTCGAGCGGTTCAAGCCAGAGCGCGACGCGTCTTTCGCTTTCACGCCGGGCGGGAATACCGCGGACTTCCAGTTCCCTGCCGCGACGCTCGATACATATGGCCAGGTCGTGGCCGGGTGGACGACGATCGTCCCGGACCCGAACCCGGTTGAGCCGGGGAGCGAGCGCGAGCCGACCGATTATGCGCTCAACCCCCGCGGTCTGCCTGCCCTCGAAACCAATGGGACGAAGGGCATCACCCGGCTGGAGCTGAAGCAGCGCGGGCGGCGCGATGTCGTGCTCGAACTAGGATCGCTGGAGAACGCGGTGCTCGCGTTGAACATGTGCATGACGAACCTGGTCGAGCATTGGGGCTTCGATCCGGAAGAGCAGAAAGCCGTGGTCTTGCCACCCAGGATCACCAATTTGCAGGACGTCGCGCGCGAGATTCAGGAAAGCTATCCCAAGAAGGCGGAGCGCAAGGGAGCGCAGGCGGATTTTCACATGCGCCTGACAGTCGATGCCGAGGGCAAGGCCGAAGACTGCAAACTGGTGAACCAGACGCTGGCGGCCGATTTCGACCTGCAACGCCACCCCTGCACCGTGATGCAGGACCATGCGATAATCGAACCGGCTCGGCTGGCCGACGGCGCGGCCGTGCGGTCTTATCTGACCAAGAGGTTAGTGTTCCGGCTGTATCCCTAAGGGAGGAGCGGACTCGCGCTTACCATAGCAGTCCGCTGAGCGCGTGTATGGTCACGCCGACGAGGCCGCCGACGAGCGTGCCGTTGATGCGGATAAACTGCAGGTCGCGGCCAACTGCGCCTTCGACCCGGTCGGTCAGCGTGGTGGCGTCCCAGCGGCGGACGGTTTCGGACACCAGCTGGACGATCTGATCGCCATATCTCGCGGACACCCCGACTGCGGTCCGGCGGGCGAACCGGTTGATCTGCATTTGCAAACGCTTGTCGTCGCGCAATGCTTCGCCCAGTTCCGCAAGCGTTTCGGCGAAATACGCCTGTCCTGCACCGTCGCCACTGCGGATGCTTTCGATCAGGCGCGCCCGCAGCCGTTCCCAGACGCCCTGCCACCATTCGGCAACCGCAGGATTGTTGAGGAGATCGACCTTCATGCGCTCGACGCGGGCCTGCATGTCGGGATCCTCGCGCAGCGCACGAGCGAAATCTTCCAGCCCTTCCTCGACCTTTGCGCGCAAGGGGTGTTCGGGATCGATGAGGACCTCTGCCAGAAGCTTGTAGAGGCCGTCGAGCACCGAGTTGGCCAGCCGCTCGTCCAGACCGGTAAAGCGCAGCAGCGCATTGGCCCGCCGCTGCACCATTCCCCGGACGAGTTCTTCATTGTCTTCGAGGACCAGCCCAGCATAGCGGATAATCCTGTCGATCAGCGGGCGATGCCGGCAAGCTCGCCAGCCCCGGCACGCAGTCGCGTGTCGTGCGCCGTGGCCGGGTCTGCCAGATATGTGCCGATGGCCCCGGCCAGGTTCATGGAGCCCATCCGCCGGGCGACCACTTGCGGCGTAAGGAAATTCTGGCGCAGGAACCCCGCCATGGTTTCGGCAATGCGGTCCTTGTTCTCCGGAATGATCGCCGTGTGCGGAATGGGAATGCCGAGCGGGTGGCGGAACAGCGCGGTGACGGCGAACCAGTCGGCCAGCCCGCCGACCATCGCTGCCTCCGCAAAGGCATGCACATAGCCCCAGGCCGGATGGACGGCGAGATAGCGTCCCGACACGACGAAAATCGCCGCCATGAGCACGAGCATGCCCGTGGCCGCCCGGCGCATGTTACGCGCACGATCGGGCGGGATCGGATCGATCCGCTGCACGAATTTCGGCTGTTGTTGTCCCGCCATAGTCAGGCGACGGTCACTCCGCCGGTTCGATCCCGGCGTCGCCATGATCGCCGGTCCCGAAAGCCGGTCCGCGCTTGCCGTCGTCGCCCGGACGATAGGTCAGGAAACGGTGCCGCATCCAGGGGCCGACACGCTTTTCGAAACCATCTGCCAGACTGAAGCCCGCGGGCACGATAAGCAGGGTGAGCAGCGTCGAGAGAATGAGCCCGCCGATCACGACCGTGCCCATCGGCGCACGCATGGCACCGTCACCAGTACCGAAAACGCCGGACAGGGCCGTCGGGACCATGCCGGCGGTCATCGCGATGGTTGTCATGACGATCGGCTGGGCGCGCTTGTGACCGGCATCGAGGATCGCGTGGAGCTTGCGTGTGCCCTTGTCCATTTCAACAAGCGCGAAGTCGATCAGCAGAATCGAGTTTTTCGACACGATGCCTAGCAGGAGCAGGATCCCGATATAAACGGGCATCGATTGCGGCTGACCAAATAGCCAGACGAGGAAAATACCGCCCAGTGGAGCGAGCGCGAGGCTGGTCATGTTAACCAGCGGGCTCATCAGCCGCTTGTAGAGCAGAACGAGGACTGCGAAGACGAGCAGGATACCCGAGATGATGGCGATCAACAGGCTTTGCATCATCTCTGCCTGCCATTCGTCTTCACCGACAGCGTCGCGGATGACGCCCTGCGGCAGATCCTGCAGGATCGGAAGCGCATCGATCTGCGTCTGCGCCTCGCCCTTGACAACGCCCTGCGCGAGGTCGGCACCCACCAGCACACGGCGGTTCTGATTGTAACGCTGAATTGTCGTCGGACCCGAACCGAAACTGATTTCCGCGACCCGCGCCAGCGGGACCGAACCGCCATTGGCAGTGGGTACCGGCAGGTTGCGGATCGTCGTCAGGCTTTCGCGCGACTGTTCGGGCAGTTTGACCCGGATCGGAATCTGGCGATCGGAAAGCGAGAATTTCGCCGCGTTCTGCTCGATCTCGCCGATCGTCGCGATGCGGATCGCCTGGCTGAGCGCCGCCGTCGTCACGCCAAGTTCGGCAGCAAGGTCGTTGCGCGGCTCGATGATTATCTCGGGCCGGTTTATATCGGCGTCGACGCGCGGCGCGACGAGCATGTCGATGCCCTTCATCTGCTCGACCAGCGTGGCCGCCGTTTCCTCCAGCAGTTCGGGATCGGACCCTGCGAGCATCACGGTCGTGTCGCGGCCCGAACCGAACCCGCCCGATTGCGAGGCGAATCGCACGCGGGCATCCGGAATTTGCGCCAGCGTCGGCGCCAGCGAACGTTCGAATTCGATCGACGACCGGCTGCGATCTTCCTTGAGCGTGATGAACATCGACGATGATTCGCCCTCCCGAACGCGTTGAAGCACGCGCACGACGTCCGGATCGTCATAAAGAATTCCGGATACGCGGTCGGCGACCGATTCCATCGTTTCGAGTGTCGTCCCAGGCACGAATTCGATTTCCACGCGGCTGTTTTCGCTGTCGATGGTCGGCTGGAATTGCGACGGCACCATCATGAACAGCATGATCGTCAGCAGCAGCGCAAACCATCCGATCCCGAGCATCCACACGCGATGGTCGACGAATCGCGCCACGAGATATTCCCATGAGGACCGCAGACGCGTGCCGATCACCCGCATGAGAAAACCAACGATCCCGAAGAAAGCGAGAATGGCCAGCACACCCGCGAAAACCGAGATCGCCAATTGCAACAGCCCCACGGCCTTGGACAGGACCACAAGTGGCAGGGCGGCGTTGGGTGGCGCGATCTTTGCGTCGAGGCCGAGGCCCGACAGGAGACCATTGACGGTAAAGGTCGCGAAACCCGAAACCGCCAGAACCGCCAGCACGGTCAGGATCATCGAGACAATGTAGAGCCAGCGATGGCGCGGCGGCTCGACACCTTCGCGTCGTGCATGCATTTTCCCCCGGTCGAGCGACCAGCGCAGAATGCCCATGTAGCGGTCCATCAGCGGACCCTCGCCGTGCGAAGCCTCGCCATGCGCCTTGAGGAAATAGGCCGCGAGCATCGGCGTGATCATACGCGCGACGGCCAGCGACATGAGAACGGCGACGACGACGGTGAAGCCGAAATTCTTGAAGAACTGCCCTGAAATGCCGGGCATGGCGCCGACGGGGAAAAAGACCGCGACGATACAGAAGCTGGTGGCGACCACGGGCAGGCCGATCTCGTCGGCCGCGTCGATGGAGGCCTGATAGGCGCTCTTGCCCATGCGCATGTGGCGCACGATATTTTCGATCTCGACGATGGCATCGTCGACGAGGACGCCCGCCACCAGCGCCAGGGCCAGCAGGGATAGCTGGTTCAGGTTGAAGCCCAGGAGGTCCATGAACCAGAAGGTCGGGATCGCGGAGAGCGGGATCGCAACGGCTGAAATTGCCGTCGCACGCCAGTCGCGCAGGAAGAAGAAAACCACCACAACAGCGAGGATCGCACCCTCGATCATCGCCGCCATCGCGCTGTCATACTGTTCGACAGTGTATTTGACCGTGTCGACCAGGGGGATGAATTCGACGCCCGGGTTCGACTCCTCGATTTCCTTGATCTTCTCGAGCGCGCCGTCGAAGACGGTGACGTCGGATGCGCCTTTTGCCCGCGACATGGCGAAGTTGACCACTTCCTTGCCGCCGACCTTGCTGATCGACGTGCGTTCGGAATACCCGTCGCGGACGGTGGCCACCTGCGACAACTTGACCGTGCGGCCATCGCCGAGCTGGATCTCGCTCTGCCCCAGATCGTAGGCCGACGCATTGTTGCCGAGGACACGCACCGACTGGCGAGTCCCGCCGACTTCGGCCACACCGCCGGCAGCATCGAGATTGCTCGCCCGCAGAACCTGGTTGATCTGGCCGGCCGTCACGCCGAGAGCCTGCATCCGCGGGAGATCGAGGATGACTTCGATTTCGCGATCTACGCCAGCGAAGCGGTTGACCTCGGCCATGCCTTCGACCGAGAGCAGCTGCTTTGCGACCGTGTCGTCGATGAACCAGCTCAGTTCCTCGATCGTCATGTCGTCGGCTTCGACAGCATAGATCGCGAGGAAGCCGCCCGAGATCTCCTCTTTCGAGACGCGCGGCTCGAGAATGCCGTCGGGCAGACTGCCGCGTACCGAGTCGACCGCATTCTTTACTTCGGCGGTTGCGTCATTCGGATCGATGCCGATTTCAAATTCGATGAAGGTGTTCGAGTTGCCTTCGCTGGCGGTCGAGTTGATCGATTTCACGCCGTTGATCGAGCGAATGGCCGATTCCACGCGCTGGGTGATCTGGTTCTCGATCTCGGTCGGGGCGGCGCCCGGCTGCGAAATGTTCACATTGACCGCAGGAAACTCGATGTCCGGATTGTTCACGACATCCATGCGCGCAAAGCTGAGCAGCCCTGCGAGTAGCAATGCGGTGAACGCAACCAGCGGGATCACCGGGTTGCGAATCGACCAGGCTGAGATGTTGCGGAAACTCATGACAGGGCCGCCCTACTCGCTCTGCGCGCGCTGCGGCTTGACGGTCTCGCCTTCGGTCAGGAAGCCGCCGGCGCGCAGCACGACCTGCTCGCTGCCGGTCAGCCCTTCGGCGATGATCACACCTTCGTCGGTGACGTTGCCGAGAACGATGTTGCGCCGGACGACCTTGTTTTCGCCATCGACGATATAGACGTAGCTCTGCTCGTCATCGGATTGGATGGCGCTTTCCGGCAAAATCGGTGCGACCACCGTGCCGCTGCGAATTACAGCGGTTGCGAAGCCGCCGGGACGAAGCTCCGGGGCGTAGGACAGCGCGACGCGCGCCGTGCCCTGGCGGTCCTGCGCATCGATCGTGGGCGAAACCTGCCACACCTGACCCGTGAAGGTCCGGTCGGTGCCGACGGGGGTGATCTCGGCAGATTGACCCGAGTTGATGCGCGCAAGCTCGATCTCGCCCAACCGCGCGAGCATTTCCATCTCGCCACCTTTTGCAATGGTAAAGAGCGCCTCCATCCCGCCGCTGACAGTCTGGCCGGGTTCGACATTGCGTTCGAGGATCAGGCCCGCCGCCGGCGCCGTGATGTTGAGCCGCGCATTGCGCGCCTGCAATTCGCGCAACGACGCCTGCGAGACCCTGACACGCGCAACCGCGGCATCGCGCGTTGCGGTAAGGCGGTCGACATCCGCTTTCGAGACAAAGCCGCGCTCGACCAGTTGGAGGGCGCGGTTGAGGTTGGACTGCGCGAGATCGGCATCCGCCTGCGCCACCTGGATCTGCGCCGCGGCGCTCTGCGCCTGTTGCGACTGGACCGAACGGTCGATAATGGCGAGCACCTGCCCTTGGCGGACCCAGGTTCCGGCCTCGACCGGCACGGAGACGACGCGACCCCCTTCGCCAACGACGCCCACCGGCATGGCCCGGCGGGCTGCCAGCGTGCCAGTCGCAGTGATTTCGCCCTCTACCGTGGTGCGACCGGGCGAGATGACCGAGATGGTAGGCACCTGAGCTTCGGGTGCCGCCTCCTCGCCTCCCGTCGCGATGACGTACCACGCGAGGCCGACGATCGCGAGCGCAATGACGGCGAGGATGAGGAGAAGCCGACGACGCTTGCGCGAGCTTTCCGCGCCGGGAATGTCCGCATTGCCAAAAGGCACGGTAATCCGTTCCCCATTATGTACCGATATGTCGGACTCGTAAGTCATTCACCCGCCCCGGTTCGGCGACCGAAGTCGCCGGATGAACGCCAGAACCGGAAAACCGGTGGCGCGCACGAAAAAGGGCGGCGCGACCACGTCGCACCGCCCCGAATTTTTATGCCGGCATGGCGCCGCGTTTACCGAACGCGACCGCGCTGCACCAGATTGACGATAGCGAGCAATACGATCGCACCGACGATGGCAACAATGAAGCCCGGCAGATTGAACGTCTGGATTGTCGTGTCGATACCGAACAGCGGGCCTGCCAGCAGGTTACCGATAACGGCACCGACGATGCCGACAATGATGTTCCAGAAAATGCCCATCGACGCGTCACGCGCCATGACGAGACTTGCAAGCCAGCCGGCGACGCCGCCGACGATAATAGCGATAATCCAACCCATCGTAATACCTCCTGTTATATTCCCGTAGACCCGGTGAGGCACCAACTGCAGGCACGCCCAGCGGTTCCCCCTAGTTCACAATGGGGACACATCTTCAGCGATTGTCAACCGGAATGGTTCCCGCGGCGAGGCGGCCAGAGGTCAGTATTTGAGCTGGCGTTCGTAGAGATCGCGATAGTGCTGAATCCGGGTAACGCGCAGGCCCTGCATGCCCGAACGGTCGACAGCACGCTGCCACGAGGCAAATTCTTCCAGTGTCAGGCTGTAACGCTGCAGCACCTCGTCGATGGTCAGCAGACCGCCGTTTACGGCGGCCACGACTTCGGCCTTGCGACGCACCACCCAGCGCTTCGTCTCGGGCGAAGGCAGGTCGTCGATTGTCAGCGGCTCTCCCAAGGGGCCGATTACCTGTGCAGGCCGAATGTCCTGGTTTTCGATCATCTATTACTTCTCTCGGTCGCGATTGGCCGCGTCTCTCGCGGCGTTTTCGCCAGCTACCCGTTCCGATTTTCCATGCGCTAAATCACATTGGTTAACAGGCCGTTTACTTTCGTCCTCGCCTTCGCGGCGAACTTCGCCGAATGCATCGAAACCACCGTGATCCCTCGCCAGTTCCTGCTGAAGATCGCGCGTTGCGGCAAGCCGTGCCACAAGCTCGGTCCAGCGAAATTGCTGCAAAATGTCGCTTTCGCGCTCGCGCTCGAAAGCCTTTCTGTCGATGTGCCCCTCAAACATGGCCCTGTGGATAAGTCGATATGGTAAAGACTCCGTGAAATCGAACATGGCGCGCCGGAACGCCTGCACTGGAGCGGTGCGGCATAAACGTGTATGGGCTCGTCCATGCCCGCATCCCGCCTTCTCGAACCGGCGACGTCCGCCGGACTGTTCGACTTGCCGAAACCAGCCAGCGAAAGCCGCATCGTCGTCGCCATGTCCGGCGGGGTCGATAGCTCGGTGGTCGCGGCCCTTGCGGCGAAGAGCGGTGCGGAAGTCATCGGCATCACGCTGCAGCTTTACGACTACGGTGCGGCGACAGGGCGCAAGGGCGCATGCTGTGCGGGCGACGACATTGCGGATGCGCGCGCCGTGGCGGAGCGGCTCGGCATCGCGCACTATGTGTCCGACCACGAAAGTGCCTTTCGCGAGGACGTGGTCGAAAGTTTTGCCGACGAATATCTTGCGGGCAGGACACCCGTCCCCTGCATCCGCTGCAACATGGGGCCAAAGTTTACCGACCTGTTTGCCATGGCGCGCGAACTTGGCGCCGACTGTCTCGCGACCGGGCATTATGTGCGGCGCGTATTGGGCGCAGCGGGACCGGAGCTTCATCGGGCAATCGATCCCGCGCGCGACCAGTCCTATTTTCTCTACGCGACAACCGACGACCAGCTGGACTATCTCCGTTTTCCGTTGGGTGGACTGCCGAAAACTGCCGTGCGCGACATTGCCGCGGACGCGGGCCTGCGCAATGCGGCAAAGCCCGACAGCCAGGACATCTGCTTCGTGCCAGACGGCGATTATGCGAAAATCGTCAAGTCGATGCGACCAGAGGGAGCGCAAGAGGGCGACATCGTCCATGCCGCGACCGGCGAGACGCTGGGTCGCCACAAGGGCGTGATCCATTATACCGTCGGGCAGCGACGTGGCCTCGAGATCGGCGGACAGAGCGAGCCGCTCTATGTCGTCGGCATCGACGCAACCTCAGCACAGGTCCGGGTCGGACCGAAACGCATGCTGGCTGTGTCGGCAGCGCAGATCATCGAAACCAATCGCATCGGCCCACTCCCCGACGTGCCCCTGACGGCAAAGGTCCGGAGCCTGGCGAAGCCGGTGCCGATTAGCGTCGAGGGGCCGCTGGGCGACGGCGGGGACGCCGTGATCCGCTTCGCCCAACCCGAATTCGGCGTTGCACCGGGTCAGGCGGCCGTCCTTTACGCGGGAGAGCGAGTCGTCGGCGGCGGCTGGATCGAATCGACCGAACGCGTCGAAGACTGACAAATCACCTTAAATCGGCGGGACAATTAATGCTCCCAGCGTTTAAGCACGCAGCCGTAGCCTTTGCGAAAGCGAGCCGTGTCCGAAGCGATGAGCGGAACCGACGCCGTCACGCTCTTGGCATCGTCATCGTCACTGAACGTGACCAGTTCCATGCCTTCAAGCTTGTCCTTCGCGCAGTCGTCGAGGCTGCGCCCGGCAATGTAGCGGCACGAACAGGCAACGCGAGCGCCGTATGCCGTGCCGGTCTCTGCCGTGCGCCTCACACCTTCGCCCCACATGACCCAGGCAGCAGCCACGCCTGCTAGAACGAGCAGCACGAGCCACATCCAAGGACGCAGCAGGAGTGAGCGTTTTTTCGCCATTGCGCGGGTCATTTCCTCATGCGAGTGACGCCCGCATGTTGCCGCGGACGCGCCCCCTTATCGCCCTCACCCTTGTTGTCACAAGTCTTGCGTCGTGCGGATCGCCGGGACCGGCAGAAGAACCGCCCCTGAGCGAGGAAGCCTTGGCTGCAGTCTCTTCCAATCCCGGTGCGCCGACGAAGGCGCTGGCGCGCGAGATCGACGATCTGTTCGTCGGCGAGGGGTTGGGTGAAACACGCGCCCTGATCGTGATGAAGGACGGCAAGCTCGCAGCCGAACGCTATGCCGAGGGCTACGACACCGACACGCGGTTCGTAAGCTGGTCGATGGCCAAGACGGTCACTGCGATCATGATCGGGCAACTTGTCGGCGATGGATTGCTGCGGCTGGATGCACCGGCTCCCGTCCCTCGCTGGCAACGCAGCGGCGATCCGCGCGCCGAAATTACCCTGCGCCACCTGTTGCAGATGCGTTCGGGCCTCGAGCATACCGAGGCTGGCGATCCGCCGTTCGAGAGCAGCGAGGTGCGCATGCTGTTCCTCGACGGGCGCGCACGTTGAGCGGTGGCAACAGTGCCGAAGCAAGACGGCAGGCGGTGAGCGATTATCTCCATGCACGCCTGCTCGATCCGCTCGAAATGTCATCCATGGTGCCCGAATTCGACCGCGCCGGAACGCTTGTCGGGGGCAGCCTGATGCATGCGAGCGCGCGCGACTGGGCGAAGCTGGGCGAATTGCTGCGGCGCAAAGGGTCGCATCGCGGAGAGCAACTGGTCCCGCGCAGCTGGATCGACGCGATGGTCCAACCCAGCCCGAAGAGCCCGCATTACGGGCTGCAGACCTGGCTGAACCGGCCCAATGGACTCGACGAGCATCCGCTGTTTCCCGACAGTGCGCCGCACAGCCTGTTCGCGATGATTGGTCACATGGGCCAATACGTGATCGTCTCGCCCGAACAGGGGTTGACGGTGGTTCGGCTGGGCCATTCCAATGCGCAAGAACGCGAGGCCATGCTCAAGCAGCTGGCCGAAATTATCGAACTTTACCCCTCGCCCGGGACGTAGAAACTGCCTTCGACAACGGTGACGCAATCGCCAGCGAGCCAGACGCGATCGCCTTCGAGCCGGCATTGCGCATGCCCACCACGCTTCGACGCCTGAAAGGCCGAGAAACTTTCGCGATCCAGTTTGTCGGCCCAGAACGGCGTCAGGCAGGCATGGGCTGATCCGGTGAAACTGTCTTCGTCCACTCCGGCGCCCGGGACAAAGACCCGGCTGACGACGTCAGTATCGTTGCCAGGCGCGGTACAGATGAACTGATCGTCCCCCAGTGCCCGCAATCCCCGCAGATCGGGATCGAGCGCAAGGACATCGCGCTCGTGATCAAACAGAAAGATATTGTAGCGGTCGGGATTGCGCCAGACTTCGCGGACATTCCCGCCCAGCAGTGCCAACGCTTCGGCCCAGTCGTCGCGCTCGGTCGCAATGGCCGGCAGCGCAAGTTCGTAACCGACCTCGGCGCGACGGACTTCGAGGAGGCCTGCCTTGCGCGTGCGAAACGTCACGCGGTCGACGCCGTCGCGCTCGGCGAGGACAAAGCCCGACGCAAGCGTTGCGTGACCGCACAGCCGTATCTCCGTCGCGGGTGTAAACCAGCGTAATTCCCAATCCGATTGCCCGGTCGCATCCTTCACGACGAATGCCGTTTCGGCGAAATTGTTCTCTTCCCCGATTGCCAGCAGGGTGTCATCGGGCAGCCATTCGTCCAGCACCATGACCGCGGCCTGATTGCCGGCGAAGGGCCGTCGTGCGAACGCATCGACATGCCAATAGGGAATTTTCATCGTCGACGTCCTCACGGGTAAAGAAGTGTGTTCGACCAGGCATCCTGCGGCCCGTTGCGCCGGAACAACCTGCGGTCGTGGAGGCGAAATTCTCCATCGCGCCAGAATTCGATCGCCGTGGGTGACAGCAGGAAGCCCGTCCAATGCGCCGGGCGCGGAATGTCGCCCTCGGGAAAACGCTCTTCGAGTGCAGCAACGCGATCGAGATAGATCTGTCGATCGGCGAGCGGGCGCGACTGGTCCGATGCTGCCGAGCCCAGTTGCGCATTACGCGCACGCGAGTGGAAATAGGCATCTGCCTGATCGGCGCCAACTTCGGTCAACGGGCCTTCGATGCGAATCTGACGACGCAAGCTTTTCCAGTGAAACAGCAGGGCCGCATGCATGTTGGCGCGAATTTCCTCGCCCTTACGGCTTTCGGCATTGGTGTAGAAAACGAAGCCCCCGCCACCATCCTCGCCGCCCAGGTGGCCGCCGTGACCCTTGAGCAGCACCATGCGCACCGACGGCTTTCCGTCAGGAGTCGCAGTGGCGAGCGCCATGGCATTGCCGTCGTTCGGTTCGCTTGCCTTGGCCTCTCCGTACCACGCCTCGAACAGAGTAAAGGGATCGGATTGCGGAATCGCGCTTTCGTTCTGCATGGGTAAGCCCGTAATCGAGCGGCGCGACCGAAGGAAGCTCGAAGCTTGCGATGCACCGCTGTCCGACCTAGCTAACACGCCATGGCCGATCCCTACTCCACCCTCGGAGTCGCACGCAACGCGACCGAAAAGGACATCAAGAGCGCCTATCGCAAGCTGGCGAAGGAACTACATCCCGACCGCAACAAGGACAATCCTGCTGCGGCCGAACGCTTTTCCGACGTAACCAAGGCCTACGATCTGCTGTCCGACAAGGACAAGCGCGCGCAATTCGATCGCGGCGAAATCGATGGCGAGGGGAATCCCGCCAATCCATTCGCCGGCATGGGCGGCGGCGGATTTCACGGTGGCGGCGCGGGAGGCCAGCGCGGCTTCCGCGCGGAAGATTTCCAAGGCTTCAATCAGGAAAATGTCGATCTCGGCGACATTTTCGAAGGGCTGTTCGGCGGTGGCGGGCGCGCCAGGCCCGGGCGCGGCGGCGGCGATCCTTTCTCCGGTCGGCGACAGGCACCGCCGCGCCGCGGGGCCGACATCACCTATCGCCTGCGCGTGTCTTTCGTCGATGCGGCGACGCTGAAAGAACAGCGGATCACGCTGTCGGACGGCAAGACGATCGATCTCAAGCTGCCGCAAGGTGTCGAGGACGGCACGCAGATGCGGCTGAAGGGCAAGGGCGAGCAGGGCCCCGGCGGCGCAGGCGACGGGCTGGTGACAATCGCGATCGACCCGCACAAGATCTATACGCGTGACGACGACGATGTGCGATTCGACCTGCCGATCACGCTCGACGAGGCGGTCGAGGGCGGCAAGGTCCGCGTGCCGACGGTCGATGGCCCCGTCATGATGACCATCAAGCCCGGCACCAGCGGCGGAACCGTGTTGCGGCTCAAGGGAAAGGGCTTCACCAGAAAGGCCGGCGGACGCGGTGATCAGCTCGTAACTCTGAAAATTCAGTTGCCATCCGATCTTTCCGAGCTTGCCAAGCGCCTCGAGGGATGGAAGGACGCGAGCGATCCACGGAGCAAGCTCGGGGTGTAACCCATTGGCGGACAACGCCCTACCAGAACCGGAATATCGTGAAATCCGCTCGCTCTCGCCGGAGGCGCGGCGACTGGAGGCCGCCACCTTGCGTGGACGCGTCGCCGATCGCGTCGGCCCTGGCACCAAGGCCTGGGAGGTGATGAAACGGACCGCCGTCGGCACGTTCAACGACGGGTTCATTCACGCTGGCAATCTTGCCTATCTTGCGATGTTCTCGATCTTTCCGTTCTTTATCCTCGGCGCTGCCCTGTTCTCGCTGATCGGTGAGGAAGGTGACCGCGCCGCCACGATCAATGCCGTGCTCGTTGCGCTCCCACCGGTCGTCGGCGACGTGATCGAACCGGTCGCCCGCGGCGTGATCGAGGCGCGCAGCGGCTGGCTCCTCTGGGCTGGTGCACTGGTCGCATTATGGACCGTGGGCAGCCTGATCGAAACCATTCGCGACATTCTGCGCCGGTCCTACGGCACCAAGATGACGCATGCGTTCTGGAAATACCGGCTGTTTTCGTCCGGCGTGATCATCGGAGCTGTCTTTCTGCTGATGCTGTCGCTGCTCGCGCAAGTGATCATCGGCATGGCGCAACAGGTGATCGAGGCCTATTTCCCGCAACTGATCGACTGGATCGATGCCTTGCGCCTGACCAGGATCGTTCCGGCGCTCGGCCTGTTCGGCTCGCTCTATCTGATTTTCTATTCGCTGACACCGTCCGAATACCGTTCGCGGCGCTATCCCAAATGGCCGGGCGTGCTGTTCACGACGATCTGGTGGATCGCGGTGACAACGCTGCTGCCGATGGTCCTGCGCAGTTTCTTCACCTACGACCTGACCTATGGCAGCCTCGCGGGTATCATGATCGCCCTGTTCTTTTTCTGGCTCGTCGGGCTGGGCGTCGTTATCGGTGCGGAACTGAACGCGGCTCTGGCGGAAACGCCGGAAGAAGAAATGAACATGATCGGACAGAGCGACGACCGGCGCAGGGCCGCGCTGCTGAAAGAGATCGAAGAGCAAAGGCAGAAGGACACGGCATGAGCGGATTGATGGAGGGCAGGCGCGGCCTGATCATGGGGCTGGCCAATGACAAGTCGCTGGCGTGGGGTATTGCCAGGCAATTGCGCGATCATGGCGCGGAACTCGCCTTTTCCTATCAGGGCGAGGCGCTGCAAAAGCGCGTGGCGCCCCTTGCCCAGCAGCTCGGCAGCGACTTCCTCTTCGAATGCGACGTCTCGGATATGGACGCGCTCGACGGTGCCTTCGACAAACTGAAGCAGCGGTGGGAGACGATCGATTTCGTCGTCCATGCGATCGGCTTCTCGGACAAGGCCGAACTGCGCGGCAAATATGTCGACACCAGCCTCGACAATTTCCTGATGACGATGAACATCTCTGCCTACAGCCTCGTGGCCGTGGCAAAGCGTGCACGCGAAATGATGCCCGATGGGGGCAGCATTCTGACGCTGACCTATTACGGCGCCGAAAAGGTCATCCCGCATTACAATGTCATGGGCGTGGCCAAGGCAGCGCTCGAAACCAGCGTGCAATATCTCGCCAACGACCTCGGCCCCGAAAACATCCGCGTCAACGCGATCAGCGCGGGCCCCATAAAGACGCTTGCCGCCAGCGGGATTGGCGACTTCCGCTACATCCTCAAGTGGAACGAGCTTAATTCTCCGCTGCGCCGCAATGTCACTATCGAGGATGTCGGAGGATCGGGCCTCTATTTCCTATCCGACCTGTCGAGCGGGGTGACCGGCGAAGTCCATCATGTCGACGCGGGCTATCATGTCGTCGGCATGAAACAGGAAGACGCCCCCGATATCGCTCTCGACAAGGGCTAAGCCCGGAGCAGCGGCAGACATGACGCGAATCCTCGTCACCGGTGCGGCCGGCTTCATAGGCGCCGCCGTCGCACGCCGCCTGTGCGCCCGGGGTGACGACGTGCTCGGGATTGACAGTCTCAATGCCTATTATCCGGTTTCGCTGAAACGCGATCGCCTTGCCCATCTCGGCAAGGAAGCCGGCGAGCACTTCGCGTTCAGGCAGGTCGATTTCGCCGATTGGGATGCGCTGTCGGCCGCACTGGCAGGCGAGCATATCGACATGGCGGTCCATCTCGGCGCACAGCCAGGCGTGCGATATAGCCTCGAGAACCCGCGAGCCTACGTCACTGCGAACCTGATGGGTCATGTAAACCTGCTGGAAATCGCGCGCCACCGGCAATTGCAGCACATGGTCTATGCCAGTTCGTCCAGCGTCTATGGTGGCAATGAAAGCCTGCCTTTTGCCGTGGAAGATCGGGTCGATCATCCCGTCTCGCTCTACGCAGCGACCAAACGGGCGGACGAATTAATGAGCGAAACCTACGCCCATCTCTATCGCACGCCGCTGACCGGGCTGCGTTTCTTTACCGTTTACGGGCCTTGGGGGCGGCCCGACATGGCTCCCTGGCTCTTCACCAGTGCGATTCTCGAAGGTCGACCGATCAAAGTCTTCAATCACGGCGAAATGTGGCGCGATTTCACCTACATCGACGATATCGTGAGCGGTGTCATCGCCTGCCTCGACGCGCCACCTGTCGACGATGGCGCGGTCAAGGCGGGCGGAAGCGTCAAACCCCATGCGCTCTACAACATCGGCAACAACCGCAGCGAGAAGCTGACCCGCGTGATCGAACTGTTCGAGGAAGCTTGCGGCAAAAAGGCGCAGCTTGAGCTGCTGCCGATGCAGGCGGGCGATGTCGTATCGACTTATGCCGATATCGACGTGATCAAGCGCGATGTCGGCTACCAGCCGACGACCGCGATCGAACAGGGTATTCCCGCCTTTGTCGATTGGTACAGGGAATACCACGGCATATAGATCGCCAGCGCGGTCAGATGCTCGGCACTGCGCGCAATTACCGGCCAGTATGCAGTGTCAGGCCACGTCCGGCCAGATCCCACGCGTGTCGTAAACCGCGGCATTGGCGCGCTCTTCTGGCGGTATCACCTTGAAGACGTCGTGATCGACGAGCACGACGATGATCCCGCATTGCTCGAGCGCGGTGTTCCACGACCTGTACTCGCTCGCCGTAGGCGCGGGCAAGACTGGCGGCGACGAATCGCGCGGGGGATTCGCGAAAGTCGTCGATGTTGGCTTTGAACGCGAGGCCGAGACAGGCGATCTTCGCTTCGGGAGTCGCCTCGATCATCGCCTTCGCGCGCTCGACCACGTGATGCATCTTGCCGTCATTGGTGTCGCGCGCCTGCCGGATGATCTTCGCATCGTCGGGCGCACCGTGAACGATGAACCACGGATCGACCGCGATGCAATGGCCCCCGACCCCCGGACCGGGTTGGAGGATGTTGACCCGCGGATGGCGATTGGCGAGGCGGATCACCTCCCATACGTCGAGGCCCTGGCGGTCGGCGATCATCGACAATTCGTTGGCAAAGGCGATGTTCACGTCGCGAAACGCATTTTCGACCAGCTTGGTCATTTCGGCGCTGCGTGCATCGGTCGTGACACACTCCCCCTTCACGAAGCGTTTATAGAACGCCAGTGCCTTGCGCGCGCAGCGGGGCGTAATTCCGCCGATCGAACGATCGTTATGCGTCAGTTCTTCCAGGATTCGGCCGGGCAACACCCGTTCGGGGCAATAGGCGATGCTGACATCGGGCTGACCCTCGCAATGCCCCGGCATGGCCAGATCGGGCCGCGCCGCCGCCATCGCGTCGCGCATGGCCTCTGTCGTGCCGACAGGCGACGTCGATTCGAGGATGACCGTATCGCCCTTTTTCAGAACCCCGGCGACTTTTTCGGCGGCGGCCATGACGAAACTCGTGTCCGGCGTGTGCTTGCCATCCTTGGCAAAGGGCGTTGGTACTGCGATCACGAAGACGTCGGCCGGGGCGATCTGTGTTGAAGCGCGCAGCAGGCCGCGCTGGACCACTGCCTGCACCAGCCCGTCTAGATCGACTTCCTCGATGTGGATCTCGCCGCGGTTGATCGTTTCGACCACCGCTTCCGAGACGTCGATCCCCACGACCGGGCAGCCCGCGCGCGCGATGATCGCAGCCGTGGGCAAGCCGATATAGCCAAGGCCGATGACGCAGACCTGAGGTTTCGTGTCGCCGCGCATAGTCCCGAGTTCCAATTCCGTCGTGCTGCCCTGCTGATCCGATAGTCCGCCAATCGGCGGAGCTATGTGCCTGCCTGTGCCAGAAGGTCGCAGATTTGTCTGGCGGAATCGCCTTCCCCGAACGGATTATGCGACCGCGCCATGGCGGCATAGGCGGCATCGTCGTCGAGCAGGCGCATGGTTTCCGCCACGATGGTGTCGGCGTCGGTCCCGACCAGACGTGCCGTGCCCGCCTCGACCCCTTCGGGCCGTTCGGTCGTGTCGCGCATCACCAGGACCGGCTTGCCCAGCGCCGGCGCTTCTTCCTGTACGCCGCCACTATCGGTCAGCATCAGGTCGCTGATCGACAGAAGACGGGCGAAATGCGGATAGTCGAGAGGCTCGATCATTGCGACATTATCCAGTCCGGCCAGCTGTTCGTTCATCACGGCACGCACATTCGGATTGAGATGGACGGGGAAAATAACCGCAACGTCATCGCGCTCTGCAATGCGTTTAACGGCATTGGCGATGTTCATCATGCCCTCGCCGAAATTTTCACGGCGATGGCTGGTCATACCGATGATCCGTTTACCCCGAAAACGCTTTTCAAGTTCGGTCAGTCCCGATGCAAGCGCCGGTTGAACCTCGATACGGCGTGTGACCCAGTGGAGGGCGTCAATTACCGTATTGCCCGTCACATGCACGCTAGCGGGATCGACATTTTCAGCAATCAGGGCGCGAGCGCTTGTTTCGGTCGGTGCGCAATGCAACTTCGCAAAACTGCCAACGACGCGCCGGTTCACCTCTTCGGGCCACGGTCGGTAGATGTCTCCGCTGCGCAATCCCGCTTCGACGTGGCAGACCGGTATCTGTCGGTAATAGGCCGCGAGCGCGCCCGCCATCACTGTCGTCGTGTCGCCCTGCACCACCACCCAATCGGGCTGTTCGCGATCGAGCACTGCGCCGATTCCCGTCAGAGCGCGCGCGGTCAATTGGTCAAGGCTTTGCCCCTCGGTCATCAGGTCGAGATCGTGATCGGGCTCGATCCCCGTTATCTCGAGAACCTGATCGAGCATCGCGCGATGCTGCGCCGAAACGCATACAACGCTGTCGAAACGTTCGTCCACCGTGAGCGCATGGACCAGCGGAAAGAGCTTGATGGCTTCGGGACGTGTGCCGAAGACGGTCAGGATTTTCTGTCGCGTGCTCATGCTCGCGGCTCTAGCGTCAAACGGTTAACGCGCGATAGACCTGCTAACCACGCGAATGCCAAAAATTAGCGCGCCTCGGGATCGCCGGAGACGACCTCGGGTTCGGTCGGTGTCGGCGAGGGAAGCGCGTCATCCGTCGCATCGTCTTCTGCAGCACGTTCGCGCTCAAGCCGCTTCATATACTCGCGCTCGATCATTTCGACTTCGGCTTGGGTGCGTTCGGCATCGGCATCGATCGTCGAAAGGCGTTCGGCGCGCTTGTCCGCGATGATCTGCGAGAAACGCACGCTGGAGGAATTCGCCTTGTCCGCATAGGCGTCGCGGATCAGCTTCTGCGTGCAGCCGATTACGCCACCCGCTCCAGCGGGCGAGCAGGACATCGTGCCCGAAGCGCCGACCATTTCGAGCTTCTCGACCCGTTCGGCCCAGCTCTGGTTGGCGGGATCGTCGGAAAACCGGAGCTCTTCGGGGATGCGGAAGCGCTCGCTTTCAGCCTTGCGGGCGCAGACGACGATCACATCTGGGGTACTGGCCGGGCAAGCATCGTCGCCATAGACCACAACCATGTTATAGCTGTCATCGTCGGCCTCGACAACTTCCTGCGCGGCGAGCGGGCTTGTCATGGCGGTAATGATTGTGCCGATTGCGGCAAGGCGGAAAA
Organism: Citromicrobium sp.; assembly: GCA_003248395.1. Classification (GTDB taxonomy): domain Bacteria; phylum Pseudomonadota; class Alphaproteobacteria; order Sphingomonadales; family Sphingomonadaceae; genus Qipengyuania. Next base: position 30,360 of record QFNA01000047.1, read on the forward strand.
ACGACCTGGTCATGATGAGCCTCGGAATGTGCGGATAAGCGGGTGTAAAATACGCTTGAACGCGGTGAACTGGTAATGAAGCGCGCGGAAGGACGTCGCGGTTCCCTCTAAACCCGCTGCGAAATTCGAATTGCGGCGCGGCAGCCGAGGCGGATGAGCCCCGACAGGACCGGATAGGCCGGCGCGCGTTCGGCCCCGGCGGCGAGCGCCGCGTCACGATGCTCGCGCTCATCCTCGCGGAATTCCTCGATCATGGCTGCCAGTTCGGGGTCTTCGCCCGTCTCGGCCAATTGGTCGAGTTGCTTCGAGTAATGCTCGTCGATCTCGGTTTCGACCGCTGCAGTGCAAGCCATCGCGGCTTCCGGCCCGATCAGTGCAGTGACAGCACCAAGGGCAAATCCCGCCCGATCCCAAAACCCCGCCAACATCGTGGGTCGCACGCCCCGCCG
>QFNA01000048.1 GCA_003248395.1 Citromicrobium sp.
GACGTGGTGCGGGTGGCGGGACTCGAACCCGCACGAGCAAAGCTCAGGGGATTTTAAGTCCCCGGCGTCTACCATTCCGCCACACCCGCGAAAGCGCCACCGAGCGGGCGCCGGTGGCGTGCCTAATCGCTCGGATGCGCAGGAGCAATCGTCAAAAAGAGTTCGCAGGCGTCGCGCGCCCGAACCGGCTCAGCCGTCGTTGAGGCGCTCGCGGATTTCCTTCCCCGGCTTGAAATAGGGCACGCGCTTGGCGGGCACGTCGACCAGTTCGCCGGTGCGCGGGTTGCGGCCCTGCCGCGCCTGGCGCTCGCGCGTCGAAAACGCGCCGAACCCGCGCAATTCCACGCGGCCGCCCTCGGTCAGGCGCTGCGCGATTTCCTCGAAGAAGATATCCACGACCTGCTCGACCTCTTCGGCGCGCAATTCGGGGTTGTCCTGCGCAATGGCAGTCAGCAATTCGGATCGGATCATAAAACCCCTCCAGGTCGGCAGTCTTTCGACCGCATTGTGTCCATTTTTCTGCAACCCGTACAATTATGCAGCCGAAGCTGCGATCCCTGCTCCGATTTACTGGCACAATGCGGGCGGCGCCGCAACTGAATCGCGCGCGAAAAACCGGCTTTTAAAACAGAAAATCCGCGCGCGACCGCCCGTCAGGCGCGCTCGAACAGCTCCGCCGCCGAAATTCCCAGCCGTTCGATGCGCTGGCGCAGTTCGGGCCACTCGTGCCGGAGGAAGTCCTCGCGCTCCTTGCGCTTCAGCGTCGCGGCGGCGCCCGGCGTCACATACATGCCCACGCCGCGCTGCACCTCGATCAGGCCGTCGGCCTGGAATTGCTGATACGCCTTGGCCACGGTGAGCGGGTTCGCGCCCTCCTCCGCCGCCAGCGCGCGGACCGACGGCAGCATCTCGCCCTCGCGATAGCGCCCGTCGATAATCGCCGCGGCAATCTGGTCGCGCAATTTGAGATAGACGGGCTTGCCCTGGGTAGTCATTGCCGGAACTCGATCTGCTAAGAGTGCATCAGTGCCATAATACAGCGCGGCGCGCAAGGTTCCTCGCCAATCGCCGTTCAGCGCAGCGCAACCCGGTCGCGCCTGTAACTAAGGCTTCACAAGCGCGTCGAAAACGTTAGGGTGCGCGCACTTTCGGGGAGGGGCCGATAACGGTTCCCGTATAAAAGAGGTTTGCCAAACATGGCCACACACACTTTGCCTGACGGGGATTCTGCAGGTACCATTCTTGGACATCCCAAGGGACTGTTCGTGTTGTTCTTTGCCGAGATGTGGGAGCGATTCTCCTACTACGGCATGCGCGCGCTGCTCATCTTGTATCTGACCAAGCACTGGCTTTTCTCCGATGGCGACGCGGGCCTGATCTACGGTGCCTACACGGCGCTCGTCTACATCACCCCGGTGCTCGGCGGCTATCTGGCCGACAAATATCTCGGGCAGCGGAAGGCGGTGCTCTACGGGGCGGTCCTGCTTACGTTTGGTCACTTCCTGATGGGTTTCGAAGGCGCTGGCGGGCAAGATCCGGCTGCGCTCAATATCTTCTGGCTCGCGCTGGCCTTCATTATCGTCGGTTCGGGCTTCCTGAAGGCAAATATCTCCGTGATCGTCGGTCAGCTCTATCCGCGCACAGACAAGCGCCGTGACCCGGCCTATACCATTTTCTACATGGGGATTAACCTCGGCGCGTTTCTCGGCTCACTCCTCTGCGGCTTCATCGGCGAAACCTATGGCTGGTCCTACGGTTTTGGCCTCGCCGGTTTCGGCATGCTGCTGGGTCTGGTTGTGTTTGTTCTAGGTAAACCGCTTCTCATGGGACGGGGCGAAGCACCCATTGTTCTCAGCAAGGGCCTCGAATGGGGTCTGTACGCAGTTGGCCTCATTGCCGTGGTCGCGTGCTGGTGGATGGTCCAGAATCAAGATATCGTGGGAACACTTCTCGGCATTTTCGGCGCGATCCTCGTCGCTTATGTAATCGGATACGCGGTAATCAAATTGCCTGCCGAAGATCGTGATCGCATCTTTGCTGCGCTGTTCCTGATCTTTGTCTCGATCGTGTTTTGGGCGCTCTTCGAGCAGGCGGGCAATTCGCTCAACCTGTTTACCGACCGACATGTCGATCGCAGCTTCTTCGGCTGGGAAATGCCGGCGTCGATGTTCCAGTCGCTCAATGCAGCCTACATCTTCCTGCTCGCGCCGCTATTTGCTTGGGCATGGACCGCTCTGGGTCGGCGCAATGCGGAGCCTTCGGCACCGTTCAAGTTCGGGCTTGGAGTTATTCAGGTCGGACTGGGCTTCCTGGTACTGGTATGGGGCGCTCAGGCTGCGGGCATCAACGCCGCAGTGCCAGTGGTCTTTATCTTCCTCATCTACCTGCTGCATACGACCGGCGAACTCTGCCTGTCGCCCGTCGGACTCTCGGCGATGAACCGCCTGGCTCCTGCACACATGGCGTCGCTCATCATGGGCACTTGGTTCTTTGCCTCTGCAACCGGCAATTTCGCTGCAGGCCTGATTTCGGCAGCAGCTGGCGGCGAGGGGCTGGAAGGCGAGGAGGCGGGCAAGGAGCTCGTGCTAAGCGTATATTCCACCGTTGGTTGGTATGCGATCGGCATCGGCGTCATCGTGCTTGTGCTTTCGCCTTTCGTTAAGAAGCTGATGCATCTCGACACGCTGCGCGACGACAATGTCGGCGACGACCTCGAAGGTCAGGCTGCTGCCGGGCTGGAAGCGCAGGAAGCCGGTGTCCACCCGGAAACGCGTCCGCACGGCTGATGCCGACTGCGGTGCAATCGGCGAAATGCCTGAAAGCACCGACGAATGTATTTGACCGGTCGGGCCGGGGCAGCAATGCTCCGGCCCGACTGCATTTGGGGGTTCCTTTGAGAAAACACGCTCTGCTCGCCTGTGCCGCCGCGTTCGCGCTGGCCGGATGTTCCACCACCAATGGCGATGGCGACACCGCCTCCGCCTCGTCGAAAGACTGGACCGCGCCCAAGGGGGCGGACGGCAACGCGCCCTTCCCCTCGACCTACCGGGCCTATCCAGGCCGCCCGACCGCACTCGTCGGTGCCACGGTGTATGACGGCACGGGACAGCGGATCGACGACGGCACCGTGCTGTTTCGCGATGGCGAAATCGTCGGCGTGGGCGATGCCTCGCTGTCGACCGAAGGTTACGACCGGATCGACGGCACGGGCAAGTTCGTCACCCCCGGCGTGATCGATATCCATTCGCATCTCGGCGACTATCCGACACCCAGCGTCGATGCGCATTCGGACGGCAACGAGGCGACCAGCCCGATGACGCCCGAAGTCTGGGCCGAACATTCGGTCTGGCCGCAGGACCCCGGGTTTACCCGCGCGCTCGCCAATGGCGGCGTCACCAGCCTGCAGATCCTGCCCGGCTCGGCCAATCTCACCGGCGGGCGCTCGGTCACGCTCAAGAACGTGGCCTCGCGCACGGTGCAGGGCATGAAATTCCCCGGCGCGCCCTACGGCATGAAGATGGCCTGCGGCGAGAATCCGAAACGCGTCTATGGCGGCAAGGGCAGGATGCCATCCACCCGCATGGGCAATTTCGCGGTCAATCGCCAGATGTGGCTCGATGCGCAGGCCTATGACGGCAAGAAGCGCGATCTGGGCAAGGAAACGCTGAAGGGCGTGCTCGACGGTGAAATCCTCGTCCACAACCACTGCTATCGCGCCGACGAAATGGCGCTCGTCATGGATATGGCGAAGGAGATGGGCTACAAGGTTTCCGCATTCCATCACGCGGTCGAGGCCTACAAGATCGGCGACCTGCTGCGCGAAAACGAGGTCTGCAGCGCCATCTGGGCCGACTGGTACGGCTTCAAGATGGAAGCCTATGACGGCATACTCGAAAATGCCGCCTTCCTGCGCCAGGCCGGGGCATGCGTGGTGATTCACTCGGACGATGCCAACGGCATCCAGCGGCTCAACCAGGAAGCGGCCAAGGCGCAAGCCGCCGGTCGCCGCGTCGGGATCGACATTCCCGATGCCGAGGTGGTCGGCTGGTTCACGCTCAATGCCGCCAAGGCGATGGGCATCGCCGAAATGACCGGCAGCCTCGAGGAAGGCAAGATGGCCGATGTGGTGCTGTGGAACGGCGATCCGCTGAGCGTGTATTCGCGGCCCGAAAAGGTCTGGATCGACGGCGCGCTGATGTTCGATGCGATGGATCGCAAGCGGCGACCGGTAAGCGATTTCGAGCTTGGCCAGCCGGGCGAAGGAGACGTGAAATGACACACGCCAGAACCTCTGTTCAGCCCGCGATCAAGCGCCTGCTTGGCGCGCTCCTCGGTACGGTTGCGGTGGCTGCGGCCCCCGCCGCGGCGCAAGATATCGCCATCACCAATGCCACCGTGGCCACGGGCGACGGCTCCGAACCCATGCCGAACGCGACCGTCGTAATCCGCGGCGGGAAGGTCGTGGCAGCCGGGCCGGGTGCGGCAATTCCTGCAGGGATGCAGACCGTCGACGGCAGCGGAGCGTGGGTGACACCCGGCCTCGTCGCGACTGTCACGCAGCTCGGCCTGTCGGATGTCGGCGCGGTCAGCGAGTCCAACGATACGCGCGCGGGCAGCTCGCCATTCGGCGCCGCACTCGACGTCGCCCCCGTCGTGAACCCCAATTCGCAGCACATCCACGTCCACCGCGCCGCCGGCATTACGCGCGCCGCCACGGTCACCAGCCCGTCCAGCTCGATCTTCGGCGGACAGGGGGCGATTATCGATCTGGGGGCCGATGCCAATCCGGTGATGCGCGCCCGTGCTTTCCAGATGGTCGACCTCGGCGAAACCGGCGCGCGTATCTCCGGCGGCAGCCGCGCGTCGGCCCACGCCCTGTTCCGCAATGCGCTGCGAGAGGCCATGCGCCTCGGCGAAGATGCGCGCATTCCCGGCGGTTCATCGACGCCGCCGGAAATCACCACTGGCGACGACATGCCGGTCGATCCGCGCCTTTCCGGCGAGGAACCCGATCGCAATGGCGACGTCCTGCTTACCCGCTTCGACGCCGCAGCGCTCGTCCCCGTCGTCCGCGGCCAACAGAGGCTCTATGTCGCTGTCGAACGGGCCGCCGACATCCGTAGCGTGCTCGCGCTCAAGCGCGAGTTTCCGCGGCTCGACATGGTGCTGGTCGGCGCAAGCGAAGGCTGGATGGTGGCCCATGATATCGCCGCCGCAGGCGTGCCGGTGATTGCCGACGGGCTGGACGATCTGCCGCAGGGCTTCGACCAGCTCGGGAGCACGCAGTCGAACGTCGGCCGCCTGGTAAAAGCCGGGGTGCGGGTAGCCATCAACGCTTCGGCGATGGAAAATCCCCGCAACCTCAACCAGTATGCCGGCAATCTCGTGGCGCTCGGCCAGGTGCCCGGCGCCGATGGGCTGAGCTGGGGTCAGGCTTTCGCGACGATCACTTCCGTCCCGGCACAGATCAGCGGCATTGCAGGCCGCGCGGGATCATTGGTCCCGGGTGCGGCGGGCGATGTCGTGCTGTGGGACGGCGATCCGCTCGAGGCGGGCGCGATGCCGACCCGCGTCTTCATCGACGGGGTCGAGCAACCGCTCGAGAACCACCAGAGCCGCCTGCGCGATCGCTACCGTGATCTCGACGAAAGCGAGCAGCCCAAGGGATACGACTGGTAAAGGTGTGAGGGACATGCGGACGACATTTCTCGCGCTCGGCGCAGCAGCTCTGGCCGTCGGGTTCCATGGCCTGGCAGCGCAGGACGGGGGCCAGTCGGCAGCGCCCGACCGGTCGCAGGATATGGCCTGGATGAGCGCGCAGCAATCCTATCTGGCCGCGCTGAGCCCTGCCGAAGGATGGCGCGCCATGCCCGGCGGCCTCTATTGGCGGCGGACGGCGGGCGACGGGACGGGCGCGCGCCCGACGGTCGAGGACACGGTAACCGTCCACTACGCCGGGACCTTCATCGACGGAGAAACCTTCGATTCCAGCTTCGAACGCGGCGAACCGGCGACTTTCCCGCTCGGCAAGCTGATCAAGGCGTGGCAGGTCGCCATCCCCGAGATGGGCGTGGGCGACACGATCGAAATCGCCGCTCCGGCCAGCCTCGCCTATGGTCCCACGGGCAAGGACCCGATCCCCGGCGGGGCGACCTTGCTGTTCAAGGTCCAGCTGATCGCGATTGCAGAGTAGCGTTCTTGCGCTATCCTCTTCCGGAGAAATTTCGGGAGAGTTGCATTGGAGCATGCCCTGATCGCGCTTGCCGCCGGCTCGCTGGCTCTGGTCGGCACGCATTTCGCCCTGTCCCATCTGCTTCGCGCGCCGCTGGTCAGGACACTGGGCAGAGGTGGCTTCATGGTGGTTTACAACGCCGTAGCCGTCGCCTGCATCGTCTGGATGTGGCTGGCTTTCGGCGACGCGCCCTCGGCGGACCTTGGCGGAAGCGGGCAGGTCGGATGGATCGTGGCGACGCTGATGACGCTGCCAGCGCTGGCGCTGTTCCTCGGTTCGCTGACTGGTAATCCCGCCTTCCCCGCACCAGGAGCGGACAAGCTTGCCGCGCGCGACCCGTCGGGCGTGTTCGCCATAACGCGCCACCCGATGATGTGGGGCTTTGCGCTTTGGGCTCTATCGCACCTGATCCTGTGGTGGAGCTGGCGGACCGTCATCGTGGCGCTCGCGATCCTCGTGCTTGCGCTGGCCGGCGCGCATTTGCAGGACCGCAAGAAGCAAGCGCTGATGGGCGAAGCATGGCGCAGCTGGGAGGCGAAGACGACTTACTGGCCGCGCTGGAGCAAGCTCCTGTCGGTCGGGCCGCTGCTGTGGCTGGGCGCAATTGTCCTGTGGCTCGGCATAAGTTGGCTGCACATTTTCATCGGCGGGATCCCGGCGGGAATCTGGCGCTGGTTCTAGGGCTCCGCCCTAGCGACCGGTAAAGTCCGGCGCCCGCTTTTCGAGCAGCGCATCGACACCCTCAGCGTGATCTTCGGTCTGGTGCATCAGCGCCTGCGCGTTGGCGGCCATCTCCAGAGCGGTGTCATAGCTGACCGACCGCCCCTGCCGCATGAGGTTCTTGGCCTGCCGCAGCGCATGCGGGGGCATCGCCGCAACCGTGTTTGCCAAGGCCTTCGCTTCGTCCATCAGCGCCTCGTCCCCGACCACCCGGCTGACGAGGCCCCAGTCGAGCGCGGTCGCCGCATCGATCACCTCGCCCGTATAGAGTAGCTCCGCCGCGCGCGCCTCGCCGATGATGCGCGGCAGGATCCATGTGCCGCCGTCGCCCGGAATGATGCCCAGCTTGAGAAAGGTCACGCCGAACTTCGCCTTGTCCGACGCTATCCGCATGTCGGCGAGGCACGCCAGGTCGCACCCGAGCCCGATCGCCGGCCCGTTCACTGCGGCAATCAACGGCACGCGCAAACCGTACAGTGCGCGCAGGACCTTGTGGATGTTGTTGCGATAGCCATCGGCGATCTCGGCACCAATGCCACCGAAATTCCCGGTACGCTCCTTCATGGCCTTGATGTCGCCGCCTGCGCTGAATGCGCGCCCTGCACCGGTCAGGATGACGCAGCGGATCGCCATGTCGGCATTGATCGCCTCGCAGGCCGCAGCGAACGCATCACCGTCGCCTGGTGCGCCGAGCGGATTCATGGTGTCGGGCCGATCAAGTGTCAGCGTGGTGATGTGGTTTGCAGTTTCCACTTTGAGCAGCGTCATGGGTGGTGATCCTATGCAAGAGGGAGAAGGGGTCACAGATTACAGGCCCCCGGATCGGACCAGATTCGCTGCGAGGAACGCGATCACTGCCTCTTCAGCGACATCGTGCCATGCGAGGTCGTGACCATAGCCTTCGAAGATGCGCAGTTCGACTGCGGGGTTGGCTTCGACGAGACGCTCGGCGTGCAAGTGCGGGATCAAGGTGTCGGCATCGCCATGCAGCAGGAGGGTGGGCACATCGATGTTCGCCAGCTTGCCGACATTATCGTAGCGGTCGCGGAGGAGAAGACCGGTCGGGAGCCACCGGAATTTCTCGCCCACCAATTGCGACAGGCTGGCAAAGGGCGAAATCAGGACGAGCGCGGCAGGCGGGGTTTCGCTGGCGATCTGCACCGCCACGCCAGAGCCTATTGAATTGCCGATGACGACCACCTCGTCGGGTTCGATGCCCCTGGCCGCGAGGAATTCCATCGCGGCCCGACCGTCGCGATAGAGCCCCTCCTCATTCGGCGTTCCCGGATTCCCGCGGTATCCGCGATATTCGGCAGCAAGCACGCCATAGCCTGCGGGAACAAGCCGATCGGTCGCGACGACGCTTGAAACCCAATCCGCGCCATTGCCGTGGAAATAGACGATTGTCGGGAAGCCGGTCAGGCCGGCCCGATAGCCTGCCGCCAGCTCCAGCCCATCCTCAGTACGGTATCGAACGTCCTCAAAGCCCCCGGTCGCTGCACCGATCGCCCGCGGGGCGGGGTAGATCAACCTGCCCTGACCGACGGCCAACAGGCCGGCAATCAAGACATAGGTGACAAAGAGAAGGGCGAGACCGGTCAGCACGAGGCGCGTCGTCTTGCCGGCCCCGATCAATTCTCGGGTAGCACCCAGCTGAAAGTCTGCCTGATGCGCGATTGTACTGCGCGGCCCTGTTCGTCATTGGCAGGGATGAAATGCGCGTAGCGTTCAAACTGGTCGCAGGTCGCTCTGTCCAGCGAAGGCGAGCCACTTGGCCGCACCACCGAGCAATCCCTGACGTGTCCGGCCACATCGACTGTAAACTCGATCTGGACCGAACCCTCTTCGCGCCGTCGAATGGCGTCATTGGGGTAAGAAAACCGGTCGGCCCAGAGATAGCACGACTCTCCCTCGCGGCATGGTGCAGGGCCGTCATGGGCTGCAAGCGGCAATGCCGAGCCTGACAGGACCACTCCGGCGAAGACGACTACAATGCGCATCAGGCTCGCGCCTCGGTCACTCCCGCCGAATTGTGCCGTAATGCCGCGAGCACGGTGTCGACGATATGGGGGGCGTTCAACCCGGCCTCGTCATACTGCCTGGTCGGATCGTCCTGATCCTGGAATGTATCGGGCAGGCGCATTGTGCGGACCTTCAACCCGGAGTCGGTGAGTCCCTCATCGCTGGCAAAGGTAAGCACATGGGCGCCAAGGCCGCCGATGGCGCCTTCCTCTACGGTCACGACCACCTCGTGGCTGCGCATCAGCCTTTCGATCATCGCAGTGTCGAGCGGCTTGGCAAAGCGCATGTCGGCAACCGTTGTCGAAAGCCCTTTGGCCTCGAGCTGGTCGGCGGCTTTCTTGGCTTCCTCAAGACGTGCGCCGAGCGAGAGGATGGCAACCTTGCTGCCTTCGCGCACGATCCGGCCCTTGCCGATCGGGAGTTTTTCCAACTGTTCGGGAATGGCCACGCCCGTCCCGCCGCCGCGCGGATAGCGGAAGGCGATGGGCCCGTCGTCATATTCGGCGGCCGTGTAGGTCATATGTGCCAGCTCCGCCTCGTCGGCGGCGGCCATGACCACCATGTTGGGGAGCGTCGCGAGATAGGTGATGTCGAAGCTGCCGGCATGCGTGCTGCCGTCAGCGCCCACCAGCCCGGCACGGTCGATGGCGAAGCGGACGGGCAAGTTCTGGATCGCCACGTCGTGGACCACCTGGTCGTAGGCGCGCTGGAGGAAGGTCGAATAGATCGCCGCGAAGGGGCGCATGCCCTGCGCCGCCAGACCGGCAGCAAAGGTTACGCCGTGCTGTTCGGCAATGCCCACGTCGAAGGCGCGATCGGGATGCGCCGCGGCGAATTTGTCGACGCCCGTCCCCGAAGGCATGGCCGCCGTGATGGCGCAGATGCGGGGATCGGTCTCGGCAATCCTCGCTAGCGTTTCGCCGAACACGTTCTGGTAGGCAGGCGGTCCGCCACTCGATTTCTTCTGTTCGCCGGTCACGACATCGAACTTGGCCACGCCGTGATATTTGTCGGCACTGTTTTCTGCCGGAGCGTAGCCCTTGCCCTTCTGGGTGACGACGTGGATCAGCACCGGACCCTGTTCGCTGTCGCGCACATTTTCGAGCACCGGGATGAGATGGTCGAGATTGTGCCCGTCGATGGGCCCGACGTAATAGAAGCCGAGCTCTTCGAACAGCGTCCCGCCCGTGACCATGCCGCGGGCATATTCTTCAGCCTTTTCAAGGCCGCTCCAGACCTTGCGGCTGAGCTTTTTCGAGAGGCGCGAGGCCAGATTTCGCAGCCCGAGATATTCGCTGCTCGACACGGTGCGCGCGAGATAGGCCGACAACCCACCGACCGGCGGCGCGATCGACATGTCGTTATCGTTGAGGATCACCACCAGGCGATTGCCCGCCTGCTCTGCATTGTTCATCGCTTCGTATGCCATGCCCGCGCTCATCGCGCCGTCGCCGATCACGGCGATCCCGCGCCCCGGCTTGTCGAGCATGCGGTTGGCCATGGCAAATCCCAACGCAGCCGAGATCGACGTCGAGCTATGCGCTGCGCCGAAGGGGTCATATTCGCTTTCCGCGCGCTTGGTGAAACCCGACAGGCCGCCCCCCTGTCGCAGCGTGCGGATGCGGTCGCGCCGTCCGGTGAGGATCTTGTGCGGGTAGCATTGATGCCCGACGTCCCACACCAACTTGTCCTCGGGCGTGTTGAACACGTAATGGATGGCCGTGGTCAGCTCGACGACGCCCAGTCCGGAGCCAAGATGTCCGCCGGTGGTGCCCACGGCATCGATCATTTCCGCTCGCAGTTCGTCGGAGAGTTGCCGCAGCTGTCCCTTGTCGAGCCTGCGCAAATCCTCGGGCGTGTTCACCGTGTCGAGCAACGGCGTATCGGGACGGGTAGTCATAGCAAGGCCTTACACCCGCGAAACCAAACTGTCGATGAACGCTTTGTCGATGGAATTACACGGTCCGTCGACAGGTCAGGCTGCACAATCGTCGCACAGGCCACGCAATTCCACCACCGGGCGAACATCGGTGAACCCCGCATCCTTGCCAGCATCGCGCAATGCGCCGGTTACGCGATCGTCATCGATATGCGTCGCCTTTCCGCAGTCGTCGCAAATCAGGAAAATGCAGTCGTGGCGGCAGCCCGGATGCGTGTTCACGAGATAGGCGTTGGCGCTCTCGATCCTGTTGGCGAGATTGGTCCGCACGAACAGGTCTAGGATGCGATACACGCTATTGGGCGCGACGCGCTTGCCGCGCGAGGCGGACAGATTGTCGGCAATATCATAGGCGCTGGCCGGTTTGTCGTGCCGCGCAAGCTCCTCGAACACCGATTGCCGCATGCCGGTCCACTGCTCTCCGGAATCGGTCAGCGTGTGGCGCGCAGCATCGATCAGCGCAGCGCCCGAATGTTCAGCATGTGCATGTGAGTGGCCAGCCATGGAAGAGAGGTAAGGCGAGGGCCGCTTTCGTGCAAGTCAGTTGCGCCGGAACTCGGCACGGTAGGTTTTCGGATAAAGCCTCTTCAACGCCGCGACCTTCGGCGCATCCCAGCGCCGGATATAGCCGTTATTCGGGTTTTTCGCGGCGAAATCCTGATGATAGGTTTCCGCAGCGTAGAATTTTTTCAGGCGCTCCAGCTTCGTGACGATGGGCCTGTCCCAAGTGCCCGCTCGTTCGAGCTGCGCGATATACGCCTTGGCTACCGCAGCCTGCTCGCCCGAGAGGGGAACCAGCGCCGTGCGGTAATGGGCTCCGCGGTCGGGTCCCTGCCGGTTCAGCAAGGTCGGATCGGCGACGACGGAAAAATAGATCCGCAAGAGCTGATCATAGCGGATTTTCGACGGATCGTAGGTGACCTTTACCGCTTCGGCATGATCGGTCACTCCGCTCGAGACGAGCTTGTAATCCGCCTGTCGCGCTGTGCCGCCATGATACCCTGCAATAGCGCTGGTGACGCCGCTGGTGTGGCTGAACACCGCCTCGACACCCCAGAAGCAGCCGCCGGCGAATATCGCCGTCTTCAGACCTTTGCCTTCCTTCGCGGTGCGCTGCGCAGGTGGTGCCTCGACGATGCGCTCGGCGGCGATTGCCGGCTGCTGGCACGCTGCACCGGAAACCGATGCAGCCGCCAAAACCAGCGCGGCAGCCACGCGCATCAGACGATGCTCGAGATCAGGGCACCGCCATTCGAAAAGGCCACCACGATGGCACCGGCAAAAAAACCGATGCCGAAATTGCGATAGAGGTCGGAGTTGAAAAGCGTCATTGTTCTGGTCTTTCTTTGTGCTCGACCAGATGGGTAGCGAAGACCCGATTGCAACGCAGTTAATGCGATGGTTGTGAACGGTTCAGCCGATGAAACCTTCGCGGCCTGATCGACGTAACCGCCTCGCTTCAGTGCCGGAAGTGGCGCATGTCGGTGAAGACCATGGTGAGCCCGTTTTCGTCCGCCGCGGCAATCACTTCCTCGTCGCGGATCGAACCACCGGGCTGGATAATCGCCGTGGCCCCCGCCTCTGCCGCCGCAAGCAGGCCATCGGCGAAGGGGAAAAATGCATCCGATGCTACCGCACTCCCAACCGTGCGACTTTGGGTCCAGCCGTATTTTTCGGCCGCCTCAGCCGCTTTCATCGCCGCAATGCGCGATGAATCGCGGCGATTCATCTGGCCAGCGCCAATGCCCGCCGTCGCCCCGTCCTTTGCATAAACGATCGCATTCGACTTCACATGACGGGCGACAGTCCAGGCGAACAGGCAATCGCGCAATTCCTGCTCTGTTGGCTGACGCTGCGTCACGACCCTGAGGTCGTCCGGCGAAATCGC
>QFNA01000149.1 GCA_003248395.1 Citromicrobium sp.
TCGCGCTTGACCGCGCCAAGCGAGTGGCCGGTAAAGATGTAGGGGATCCCGAGCGCTTCCTTCGCCTTGCGGGCCAAGATCCCCGCATCGGCATAATGGGCGTGGATGATGTCCGGCTTGCGATCGAGATCGTTCAGGTAGGCGAGAAACGCCTCGCACAGCTCTTCGTGTCGCTCGTGCAGCGCTTCTTTGGGTAGGTACGACGGGTCGCCATCATCCAGCCGGACGAGCCGAATCTTGCCTCGTGCCTCTGCACATTGCGCATCGAATCGCATGCCCAGCTTCGCGTCGGCAAAACCGCGGGTAATGATGTCGATACGGTCGATGGCCGGATCGCGCGCACTCGCGCAGGCCAGTTCGAGCAGATAGGTGATGTGGCCACCGGTGTCCGCGTTGATGCCATAAGGGACATCGGACAGTGTGAGACAGCCCTGAAGGGCTACATGACAAACAAACATCGACGGGCTCCGGATCTGCAAGTACCGATGCTCGTGGCGGTTCCAAGTTCCTGACAACCAAGGTGATAAATGTTGCTTTCATGCGTATAGCCCACGTCGCGCCTGTCATTCACCCGGTCCCTCCCGTTACTTACGGCGGAACCGAGCGGGTCATCGCGGACCTTGCTGCGGCGCAGGTCGAGGGCGGTCATGACGTCACCCTGTTCGGCCCGGCCGATTGCACGCTTCCTGGTGTGCGGCATGTGGGCGACTACCGTTCGCTATCCTGGCACGAGCAGCAAGGGGGCTGCGCTCCACCGGGTCTGCCTGCAGTGCTGGAGGCGCAATTGCTGCGCGACGTGCTGACCCATGGCGGAGTGCACGATATCTTTCATCTTCATGGCTCGGCCCATGCGAGCGCTGCGGCCAACGCGCTCGGCATCCCGGCGTTCCGCACGATCCACTGGCGCGCCGACGAGCCGGATCACGTGGAGCTTTTCCGCGCATTCCCGCAGGAACGGATCATCGCGATCTCGAATGCGCAGGCAGGAGCAGTGCCGGTCGCCAACTTGGCAGGCGTGGTGCATCACGGGATACCCACAGAGCGATATCATTCAGGCAATGGATCCGGGGGATACCTCGCATTCCTCGGCCGGATGACGGATCAGAAGAGGCCGGATCGCGCGATAGAACTCGCGCGTGCAACAGGCCGGGACTTGCAGCTTGCCGGCCCCGTCGATCCGGGCAACCCCGGTTATTTCGACGAGGTCGTGCTGCCCGCGCTTGATAGCCGGATCAGGCATGTCGGGAGTGTCGATGATGCCCAGAAGCAGGACTTTCTGGGCAAAGCAGCCGCTTTGGTGTTTCCTATCGACTGGCCCGAACCGTTCGGCCTGGTGATGATCGAGGCGATGGCATGCGGGACGCCGGTCATAGGGTGGCGCCGGGGTAGCGTACCCGAAGTGGTAGAGGACGGGGTGACAGGTATCGTCGTCGACAGCCTCACCGAAGCGATCCACAGGATGGACGAGGTGCTACAGCTCGACCGCGCCGCCATTCGCCTCCGGTTCGAAGCACGTTTCTCCGCCAAAAGAATGGCCCGCGAAACGCTGGCGCTCTACCGCGAGGCCTGCTCGTCCCGATCCTCGAAAGAATCCAGTGCCAGCATGCCTTCGCCGTAGAGATAGTCGCCGCAAAACTCGCCGAGCCGTTTCAGCTCGGCCTCGTCCAAAATCTCGATCCGTCCTTCGCCATGCGGTTCCAGCACACCGCGTTCCTTCAGGATACGAAAGCTGCGATTGGCATGGACCGGCGTGATGCCGCACGCCTCCGCATAGTCGCGCTGGAGCAATGGTACCGGCAGATTGCGACCGTCATACAGGTCGACGAACTTGAGCCGTTCGATGATCTCGCAAACGAGGTGCGCGATCCGCCCTTCTGCATTGAGCCGTCCGAGCCGGAAAATCCATTCGCGGTGCATGGCCGCATCCAGCAAGGTGGAGAACCACAGCGCGCGAGCGAGATGAGTTGAGCGCTCGAGCAGCTTGGCAATTGCCGAATGCGGCACCTCGGCAAGGTGAACGCGCCCTAGTGCCGTCGTATTATGATCCAGCCGCTTCATCGGGAAGCCGTGCAAATCGACGAAGTCGCCGGGAATATTCAACCCGACCAGTTGCCGCTCACCCTTCCGGTCGTCGCGGTGGCGAAGCACGGTCCCTTCGATGATATAATAGGAATGCTCGATCCGCTCTCCACGCTCGACCAGAGTTTGCCGCGGTTCGAGCCAGATAGTGCGACCGACCGCTTCTTCGAGCCAGGTCTGTTCTTGTGCAGCCAGTTCGTGCCGCAGACGGCCCTTGAGAAAAAGTTCGGTGTGCAATGCAATTTCCCGATTTGTCGCTAGATTTTGCGGCTAACTAAACCGCGACGTCCGTTCAAGCGTGGTTTGGGTACAGGCCAAAGGCAAGTGCGGCTTTATGCCACGTAGCCGCACGACGTTCATACGTGTCTATGCTGGACGCAATATGGCATGTGCACGCCCACCCGAAAGCGGCGACTGCTTCGGTGTGAATTGAATTCCGGAGCGGACTGGCCGCTTACGTGAAGGGTTCCGGGCGCCGTAGGCGTACGGAAGTCCCCGAAGCACGAACCCGCGGGCCGCATGCGTTGGGCTATGGGGAT
>QFNA01000049.1 GCA_003248395.1 Citromicrobium sp.
CGCGCGCTGGTTCACTCGCGATTAGGACGCTGGCTGATAACGGCGAGCCATCACCAGCGGCACCATGAAGAGTATCGATGCAATTACGGCCTTTATTTCCGTTTTTGGGACCGTTTATGCGGCACCGATCGCGGTCTGAGCCAATCGCTTTGATCCGCCTCGCCCTGCTGCCCCTGATGGCTCTTGCGCTGGGCGCTGGCGCGCCATCCGGCGGGACGCGTGTCACACTCAAGGTAACGGATTTGCGCAACGGCGAGGGGATCGTTCGTGCCTGCATGACCGCCGATCCTGACAGCTTCCCCCGTTGCCGGGGCGTGCCTGGCGCGCATGCGGCCACGACCGCAGCGCATAAGGGAGAGATCGTGCTGTCCTTCGATAACGTGCGTCCCGGTCGCTACGCCATAGCCCTCCTCCACGACGAGAACGGCAATGGAAAGGCGGATCGCGCCCTTGGCATGATGCCGAAGGAAGGGTTCGGCTTCTCACGCGATGCGCCGGTGCGGATGGGCCCGCCAGGTTTTGGCGACGCGGCGATCGATATTGGCGAAACTGACAGGTCTCTGACGATCCGCATGCGTTACATGCTCTGACACCTGCGCACCATTGCGGCCGGCGGGCCGGATTGAGTTAACCTTAACCCAATTTTTACTACGCGCGGGTCATAGCCTCTTCGAATTCACTCGTATTCGGGGGTATGCAGGTAATGGACAGGCTGGGCGGCGCATTCGGCGCGCACGAGGCGGAAGAGCACTACGACGATGGCGTCGAGCACTCGGACGCCGATCTCGGCCCGCCGCCATCGCCTGTCGGTCAGGACGAGCGGCGCATGCAGGTGCGTGCCTACAACCACTGGTCGGCGCTGCTCGGCGAACGGACGATCCCCGATATCGAAGACCTGGAACCCGCAGAGTTGGAGGACTTCGGCCCCTATTCGGTCTTGCTCGATTTTTCCGTCGGGAGCGAGGATCCGGCCGTTCGCTTCGTCGGCGCGAAACTGCGCGACGAATGCGCGGTCGACGGCCCGCTCGATCGCCTGTCGGATGTGCCGGCACGCTCGCTGCTGAGTCGAATCACCGATCACTATCTGCAGATCATCGCCAACCAGGCGCCGATCGGTTTCGAGGCCGAATTCGTGAATCACCGCGATATTGCAGTCCTTTATCGCGGCATACTGCTGCCCTATTCCAGCGACGGCGACACGATCGATTTCGTCTTTGGCGTCATCAACTGGAAAGAACTCGCAGATGCGCGGACTGCCGACGAACTGCTGCTGGAAATCGATAAGTCATTGGCAGAAACGGAAGACGAAAAGGGTTCTGACGATCTCGCCGACGTCTTGCTGCTGAGCGATATGCTGGCCGAGACGGGCGACAAGGGCCCGATCGCGCGCGAGCGCGGGCTTGACGTACTCGGCAATCGCCTGGGTGACCTGCCGCAGAATGCAGTCGGTCACGATGGAGATGATTTCGACGAGGACTTCGATTCATCCCTGCGGACTGCCGCCGATTACGGCCTGCCCGAATGGGATGACGAACCGGAAGACGAGGATGTCGACGAGCTTGTCGATCCTCTCGCCGACGAGGTCGAAGGCAGCACACTGATGTCGCTCGTCAACCGCGGCGAGCGTAGCAAGAAGACCGTCGACCTGGGGGATGCGACGACCATCGCAGCCATTCCGCAAGCCTTCGAAGGCCCGGTCGAGCCCGCACCGCTCGATCCCGCAAACAGCCAGGCCGACGACCTGCCCGCGCAATCTGCGTTCGAGCCGGACCACATGCCCCGGCCCATCCTCGACGCAGCGGAGGACGCCGCTGTCATTGCCGCCTCGGCAGAGACGGCACCTGCCGGGCTGCATGCATGCCTCAATGCTGCGCGCGAGCTCGCTCAGGCCGCGCAAAGCACCGAAGACCGGAGCCGCAAGGCGCTCTATGCCGCCGTGGGCCTGGCCTATGATTTCAGTCTCGAGGCGCAGACGGCCCCCGACGATTTCCGCGAGATCATCGAGGACAACGGGCTGACCATTCAGGACCGTGCGCCGATGACGCCGGTGGTAAAGCTCGTATTCGGCCCCGATTACGACAAGACCCGGCTTACCGAATATGCTGCCGTACTGACCCATGCACATCGTCTCGGTGTCGAGCGCGGCACTCTGGCCCACTTCCTCCGCGACGCCGATGGGGGCCTGAAGGGGGTCGTGCAGGCCGAGCGCCGGGCCCGCAAGGAAGAACAGGGCAAGGCTATCGAGGACGATGGCACCGGCGTCCGCCCGGCACTTGCGCGGAAGCTGCGTGGTCTCGAACACGATGACTTGTCCGCGATCGCAACCGACGGGCCCGAATTTGCGCTCGTCATGATCCGTCGCACCGATGACGGCGAACTGGTCATGCTCGGCGAAGTCGCCGAAGATCGCGCCCTCCTGGAAAAGGCGGCACGAAAGCTGCTTGCCGAATAGGTTCCGGCCATCTTTCCGGTTGAGCGCATGGCGCAGAGCACGCTAGCGCGAGCGCCATGCCTTTTCATGCCGCTGCCCCAGTTGTCATCCAGCCCTATTACGGTTTTCGCAACAACGATCGGCTGATCGTGACCGTGCGCGCGCTGCGCACCAGAGGCAGCGAATTCGCCAAGCGCGGGAAGTGGCACGCCATCCGCACGATGCTGTCGCAATTTGCCAGCCATGAGGTGCCGCATGTGCCGGTGGAACTCGAACTGGTCGCACCCGATGGCACGGCGCGACGGTATCAGGGCCTGACGGATGACGAAGGCTTTGCCCATTTCGATGTCCGGCTCGACGATGGCTGGTCATACGAAGACCATCCGCAGTGGGAAACGGTCACGTTTCACTGGCGCAACCGCAAGGGCCAGCAATGTGTCGACGGCCATGTCCTCGCGCCGGGGAAGACCACGGGTCTCGGCATCATATCCGACATCGACGACACCATCATCGAAACCGGGATCACCGGCAATTTTCGCGCAGTCTTGCGCAACTGGCGCCGCGTCTTGATGGAAATGCCCGAAGAACGCATCCTCGTGCCGGGTGCGGACGTGTTCTACAACGCGCTGGGCGGCGGCGATCCTCTCTCCCAGGGCGAAGGGCACGCGGGAGAACACCAGCGCGCCTCGCGCCGGCCCTTCTTCTACGTCTCGTCCAGCCCGTGGAACCTGTTTGGCTATCTCGTCGCCTACATGCGCGGGCGCGGCCTGCCACTCGGCCCGGTCATGTTGCGCGACTGGGGGCTGGATCGCGCAACCTTCGGCTCGGCCAGCCACGGCAAGCACAAGCGCGAGGCGATCGAACGCATTCTCGAGACCTATCCGGACATCAAGTTCGCCTTGGTAGGTGACGATTCGCAAGGCGATCTGGTGGCCTTTGCCGAAATTGCCACGCGTCTGCCCGATCGCATCCGCGCCGTCTTCATTCGCAAGGTCGGCGAAGCGATGTCGGCGGAAGAGGCCGAGGCGCGCGCGTCGCTCGAACGCGCGGGGATCCCGCACTGGCTGGGCGAAGGCTATGACGAAAGCCGCCAGTTCCTTGCCTCGATCGGCCTGCTCGAAGACCGGGAGGCGCAGAGCGTGGTCGATTCGGTCGCCAAGGCGGCCCCGGTCGCGGCGTGAGAGGACCGATCGTGTGGGCCTTCGGCGCAATTGCTGTCGCTCTTCTGCTTGCCGCCATCGCCCTGTGGATTGCGGTAAAATGGCATGGCCCCGCCGTCCTCGACACGATTGATCGCATCGCCGGTCCGGCCCGCTCGGTCGAGCGCGTCCACAGGGAAAGGATTGGCCAGGATCCCGCGCAGAAAGTCATGGTTTTTCGCGAGACCGGTGCCGAGGGCACCCTCCCCGTGGTCATATTCGTCCACGGCGGAAGCTGGTCGAGCGGCGACCCGGATGATTACGGCTTCATCGCGCGCAACCTTGCACCCGAAGGCTTCGTAGTGGTCCTTGCCGGATACCGCCTGGGCGAAGCCGGACGGTATCCCGTCATGTTGCGCGACACCGCCAGCGCCGTCTCTTGGACGCAGACGAATATCGCGCGCTTCGGCGGCGATCCGGCGCGCATTGTTCTCGCAGGCCATTCGGCCGGGGCCTACAACGTCGCGCAAATCGCTCTCGATTCGCGCTGGCTGAACGAAGCTGACGCAGGGCGCGACCGATTGCGTGGCATCGTCGGCTTGTCGGGGCCCTACGACTTCTACCCTTTCAACAGCGATTCTTCTCGTGCCGCTTTCGCTTCGGTCGGCGCTGGACCCGATAGTCAGCCGGTCAATCATGTCGGCTCCGATGCTCCCCCCTTTCTGCTGGTCCACGGGGAAGGCGACACCATCGTCAAACCGCGCAACGCCCGCGCACTGGCTGAACGTCTGGCAAGCGCCGGCTCCCCGGCCGATACGCTGTTGCTCCCGCGTGCATCGCACAACACGCCGCTGCTTGCGCTCGCCTATCCATGGCGCCGCGATCCGCAGGTTTTCGATACGGTCGTCGGATTCATGCACCGCGTCACGCGGGTTTCAGTTCCGGTTCAGGGCAACAGGCCTTAAGGCAGCACCCACATGCGTGTGCTCGCCTATTTCCTCGCCCTTGTCGCCGCGGCCATGCTCGCGGCGCAGCCACTCGCCGCGCAGTCGATCCTGCGCGATGCCGAGACCGAGGTGTTCCTGCAGGACATCTCCGAACCTCTCGTCGAAGCTGCCGGTCTTGCGCCCGGCAATGTCGATATCGTCCTCGTCAACGATCCCTCGATCAACGCATTCGTCGCGGGCGGTCAGGCAGTCTATATCCATAGCGGCCTGATCGACGCTGCCGAGAGCGCCAACGAAGTGCAGGGCGTGATCGCGCACGAACTTGGTCACGTCACCGGCGGCCATGTCATCCGCGTCGGAGAAGGATACCAGCAGGCGACCAGCATCACCCTGTTGTCGATGCTCGCCGGAATCGGTGCTGCGCTCGCCGGATCGGGCGACGCCGCCATGGGCCTGATGATGGCCGGGCAATCGGCGGCAATGAGCAAGTTCCTCAGCTTCACGCGGACGCAGGAAGCTTCTGCCGATGCCGCCGGCGCGGAGTATCTTTCCGAAGCGGGTATTTCCGGGAAGGGCTCGCTCGCCTTTTTCGGCAAGCTGCTCAACCAGGAAGTTCGCTACGGCATCCAGCAGGATGACGAGGCGGGTTTCTGGCGCACGCACCCGCTATCGGGCGATCGCATATCCAAATTGCGCGAGGTCTACGAAGCCGATCCGGCGTGGGAAAAGCCGTCCGATCCGGCAATCGAGGAACGCTTTGCGCGCATCAAGGCCAAGCTGCAGGGCTATGTGGCCAAGCCCGAATTCACGCTGCGCGATTATCCCGAAAGCGACCAGTCTACCCCGGCGCTAATTGCGCGCGCCTATGCCTATCACAAGGCGGCGCGCATGGATCGCGCGCTCGAAACCGTCGACACCTTGATCGACCGTTCGCCGCAGGACCCCTATCTCCTCGAATTGAAGGGCCAGGTCCTGCTTGAATCGGGCCGGCCCGAAGAGGCGCTCGATCCGCTGCGGCAGGCGACGGACCTCTCGCGCGCGCAGCCGCTCATCGCAGCCCTGTTCGGCCACGCGCTGATCGCGACCGAGGACAGTGAAAATCATGAAGAGGCGGAACGCGTGCTGCGCGCCGCAGTGGCGCGCGATCGGTACAATCCCTTTGCCTGGTATCAGCTCGGCGTGGTCTACGCTGCGCGGGGCGATATGCCGCGCGCCCGTCTGGCGACGGCGGAACAGCAGGTCATGAACCGCGAATATATGCTTGCCATGCGCAGTGCGCAGGCCGCAGAAGCCGGCCTGCCTGTCGGCTCGCCCGACTGGCTGCGCGCGCAGGACGTCGGGATGGAGGCGCGCGCGCTGATGGAACAGATGTGCGAGGCGAACAATCGCGATCGCGATTGCGGCGATTATCGGCGCCGATAGGGGATAGGTGAGGGGCATGAAGAATTATCTGGCAACCGGGCTGCTGGCGCTCGCCTGCGGTTTCGCCGGCGCCGCCGCGTGGTCCTTCAGCGGCCTCGGCAACGGGCAGACGCGCGATTACCTCGTCGCCAATCCGGACATCCTGCCGGAAATGGCCGAGGCGTTCCAGCGCCAGCAGATCAGCGACCGCCTCGCGTCGGTGTCCGACGAGGTGCGCGAGCCTTTCCCCGGGGCAGTGCTCGGCAATCCGCAGGGTTCGCAGACGCTGGTCAAATTCACCGACTACGGCTGCACCTACTGCCGGATGAGCGTTGCCGATACCGACCGGCTGTTGCGTGAAAATCCGGACCTGCGCGTCGTGGTCCGGGAATGGCCCATTTTCGAAGGAAGCGAAGGCGCGGCGCGGATGGCGCTTGCTGCCGCCAAACAGGGCAAATTCGCCGACTTCTACCACGCGATGTTCGAACTCGGCCCGCCCAGCGACGAATCCGTTGCCGCCGCCGCCCGGCGCGCGGGGCTCGATCTGGAGCAGGCGCGCCGCGATGCTACCTCGCAGGACATCACCACCGAACTCGCGCAGAACCAGGCTTATGGCCAGTCGCTCGGCTTTACCGGCACGCCCAGCTGGATTGCCGGCGACGAGGTGCTCGAGGGTGCCGTGGGCTACGACACGCTGAAAGCCGCGCTGGCGGACTGACCGCTCAGGCCTCGACCGCCTCCTTGTAAAGCGAGGCCAGCGGCCTTTCCATGACCTTGCGAACGATCGGCTCGAAGAATTCGAGCGGTTCGCTGTCGTAGTCGGGATCGAACGCTGCCTGATCGTATTTCTCGCAGAACTCCCGGCACGCTTCGAAATGCGGATGGTCTCGAAACTGTTCGCGCGCGTCCTTGTCCATCCCCAGGAAATGGAAATAGTAATAGCCCTGGAATGCGCCGTGATTCTGGCAGATCCAGTGGATTTCCTCGCTGACGAAAGGCTTGATGATCGACGCGGCGACTTCGGGATGGTTGTAGCTGCCCAGCGTATCGCCAATGTCGTGCAGCAGCGCCATGGTGACATACTGATCGTCGCGCCCGTCCCGCTGCGCCCGCGTCGCCGTCTGCAGGGAATGCTCCAGCCGGCACACCGGAAAGCCGCCGAAATCACCGTCGAGAAGCCGGAGATGCTCGAGTACGCGGTCGGGCAGGCCCTGCGCGAAATCGCGATACTCGCCGGCAATGATCGCCCAGTCTTCCTGCGTACCTTCCTTCATTTCGCGGAACTTGGCGCGTTCCGCCACGCCGTGCGCGATGTTTTCGGGCTTGTTCATGGGTTCTCTCCCGGGCCTGATGCCATGTCGGTCGATGTTAGCGGCTGGCACAATCCGGGGCAATTGCGCTAGGGCTTCGCCAATGGCCGTATTGCCGCTCCGTCCCACGCCCTTCTTTGCCAACAAGAATCAGGCGTTCTGGAACCTCCAGCTCGCTGGCTGGGCAGGCATTACCCTGTTCCGCACGGTGTCGGCCTTCGCGAACAACCAGCCGGTCGGCAATTTCGTCATTATCCTGATCTCGACCATCACCGGTTTCTCGCTCAGCATGCTGCTCGCGGTCGCCTATCGCCTGCTGATTTCGCAAAAGGCCGTCGTCACCTGGACCGCGTCGCTGGGCGCCCTGGTGCTCGCCGCCGGCTTTTACGCCTTCATCGACAGCTGGGTGCTCGGCCTGACGCGGCCCTCGGGCGATTCCGACTTCGTGCGCCTGTTCGTCGGCATCTACTCCTACGACCTCACTCTGCTGGGCGCATGGTCGGCGCTCTATTTCGCGATCAACTTCTTCCTTCAGGTCGAGGAACAGGCCGACCGTCTCGAACGGCTCGAAGCGCAGGCAACCAGTGCGCAGCTGGCCATGCTGCGATACCAGCTCAATCCGCATTTCCTGTTCAACACGCTCAACTCGATCAGCACGCTGGTGCTGCTCAAACAGACCGAATCGGCCAATGCCATGCTGACGCGACTGTCGAGCTTCCTGCGGCATACGCTGGTCACGCATCCGGGCGGAAAAGTCTCGATGGCGCAGGAAATCGAAACGCTGAAGCTTTATCTCGATATCGAACGCATGCGTTTCGAAGAGCGCTTGCGCACCGATTTTCGCGTCGAACCCGGCGCCGCCGCTGCATCGATCCCGTCGATGCTGCTCCAGCCGCTGATCGAGAATGCGATCAAATACGGCGTCAGCCCGCAAGAGGAAGGCGCGGTGATCGCGCTCCACGCTCAAATTGTCGGCTCGCGTCTGCGGATCACCGTCAGCGATACCGGCCCCGGGGTCAGCATGGCCGGCGTATCGGAAGACCTGCCTGCGGTCATGGCAACGCACAAGCGGCGCGATTCGACCGGAGTCGGTCTCGCCAACATCCGCGACCGGCTGGCGCAGGCCTACGGCGACAACCACAGGTTCGAAATCCGTTCGCCGGAGAGCGGCGGATTCACCGTCGTTATCGAAATTCCGCACGAAACCGCCGACGCCGAAGAGCCGTTCGTCGCACCCCGCGCGACAGCGGTGGGGAAACCAGCCACCGGATCGAGCGTTGAAACTTCCGTTAATCCTGCGGAATTCCCCCAGAAGGTAAACATCTGATCATGACTATTCGTACGATCCTCGTCGATGACGAGAAGCTCGCCATCCAGGGGCTGCAGTTGCGCCTCGAACCCTTCGAAGACGTCGAGATAATCGAAACCTGCCAGAACGGGCGAGAAGCCATCCGCGCGATCAAGACGCTGAAGCCCGATCTCGTCTTCCTCGACATCCAGATGCCGGGATTCGACGGCTTTTCGGTCGTGCAGGGGGTGATGGAAATCGATCCCCCGCTGTTCGTCTTCGTTACCGCCTTCCAGGAACATGCGATCCGCGCATTCGAAGCCAATGCGGTCAATTACCTCATGAAGCCGGTCGATGAAGACAAGCTCGCCGACACGATAGAGCGCGTGCGCCAGCGCCTGTCCGAGAAGAAATCGTCCGAGGAAGCCGAAAAGCTCAAGAACGTGCTGTCGGAAGTCGCTCCCGAAGCGGCCGAAAACCTCTCCGACGACGATGCCGAGGCTGCCGGTCGCTACGAGAAACTGATCAACGTCAAGGATCGCGGACAGATCTTCCGCGTCGAGGTCGGCACGATCGAGCATATCGAGGCCGCAGGCGATTACATGTGCATCTACACCGGCGACAATTCGCTCATCCTGCGCGAGACGATGAAGGACCTCGAGCGCCGCCTCGACCCGCGCAAGTTCCAGCGCGTCCATCGCAGCACCATCGTCAATCTCGACCAGGTGCGGCAGGTAAAGCCGCACACCAACGGCGAATGCTTCCTCGTGCTCGACAGCGGCGCCGAGGTGAAGGTCAGCCGTTCCTATCGCGACGTGGTTGCCCGCTTCGTCCATTGACCCGATCGGGTCTCCTTGCGAGGGACCTTGGCCTGCGGTCGCTTGTAATCACGTCGCTTGCCATCACTGGGGGATTCGCTTGAGCAGCTTTCACCTTACCGGCGTCGATCTCGACGCGTTCGTGCGCGACACGCTTGCCGAGGACCTGGGCGAGGGTTTGCCCGGCGGCGGGCGCGATGTGACGAGCGAAAGCGTCATTCCCGCCGATGCGCGCTTTTCGGGCGTCATGGACACGCGCGACGCGATCCGGGTCGCAGGATTGCCGGTTGCGGAGGCCTTTTTCCGCGCGCTCGATCCCGACATGCGGATAGAGCTCCTCGTGGAGGAGGGTGCCGCGGCAGCGCCGGGCACCGATCTCATGCGGCTCGAAGGCAATGCCCGCGCCATGCTGACGGCGGAGCGCGCGGCGCTCAACACCGTGCAGCACCTGTCGGGAATCGCCACGATGGTCGCCGAATATGTGCGCGCGATGGACAATCCGGCTTGCACATTGCTCGATACCCGCAAGACCATTCCCGGACTGCGCCATCTCGAAAAATACGCCGTCCGGATGGGTGGCGGTGCCAATCACCGGATGGGGTTGTGGGATGCGGCCATGATCAAGGACAATCATGTTCTCGTTGCCGGGTCGGTCGGCGAAGCGGTCCGCCGCGCTGTCGATGCGGGCGTCCAGGACATCATCTGCGAAGTCGATCGGATCGACCAGATCGAACCTGCGCTCGCTGCGGGTGCGACACGCCTGCTGCTCGATAATATGGACCCCGCTGCGCTGCGCGAGGCTGTCGCCCTGGTCGATGGCCGCGTGCCGACAGAGGCGAGCGGCGGCATCAATCTCGACACCATCAGGGCAAAGGCGGCGAGCGGCGTCGATTACGTGTCCGTCGGCCGCCTGACACAGAGCGCACCTGCAGCAGATATCGGTCTGGACTTTACCCCGCTCTGATTTGCGGGCATCGCTGGTTCTTCAACGATTTGGGGAGGGAACCCGTGAAACCAGCTTCGATGAAAAAATTCGACATGTTCTATCTCGGTTCGATTGCCGTCGGGCTGATCGGATTTGCACTGGCTTACAACGACATCGTCGCGCAAACCAACGCAGAGCTGACGGCGAGCGGAGTCGAACCGATGGGCACCGGCGTCATCATCGGCAGCCTGATTTTCGGCGTGCTTATCAATCTCGCATTGTGGTTTCTCGTGTCGGTCCAGCGCATCGGCCTGGTCAAATGGCTCATCGCGCTGCTCATCGCGTGGGGCGTCATTTCGCTGCTGACCTCGCTTGGTGCAGGATTCACGACCGAAGTCTTGATCGGTCTTGCATCGACCGCGCTGGGCATCGTGTCGCTCTACTTCCTGTTCCAGCCCGAATCGACCGAATGGCTGGCACGCGATCGCGGGCGGACCGATCTCGATTAGGGCGATTGCCCTCGTCGTCGCGCTCGCTGCGGGTTCGCTGGCGGGCGCGGAGACGGTCCGGGCGCAGGCCTATCAATGCCAATTGCCGGAACGGGTGACTGTGCCGCCCGTCCCGCGCGAGGCCGAGCCCCGTCGCCTGCCGGTCACGGGATACACGCTCGCCCTGTCGTGGACGCCCGAATTCTGCCGCTTCCGCGAGGACCAGCGGCGGCATGCGCGCCAATGTTCGGGGCGCGCCGGCCGCTTCGGGCTGACGGTGCACGGCCTGTGGCCCGATAGCGGGCGCAGCTGGCCGCAATGGTGCAGCACTGCCAGACCTGCCGCCGCCGATGTGCGTGCCAACCTCTGCATCAGCCCCGATGCGGCGCTCATCGCGCGCCAGTGGGCCAAGCACGGCAGCTGCATGACCCGCAAACCCGCCACCTATCTCAAGGTCACGCGTATCCTCTACAACGGCCTGCGCTGGCCCGACTTCGTCCGCATCAGCCGCGAGGACGGGCTCACCGCGGGCACGATCCGCACCCGCTTCGCCGATGCGAATCCGGGGTGGTCGGAACAGGCGATCGGCATCCATCTCGACCGCAAGGGCTGGCTGGAGGAAATCCGCCTCTGCTACGACAGGCGCTTCATGCCGAAACCCTGCGACCGCACTCGCTACGGTGCGCGCGACGGGGCGAAAGCCAGGATCTGGCGGGGCTTGTGAGGATCGGGACGACCCGTTCTCCTACCGCCGCTCCCTGAAAAACGCGCGCAGCAGTTCCGCCGCGCGCTCCTCGCCCATGCCCGCATAGACTTCGGGCCGGTGCAGGCACTGCGCCTGCTCGAACACCCGCGCGCCGTGCTCGACCGCGCCGCCTTTCGGATCGCTCGCGGCATAATATAGCTTGGCCAGCCGCGCGTGGACGATGGCCCCGGCGCACATGGCGCAGGGCTCCAGCGTCACCCACAGTGCGCAGCCCGCCAGCCGCTCCTCGCCCAATGTCTCGGCAGCGCGGCGGATCGCGAGTATCTCTGCATGGGCCGTGGGATCGCACGCCTCTCGCGGGCCATTGTGCGCTTCGGCAATTATCGCGCCGCCGCGCGTTACCACCGCCCCTACCGGAACCTCGCCCGCAGCGGCCGATTGTCCGGCCAGTTCCAGCGCGCGCTGCATGGGTTGCGGTAGGGGCCAGCCACTCATAGACGACAGGCGCTAGACCGCTGCAACGCGGGGCGCAACGTGCTTGACGATTCGCGGGGGCGCCGCTATGCGCGCCGCTTTCCGGGATAAACCGAGGCCCCGCCCCGCCCTGAGCGGTCACAGGAACTCGCCCAACCATTCGAATCGAACGAGAGACGTATCATGTCGCGCATTTGCGAACTCACCGGCAAGGGTCGCCAGGTCGGCCACAATGTGAGCCACGCCAACAACAAGACCAAGAAGGTCTTCCTGCCGAACCTGCAGAACGTCACGCTGCTCAGCGAGAAGCTGGACCGCAGCTTCAAGTTCCGCGTTTCGACGCAGGGCCTGCGTTCGGTCGAACACAATGGCGGCCTCGACAACTGGCTGCTCAAGACCCGCGACGAAAAGCTTTCCGCGCGCGCCCTCAAGGTGAAGCGCGAGCTCAAGAAAGCTGCCGTCGAAGCGGCGTAATGCCCGGCGCTCCGGCGCCATCCTGATCGATGCATGCGGAGGGGCGCGCGGGTACTACTCGCGCGGCCCTCGGCTTGTGTCGAACCGCAACTTCACGATCAGCGTCCGCTGGAAATCGACGAAATTGTCGTCGGAGATCAGCCACAGCGTCGCCGCATCGGTCGTCTGCCCGTCGATCGCCAGCCCTTCGTAATTCTCGCCCGGCACCGCCGCGGGCAATGCGCCCAGCATCGTCCCCTCGACGCGCGCACCCTGTTCGATGGCATCGACATCGACCAGCATGAGCGCCGACTCGAAACGCGGCGGCACCGGCGTCGACCGGACGATAGCCGTCGGGGCTGGCCAGCCTGAACTGCACCGGCCGATGCCCTTCGGTCGGGTCGTCTGCAAACAGCAGGCCGCGATGGTCGCTCCCGAACATGTCCGCGGTTCCTTCCTCCAGCACGAGGAAGCGCCCATCGTCCAGCCGCGCCATCGCCTCTGGTCCGCTGTTCGCGCTCCAGTCGCGCATCGCGGCAGGCTGCACGCTCGCCGCCATGCGGAAATCGGGGGTGTAGCGCTCGATGGCATTGCTCGATTCGAAACCCAGCCACAGGCTGCCGCTCGCCGGATCGCGGGCGAGCGATTCGACATCCCAGACGCCCTTGGTCTCGAGCGCGACCCCGCTCGGGGGCCGCACGGGGCGCGCCGGATCGGCGATCCCGATACGCGAAGGCTCGCCTTCCCTGAGTGCAATTCGCACGATCTGCGCGGCATCGCTGATCGCGACCAGCTCCTCCGGCCCGGTCGCCGTCAATGCCGAGAACCCGCCGATGCGCCGGTCCGCCGAGGACACTTCCCACACCCCCTCGACCCGTATGCCGCCCGCATCGGTCGCCGGCACGTCGACCCGTGCGATCTGCGGGCGCGCTGCGGCGATCTCGGGCTCCGGTTCGACTGCGCTGCGCACGAAAGTGCCCGGTGCCAGCCCCAGCGCGACCAGCCCCGTCATCAGCAACCGCATCGGGCGCATCGTCCCTCGGGCTCTCTTCAGGGCATCGGCGGCAGGAACAGCAGCGGATCGAGCCGCTTGTCCCGCCACATCAGGCTCCAGTGCAGATGCGGCCCCGTCGCCCGTCCCGACGATCCGACATTGCCCAGCCTCTGCCCCTGTCGCACCGTGTCGCCTTGCGCCACGGCCAGCCG
>QFNA01000150.1 GCA_003248395.1 Citromicrobium sp.
TGAATATTCGTAGGCATGGGAGCCACCGAATCGTGCCTTTGGGGGCCACCGATCGTGCCGGCGGGGGCCAGTAGCCGTCGCGGTGGGGGCCACTGGCTCCCGCCTTCATTGGGTCACTGGGTCTTGGCGGCGTGTTCGCGCATGTTCCGGTTGCCGGTGTCGATCCAGATGGTGTTGTGGACGATGCGGTCCATGATCGCATCGGCGTGGACCCCTCCTCCGAGGCGTGGATGCCAGTCCTTCTTCGCGTACTGGGTGCAGAACACTGTCGAGCCGGTGTCGTAGCGGAGTTCTAGCAGTTCCAGCAGCATCGAACGCATCCCCTCGTCCGGATGGTCCAGCAGCCATTCGTCGATCACCAGCAGCGAGAACGTCGAGTACTTCCGCAGGAACTTCGTCTGGCCCTGGGACTTGTCCTTGGCCAGGGCCCATGCTTCCTCGAGGTCGGGCATCCGGATGTAGTGCGCGCGGATCCGGTGCTGGCAGGCCTGCTTCGCCAGCGCGCATCCCAGATACGACTTCCCCGACCCGGTGAAGCCTTGGAAGACGACATTCTGCTGGCGCTGGATGAACGAGCACGTCGCCAACTGTGCGATCACGTTCCGGTCCAGCCCTCGTTCCTCGACCAGGTCCAGGCGGCGCAGATCAGCGCCGGGGTAACGCAGTCCGGCCCGGCGGATCAGGCCCTCGACCTTGCCCTGGTTGAAGGTGGAGTGCGCCTCGTCCACGACCAGCTGGAGGCGGCCCTCGAACGACATTCCCAGCACGTGGGTCTCGTCCTGGGCGTCGATGGCGTCCAGGAGCGCGGTTGCGCCCATCTCGCGTAGCTTCCGCTTGGTCTCGATATCGATCGCGGTCATCGAGCACCTCCGCCGTAGTAGTCCGCGCCGCGGACGAAACCGCCCTGCTCCGCTGGTTCCTCGCGGGGTGGACGCAGCCCGGCGGTCTTGTCCTGCCCTGTCGCAAGGATCGGTTGCAGATGCGCGTAACGGGGCGAGCGGATCCGGCCCGTCAACGCGAGCGCGCAGGCCGCCTCGACCCGCTCGGCGGAGAAGCGGCGAGAGAGCCGCAGCACCGCCAGCGCAGGATCCAGGCCCTGCTCCTGGATCGGTACGGACTCGAAGATCCGCCGGGTCACGATCACCGTCGCGGGGCCGATCCGCTCGGCCCATGCCCGTACTCGTGCCGCGTCCCAGGCCTGGTAGCGGTCCCCGGCGGGCAGATCCGCGTCGTTAGTGCGGTACTCGTTCACCGACCCCTCGGGCAGCAGCAGGTGACTGGAAAGCCTCTGGTGGCCGTGGTAGATCTCCAGCGTGCGGGCCATGATGCGCAGATCAACCGCGGCGCCGATGTGCGCGAACGGCACCGAGTAGAAGTTCCGCGCGAACGAGACGTGCCCGTTCCTGGCCACTCGTCTGCCGTAGAGCCACCTCGAGATCTCGTAGGTGACCGCCGGCAGCGGCGTCAGCAGCGGCCGCTCCTCCGCGTCGAACACGCTGATGCGGGAGCCGGGACGTTTCTGGAACGGTTCGGCGTTGTATGCCTCCATCCGCGCGCTGATCGCTGCGGTGAGCTCGGGCAGAGTCGTGAACTGCTTCTCTCGCAGCCCGGCGATAACCCAGGTCGCGACGTGCGCGACGGTGTTCTCCACGCTGGCCTTGTCTTTCGGTTTCCGCACCCTGCCCGGCAGCACCGCTGCCGAGTAGTGACCGGCCATCTCGCGATACGCATCGTTCAGGACGATCTCGCCCTCGCGGGGGTGCTTCACCACGCCGGTCTTGAGGTTGTCCGGCACGATCCTGGGGACCGACCCGCCGAACGCTTCGAACATCGTCACGTGCGCCCGCAGCCACGACTCCTGGCGCATATCCAGCGCCGGGAAGCAGAACGCGTAACGGGAGAACGGCAGGCAGCCCACGAACAAGAACACCTTCGAGACCTCGCCGGTGACCGCGTTGATCAGCTCCATCGTGGGGCCGGACCAGTCGACCTCCACGCTCTGGCCGGCCTTGTGCCCCACCCTCGAGGCAGCGCCGGTGACCAGCACGTGGCGTTGGTAGGTGCGGCAGAACCGGTCATATCCCATCGCCGGGTCCCCGGCCGCCGCGGTGGCGTCGAGGTACTCGCCATGCAGGAGCTTCAGCGTCACCCCGACCCTCGCCATCTCCCGATGGACCTGCTCCCAGTCGGGCTGGGCGAACACGCTCTCGTGCTCGCCCCGGCCCGGGAACAACCACGCATACACCTGCTCGTCGTCGAGCTCGGCCACGTCGTCCCAGCCGATCCCCACCCCGTCAGCTGCCTCGAACACCGCCCTGACGGACTTCCGGGACATGCCCTGCGAGGCAGCGATAGCACGCCCCGACAGACCCTCGGCGCGTAACTGGAGCACCAGCTTCGCTCTGATCTTCCGTACCATCTTCGATTGCTCCTTCCGCCGCGTGCCCTATACACACGGCGGAAGGAGCGTAAGCAGGGTGGCCCCCAACGACACCACACCTGGTCCCCAACGACGCCATCGCTACGAAAACGAGCTGGCCCCCGGACCCTCGATCAGCGGGCCCCAGCGACGCGAATACTCA
>QFNA01000151.1 GCA_003248395.1 Citromicrobium sp.
CCAGACCAGCGTACGGCAGGTCTTGAGCACATCGCCGAGCGCCTCGACGGCCTGTGGGCCGAGATCCAGGATCATCTCGTCTTCACCAACCTCACGCATATGGCAGACGCGCATAGATGTTGGATTTGGCGCAAATTCCTTCGCAACTACAACGTCATAGGGCAAGTGGACCGTGCAACCGGCATGATCGGCCTCATCGATGATGCGGCGCGCCGTATCGGTGAGGTCGTGTTCGCACAGCGACTTGCCGACATCGATACCCTTTGCAGCCAGGAAGGTGTTGGCCATGCCGCCCCCGATAATGAGGTGCTGCACCTTGCCGACGAGGTTTTGCAGCACGTCGAGCTTGGTCGAAACCTTGGCCCCACCGACGACTGCGGCAACGGGCTGCTCCGGATTGCCGAGCGCGGCATTCAGTGCCTTCAGCTCGGCTTCCATTGCGCGGCCCGCATAGGCCGGGAGATGATGAGCCAGCCCTTCAGTCGAAGCGTGCGCGCGATGCGCGGCGGAAAAAGCGTCGTTTACGTACAGGTCACCATGTGCAGCGATAGCCTTGGCGAATTCGGGATCGTTCGCTTCCTCGCCCGGCCAGAAGCGGACATTGTCGAGCAAGCCGATATCCCCATTGCGCAGGATTCCGATCGACTGTTCGACGACCGGGCCGGAGACCTCGGGGATGAACATGATCTCCTTGCCGAGCACTTCCTCGACGTCACCCTGGACGAAGCTGGTCGACATGGTCGAATGGCGCTGTCCTTTGGGACGGCCGAAATGGGCGAGTAGCAGGACCTTGGCGCCCTTGTCCGCGAGTTCGAGGATGGTCGGCTTCACCGCCTCGACACGGGTGACATCGGTGGCCGAACCATCCTTCATCGGAAGGTTGAGATCGACGCGCACCAGCGCGACCTTGCCGGTGACGTCGCCAAGGTCGTCCAGGGTCCTGAAACTGCTCATATTTGCGTCCTTTAGAGGAACTTCGCCATCACGCCGGCAGTGTCGATCATGCGGTTCGAGAAACCCCATTCATTGTCGTACCAGCTAACGACGCGGGCAAGCTTGCCCTCCATCACGCTGGTTTCGAGGCTGTCGATGGTCGAGCTGGCCGGATAGTGGTTGAAGTCCGAACTGACGAGCGGCTGGTCCGTATAATCGAGCACACCCTTCATCGGACCTTCGGCAGCGGCCTTGAGCGCAGCGTTCAGTTCTTCGGCGCTGGTATCGCGGCCCGGCGTGAACACGAGATCGACGAGGCTGACGTTCGGCGTCGGCACGCGCACGCTCGAACCGTCGAGCTTGCCGGCCAGTTCGGGCAGGACGAGGCCGACCGCGCGGGCAGCGCCGGTCGTCGTCGGGATCATGTTCTGTGCACCGCCGCGGGCCCGGCGCATGTCGCCATGCATCTGGTCGAGCATGCGCTGGTCGTTGGTATAGCTGTGGATCGTGGTCATGAAGCCACGCTCGATGCCCACTGTCTCGTGCAACACCTTGGCCATGGGCGAGAGGCAGTTGGTGGTACAGCTGGCGTTGGAGACGATGACATCCTCGGCAGTCAGCGTTTCGTGGTTCACACCATAGACGATGGTCGCCGAGACGTTCTTGGCCGGAGCCGATATCAAGACTCGCTTGGCACCCGCCTTGAGGTGCGGTTCGGCCTGCTCGTGGCTCTGGAAAAAGCCGGTGCATTCGAGCGCGATGTCCACGCCCTGGTCGGCGTGCGGAAGGTTGGCTGGATCGCGCTCGCTGGTCACGGCGATCTTCTTGCCGTTGACGGTCAGGAAGCCGTCACCGACCTCGACGGTGCCGGGAAAGCGCCCATGCGTGCTGTCATACTGGAATAGCAGCGCATTCGACTTGGTATCGGCCAGATCGTTGATCGAAACGAGTTCCAGATCGTGATCGTCCCGTTCGAGAATGGCGCGCGCCACAAGGCGTCCGATACGTCCGAAACCGTTGATTGCTACCTTCGTGGTCATTGCGAGCAACTCCTGCTTAGTCGTTCAATTTGTTCATGATTTGCGGCACGATTTTGTCCGCGGTCAGGCCGAATTTCTCGAACAGATCTCCCGCGGGTGCCGAGGCGCCGAAGCGATCGATGCCGATGTTGAGGCCGTTGGCCATCGTGTAGCGTTCCCATCCGAACGTGGTACCAGCCTCGATGCTGACGCGCAGCACCTCCGCCGGGTCGACGTCGGGCAGCAGGTCCGACCGGTAAGCCGCATCCTGTTCGTCGAACAATTCGGTGCAGACCATCGAGATGACATCCGCACCGATCCCCTGCTTTTCCAGCATCTCCGCGCATTCGAGCGCGACGTGAACTTCGGAACCGGTAGCAATCAGGATGACGCGACGCTTGTTCCCCGCGCGCTTGAGGCGGTAGGCACCCCTTGCCGAAAGATTGCCATCGTCGGGCGAATTGCGAACCTGCGGCAGGTTCTGACGGGTCAGGGCGAGCACTGTCGGCCGGTCTTTCTGGCGCAGCGCGATGTCCCAGCATTCCGCCGTCTCGACCGCGTCTGCAGGCCGCATGACCAGCAGATTGGGCATGAGTCGCAGCGACTG
>QFNA01000152.1 GCA_003248395.1 Citromicrobium sp.
CCACGCAAGATGCGATGCCAGAGGCTTGCCCCTCGGCTTCGTGCTGACACCGGGGCAGGCACACGATGTGCAGGGCTTCGCTCCGCTGTTCCGCATGATAACCGATCGGATCGAGGCCTTCCTGGCTGATCGGGGATACGATGCCGATGCGATCCGCGAGGAAATCGAGGCCGCAGGCGCCGAGGCGGTGATCCCGGCCAAGGTCAACCGGCGCGACCCCGTCCCGCACGACCGCGCCAAATACAAATGGCGCAACCTGATCGAGCGCCTGTTCAACAAACTCAAGAACTGGCGGCGCGTTGCGACCCGATACGACAAAACCAAGGAATCCTACCTTGGCTTCGTCGCGCTCGCCTCAGTCAAACTCTGGATACCCTTTGTCCACGAAACCTAGGACGTTATGGCCGCCGCCGTTCGTTCTCATGCCACACCTGCGAGGCGTCAGCATCTTGCTGACTGAAGAGTCATTTGCAGAGAACCGCTATCATTGTGATTTATTTAGGCTAGACAAGCATCGGCGCTCAGCTGGTTGCAAATGTCCACCACGATAACGGACTGACAACATGCAAAGTATATCGAGAGGCACAACCGCCAGCGGCATGCGCCGCTACAACGAGCGACTGATCCTCTCCGCAGTGCGGCGAATGGCCGTGCCTCCAGGCGGTGGTGCGCCTCGTCGACGAGCTCGAAGCTGAAGGCCCGCTGTTCCAGGCCGAGAAGCGGAAAGGGGGCATGGGCCAGCCGGCGACGATCTACCGGATCAACGGCGAGCGCGGTTACGCTGTCCGGGGATCGTCAGAGACGTTCGTCAGGCGGATCGCTCTGGACCCGACCAAAAATCGCATTTCTGTTCCGACCGACCATCCCGCTTATCCAAGCTGGAACGGTGTTCAGCGAAAGGCGATCAATGTCGTCGGCAGAGTGATCTGGATTGGTTCTCAGGTGTCGTGAGTGGGAGCTATGCTGCCTGCGACATACGCCAAGTTGCGCAGTGAATGCCCACTACTCGGGGTAAGTGAACGGTTTGCCGCGATCGAATTTCCGCTCATCGCAGAGGTCCCAAGCTGGGGGTATCACAGGGGGTATTTTTGGCGAAGATGAAAGAGAAATTACTTTTTAACAGCGGCCTATGCGAGATTGGTGGATCCCTCCTCCGCTACCAAGGTTTCAAAATACCGCGCGATTTCGCCATACTCTCGACTGAATAGACGGAATGTTGGCGCTTGAGGCTCGGAGACTTGCCGGTTCGCACGTATTAGATTAGTTTTGAAGAGGGCTTTTCGGCTCGAGCGCACCGTTAATGAATATACTTTCGGGAACTTAATCGTCGCTTTGAAATTGCAATTCCGTATTGCAAAGTGCTAGCCGCTCGAGCCTTCGACGATACCGGATTTGATTTCTTGATTCACCACGCGAAAAATATGCGGGCTAAATTTGAAGCATGGGCGATGGCGCTGCTTCACCGGCTTGTCGAATTGCGTCGGGTAGAGAAGATCGCTCTGCTGCTGCTGATCGATGCCGCACTTTGCGTCGTATCGGTCTGGATCGCGTTTTCGCTGAGGCTCGGTGTGTGGGATCTGTGGTCGCAAGCCACGGTGACAGTCATGATTGCCAGTCTCGCAATTTGGCTCCCGCTGTTTTCGTTGCGCGGTATCTACCGCTCCGTCATGCGCTTCATCGGTTCGCGGACAATGATCGGCATTGCGACGTCTTGCATGATCATGGCGCTCATCATGTCCGTCTTTTTCACGCTCAATCAGGTTCCGGGCATTCCGCGGACGATTTCGGTCATCCAGCCAATGGTATTCGGCGGTTTGCTCGTAACGAGCCGCCTGTTTGCCCGCTACGTTCTGTTCGACCTGCTCAATCAGCGCGGCTTCGAAGGCCAGACCAGCCGGGTCCTGGTTTATGGCGCCGGCAGCGCGGGTCGGCAACTTGCCCTCTCGCTGCGTCATGAGCCGGGAATGTTTCTCGCCGGATATCTCGACGACGACAGCCGCCTTGCCGGCCAGCACCTGGACCATGTGCGCGTCTATCACTCCGACGATGTCGCGAAGATCGTCGAGCGCCTCGAAATCGACACCGTCCTGCTCGCGGTGCCCGGCGTATCGCGGCAACAGCGCGAGCAAATCGTGCGGAGGTTCGCCGAAATCAGCGTTCAGGTTCTGACCTTGCCGGGGATCGGCGAGATTTTCGATGGCAAAGTCTCGATCAGCGACCTCCGCGAGGTCGAAATCACCGATCTCCTCGGACGCGATCCGGTTCCGCCCAATCACTTGCTGCTGCATCGGACCATTACCGATCGCGTGGTGCTGGTCACGGGCGCCGGTGGTTCGATCGGCAGCGAGCTATGCCGACAGATTGCTGCCTTGAAGCCGACCAGGATCATACTCGTCGAGATGACCGAGCATGCCCTCTACCTGATCGAGGGTGAATTGCGCGCGGCCCAGGCAGCCGGCGATGTCGACGCATCCACCACCATCCACACCGAGATGGCCAACATCGCCGACCCGCTGACCGCAAAACGCATGTTCGAACGATGGCAGCCACACACCGT